>WYBJ01000095.1 GCA_011525945.1 Burkholderiaceae bacterium | reverse complement strand
GCAACCTGACAGACCCCCGCCACGCCCGTCACGCCTGCGCCGGCCGCAAGACCCCGTCTTCGAGCCGCAAGATGCGTCCGGTGCGCGCGGCGATCGTGGCATCATGCGTCACGATCACGAGACTCGCGCCGCTTGCACGGTTCAAGTCCAGCATGAGACCGAACACGGCCTGCGCGGTCTGACGGTCGAGGTTTCCGGTTGGCTCGTCTGCGAGGATGCAGGCCGGTCGCGTGACCAGCGCACGCGCCACCGCGCAGCGCTGGCGCTCACCGCCCGAGAGCTCCCCGGGCCGGTGCTCGAGCCGATGACCGAGGCCCACCTGCTGCAGCATCTCGGCCGCCTGCGCGCGCGCCCGCACCGGCAGCATGCGCCGAATGAGCAGCGGCATCGCCACGTTTTCCAGCGCGGAGAATTCCGGCAGCAGGTGATGGAACTGGTAGACGAAGCCGAGCGAGCGGTTACGCAGCTCACCGCGCGCGGCCGCGCTCATGCTCGCGAGCGCATGGCCGAGCACCGAAACCTCGCCCCCGCTCGCGTCGTCGAGCCCGCCAAGCAGGTGCAACAGCGTACTCTTGCCCGAGCCCGACGCGCCGACGATCGCAACGCTTTCCGCGCAGGCAACCGACAGATCCACCCCGAGCAGCACCGGCACCTGCAAGTCGCCCTGGTCGTAGGTCTTTCTCAGACCCCGGCATTCGATCACCGCGGCCGCCGCGGTGATCGGCGCTGTTGCCGCCTCATTCATAGCGCAGCGCCTCGGCCGGGTTCACGCGCGCAGCGCGCCAGCTCGGATAAAGCGTGGCGGCGAGCGTGAGCACGAGCGACACGGAGGCGATCACCACCACGTCGTGCCACTGCAGATCGGAGGGCAGATCGCTGATGTAGTACACATCCTTGGCGAGGAAGCGGATGCCAAAGGTCTGCTCGATGAAGGGCACCACCACGTCGATGTTGAGCGCGAGCACGATCCCCGCCGCCACCCCAGCCAGGGTTCCGAAGACACCCATGAGCGCCCCCTGCACCATGAAGATCTTCATCACGCTACGCGGGGCCGCGCCGAGCGTGCGCAGGATGGCGATGTCGGCCTGCTTGTCTGTCACCGCCATCACCAGCGCCGAGACGATATTGAACGTCGCAACCGCCACGATCAGCGTCAGAATGATGAACATCACCCGCTTCTCGATCTCGACCGCGCGAAAGAAGTTCGCGTGGCTGCGCGTCCAGTCGACGACGTAGGTTTCGGGCGGAAGTTGCATCGCGATCTCGCGCGCAACCCGCGGCGCTGCCATCAGATCGTCCAGCCGCAGGCGCACACCCGATATCGCGTCGCCCATGCGATAGAGCCGCTGTGCGTCCTCGATGTTGATGTAGGCAAGCCCGAAGTCGTACTCGTACATGCCGACTTCGAAGATGCCGACGACGCGGAACTGGCGCAGCCGCGGCAGGATGCCGGCTGGCGTGACCTGGCCTTGCGCGGCGATCAGCACCACCGTCTCGCCGGGGCGCACGGCGAGCGCGCGCGCAAGCTCGGCGCCGAGCACGATGCCGAACTCGCCGGGCTTGAGCAGATCCAGGCTGCCGGCTTTCATGTGCCGGCCGACATCGGCCACTTTCGCTTCAGCCGCCGGGTCGATGCCGCGGATGACGGCGCCCTGCACGTTGGAGCCGAACGAGAGCATCGACTGCGCCATTACGAACGGCGCGGCGGCGATCACGTCCGGGTGGTTCTGCGCCTGCTGCATCACTTCGCGCCACGGCACCAGGCGGTTTCCCACGCCACTGATCTGCACGTGCGAAGCGACACCGAGGATGCGCGCACGCAACTCCTTCTGGAATCCGTTCATGACCGACAGCACCACGATCAGCGCCATCACGCCCAGCGCTATGCCGAGCATCGAGATGAGCGCGATGACCGAGATGAAGTGGTTGCGGCGCTTGGCCCGCGTATAGCGCAGGCCGATGAAAAGCTCGAAAGGCTGCAAGTCTGGCGTGCCGGGCGATGAAACGCGGCAGTGTAACCGAGGATCGGCGCGCGCGTAACGCGCGACTGCGCGCGCCATCACCATGGGCGAGGAAACCAGGAACGTCGCCTTTCTCAGTTCGGGAGAGAAGAGTTTCGAGCGTTGACGCTCGCTTGGCGTGAACCTATAGTCGGGCGCCATGCCGCGCGCCGATACCTGCCATGAAGATCGATCTCGTGCTCGATGCCTGCCCGCTGCCGCCCGGGGCCGGCGCGAATTCGCGCTACCCGGCGCTGGAGCGATGCGTTACGCGCGGCGACCCAATCGCGTTCGACGTCGTTCACCTCGAATCGACCCTGCGAGCGCTGTTCGACCTGCCTCGTACGCACGAGCTCCCCGCGGCCCCCTTGAGTCTGCTCGGCGACGGCATCGAACCCGGCAACGACCAATGGCTGCGGCTCGATCCGGTGCATTTGCGCGCCGATCGCTCGCGGCTCGTACTGGTGCCCTTGCCGCGCAATGATCTCACGCCGGAAGAAATCGCTAGCGTGCAGGCCATGCTCGAAGCGCATCTCACCTGCTCGGGTTTCGAGCTCGTGTCGACCCCGACCGGACGCTGGTATCTGCACACAACCCGGCGGCTGGCGTTGCGCACACGTGCGCCGCAGGCGTGCGCCGGCGCGCTCGACGAACAACATTTGCCGGCAGGTGACGACGGCGCCGAGCTGCGCCGCCTCGTTACCGAAGCGCAGATGCTGCTGCACGAGACTGCGTTCAATGCAGCGCGCGAAGCGAGCGGCAAGCTTGCCGTGACCGGCGTCTGGCCCTGGGGTAACGGCGCCATGCCCGCGATCGGACGCTCGCGTTACACCCATGCGTGCAGCGACGATCCGATTGTGCGCGGGATCGCGCGTGCGAGCGGCGCCGAATGCGCGCCCATGCCACCCGATGCCGCCAGCCTCACGCCCCTGCCGCCGGATGCCTCGCTGCTCGTGGTCGGCTCCGGCACAGACATATCGCTCGCGGATTTCGAGCGCAACTGGATCGACCCGCTCACCAAGCAGATCGAAGGTGGCGCGATCGTCGAGCTGCGCCTGCTGTTGCTCACCGCGGATCGTTGCATCGCCCGCCGTATCACACGCCGGCACCTGCACCGCTGGTGGCGCCGCGCAAAGCCGCTTCTTGGCCGTGCATAGCATCGTCACGCGCGAGTACTGTCCGATCGCGACGGCTCGGCTTCAGGATGCCGGCATCGACCCGCTGCTCGCGCGCATCTACGCCGCGCGCGGCGTGCGCGAGCTCACCGAAATCCAGTATCCGCTCACGGCGCTGCTACCGACCGATCGGTTGCTGAATGCCGACGCAATGGCAACCATCCTCGCCGATGCCATCGCTGCGGGCAAACGGCTGCTGATCGTCGCCGATTACGACGCCGATGGCGCCACGGCGTGCGCGGTTGGCTTGCGCGGCTTGCGCATGCTCGGCGCACAGGTCGACTATCTGGTGCCGAATCGCTTCGAATACGGCTACGGCTTGACCCCGGAGATCGTGCGTCTGGGCGCCGAGCGCGCCGCCCCCGCCGTCATCATCACGGTCGACAACGGCATCGCCAGCGTCGACGGGGTTGCCGAGGCGCTTCGGCTCGGTATCGAGGTGCTGGTGACCGATCACCATCTGCCGGGATCCGAGTTGCCCGCCGCGAGGTGCATCGTCAATCCGAACCAGGCGGGTTGCGCGTTTCCGAGCAAGCACCTGGCCGGTGTCGGCGTCATGTTCTATGTGCTCGCCGCGCTGCGTGCGGAACTTCGCCGACGCGGCGCGTTCGGGGCGCGCGCGGAGCCGAACCTGGCAGATCTGCTCGACCTCGTGGCGCTCGGTACGGTAGCCGATGTCGTCGCCCTGGACAGCAACAACCGCATCCTCGTTCATCACGGCTTGCGACGCATCCGCGCCGGGCGCATGCACGCCGGCATTCGCGCGCTCTACCACGCCACCGGCCGCGACTACCGGCGCGCGAGCGCTTACGACCTCGGCTTTCTCATCGGCCCGCGACTCAATGCGGCCGGACGGCTCACCGATATGCGGCTCGGCATCGAATGCCTGCTGAGCGAGAACGACGCACAAGCGCTCGAAATCGCACGCGAGCTCGATCGGCTCAATAGCGAGCGGCGCTCGATCGAAGCGGACATGCACCAGGGCGCGCTCGACGAGCTGATCGACGGTGCGATCGGCGACCGCTACAGCCTGTGTCTTTTCCGTACCGACTGGCACCAAGGTGTCGTCGGCATCCTCGCCTCGCGACTGAAGGAGCGCTTCCACCGCCCGGTCATCGCGTTCGCGCGCAGCGCAGATACCTTGACGCGCGGCGCCGGGACCAGCGCAAGCGACGCCGACGTTGTCCTCAAGGGCTCGGGCCGCTCCATCGCCGGGCTGCACCTGCGCGATGCGCTCGATCTGGTGTCGAAGCGAGCCCCGGGGCTGATCGAGCGCTTTGGCGGACATGCCGCCGCCGCCGGCCTGACGATCGCCGAGCACAACCTGGCGGGCTTCGGCGCGGCGTTCGAGGCCGTGTGCCGAGAGCGCCTTGCCCCGTCCGACCTCGCGCAGAACATCCAGACCGATGGCATGCTCGCGGCCGAGGAGTTCGCGCTCGATCGCGCGCTCGCGCTCACGCAGGAAGTATGGGGCCAGGGTTTCGCCCCACCGCTCTTCCACGGCGAGTTCCGGGTACGAAGTCAGCGCGTGGCGGCGCAGAAGCATTCGCGCCTGGTGCTCGACGGGCCGGCGCGAGGGCTCGACGCAATCGTGTTCGGCCATGCCGAGCCGCTGCCGCAGCGGCTGCATGCCGTCTACCGGCTCGGTATCGACGAGTTCAACGGTGCGCGCCGCGTCCAACTCGTCATCGAGCACTGGCAGCCCGCGGACTGAATCGGACCTGCCTGCGGTATACTCGCGCGTTCGATTTCTTCCCCGATTTCCAAGATGGAACCCGAGCGTATCAACGCCATCGCGTCGCACATCCAGGACCTCTCCCGCCGAGCGTCCGAGCTCAGGAGGTATCTTTGACTTCGAGACCAAGCGCAAGCGCCTGGCCGAGGTCGCGGCGCTGATTGAAGACCCGGCGATCTGGTCCGATCGCCAGCGCGCCCAGGACCTGGGCAAGGAGCGCAAGGTCCTGGAAGGCACCGTCGGGTCGCTAGAACGCATCGCCGCGAGCCTGCGCGATGCCGAAGAGCTGTACCAGCTCGCTCGCACCGAGGACGACGACGCGACGCTCGGCGCGGTGGGCCGGGATCTGGAGGGCGTGGATGCTGCGGTCGAGAACATGGAATTTCGCCGCATGTTCTCCCACCCGATGGACCCGAACAATTGCTTCCTCGACATCCAGGCCGGCAGCGGTGGCACCGAGGCGCAGGATTGGGCACAGATGCTGGAGCGCATGTACCTGCGCTACTGCGAGCGCAAGGGCTTCTCGGTCGAAGTGCTGGAGGAATCCCCAGGGGAAGTTGCCGGCATCAAGAGCGCCTCGCTCAAGGTGAGCGGGGATTACGCCTACGGCACGCTGCGTACCGAGACAGGCGTGCACCGCCTGGTACGCAAATCGCCGTTCGACGCCAATGCGCGCCGTCATACGTCGTTCGCCAGCGTATTCGTATATCCGGAGGTGGACGAAACCATCGAAGTCGAGATCAACCCAGCCGACCTGCGGGTCGACACCTTCCGCGCTTCGGGCGCCGGCGGGCAGCACGTCAACAAGACCGATTCGGCCATCCGCATCACACACCTGCCGACCAACATCGTCGTCCAGTGCCAGAACGACCGCTCGCAGCACCGCAACCGGGCCGAAGCGATGGCGATGCTCAAGTCACGCCTGTACGAGCTCGAGCGGCGCAAGCGCAACGAGGAGCGCCAGGCCATGGAAGACGCCAAGACCGACATCGCCTGGGGCCATCAGATCCGCTCGTACGTCCTCGATCAGTCGCGCATCAAGGACTTGCGCACCAACATCGAGATCGGCAACACCCAGGCCGTGCTCGACGGCGAGCTCGATGTGTTCATCGAGGCGAGTTTGAAACAGGGCGTGTAGCGAGCTTCCGGTAAATGCACCACATCCCGTTCCCTCATTCTCAACCCCTGATATGTTTGTCCCAATGCGTTTGCTTGTCTTCCCTCTCCCTTCGAGAGAAGGATCGAGGGTGAGGGGGGCACGCCTACAGGGCGCTAGGACCGAATGAACGACTCCGCGAGACCATCGATGGCGAACGAACAACCTCCCCAGGACGAAAACCACGTCATCGCGGAGCGGCGCGCGAAGCTGAAGGGTCTGCGCGAGGCCGGGCAAGCGTATCCGAACGACTTCGAGCGCAAGCACCTCACCGCCGACGTGGTCGGGAAGCACGAAAGCTCGGACGCGGAGGCGCTGGAGCGAGGTCGCATCGAGGTGCAGCTCGCCGGCCGCCTCATGCTTCGGCGCACGATGGGAAAGCTGAGCTTCGGCAATCTGCAGGACATGAGCGGGACGATCCAGATCTCGGTCGCGGACAATGACGCGGGCAAGGAAGCGCACGAATTCTTCAAGAAGCAGGTCGACATCGGCGACATCCTGGGCATCGAGGGCGAGCTCTTCAGGACGCGCAAGGGCGAACTGACGGTACGTGTGCGCACGCTTCGACTGCTCGCCAAGAGCCTGCGTCCACTGCCGGAAAAGTGGCACGGCCTCTCGGACCAGGAAGCGCGCTACCGCAGCCGTCATCTCGATCTCATCACCAACGCCGAATCGCGCCAACGCTTCGTACAACGCTCGCGCATGATCCAGGCGGTGCGCCAGTTCCTGCTCGAGCGGCGTTATCTCGAAGTCGAAACGCCGATGATGCAGCCGATCCCCGGGGGGGCTGCGGCGCGGCCATTCGTCACGCACCACAATGCGCTCGACATGGCGCTGTACCTGCGCATCGCGCCCGAGTTGTACCTCAAGCGCCTGGTCGTCGGCGGCTACGAGCAGGTGTTCGAGATCAATCGCAACTTCCGCAACGAAGGTATCTCGACGCGGCACAATCCCGAGTTCACGATGCTCGAGTTCTACTGCGCCTACCGCGACTATCGCTATCTCATGACATTCACCGAGGAGATGTTTCGTTATGTCGCGCAAAGCGTGCTCGGCACCACCACGCTGCGCTACCAGGGCCGCGAGATCGACTTCGGTAGGCCGTTCGAGCGCCTGACGGTGACGCAAGCCATTCGCAAGTACCACCCTGAATATACCGAGGCGCAGCTCGCCGAGCGTACATTCCTGCTCGCCGAGCTGCAGAGGATCGGCGCGGCACACCGGCCCGCGGACGGCGCCGGCGGCCTGCAGTTGAGTCTGTTCGAAGCGCGCGCCGAGGAGTTCCTGTTCGATCCCACCTTCATCATCGACTACCCGGCCGAAGCTTCCCCGCTCGCGCGCCGCTCGGACAAGCATCCGGATCTCACCGAGCGCTTCGAGCTCTACATCGCCGGGCGAGAGATCGCCAACGGCTTCTCCGAGCTGAACGATCCCGAGGACCAGGCCGACCGCTTTCGCGAACAGGCGCGGCAAAAGGCCGCGGGCGACCAGGAAGCGATGCATTACGACGCGGATTACATCCGCACGCTCGAATACGGGCTGCCACCGACCGCTGGCGAAGGCGTGGGGATCGACCGCCTGGTGATGCTGCTCACGGATACGCCGAGCATCCGCGACGTGATCCTCTTTCCGCTGCTGCGCGCCGAGGACGCGTGATGGCCGGCTCGACGCAGGCACGAGCCGAACGATTTTCCGTCGTGAATTGCATCGCGCCATGAACGACACCTGGTCACATCGAGACGTCAGAACATGAACGACGCACCCCTGTGGCAGCCGGCGCCGGCAATCACCGCGCGCGCCAACCTGAGCGCTTTCACGCGCCTGGTAAATGCGCGCCACGGGCTCGACTGCGCCGACTACGAGACGCTGTGGCGCTGGTCGATCGATTATCGCGACCAGTTCTGGCAAGCGATCTGGGACTTTTGCGGCGTGATCGCCACGCGCGGCGCCGAGCGCGTCGTGGTCGATGCCGATGCGATGCCGGGCGCGCGCTGGTTTCCCGGCGCCCGGCTCAACTTCGCCGAGAACCTTCTGCGCCGCCGCGACGAGGCGACCGCGCTCGTCTTCCGCGGTGAAGATCGCATCGCCAGCAAGGTGAGCTTTTCCGAGCTCCACGCCGAAGTCTCGCGGCTCGCGCAGGCGCTACGCGATGCGGGCGTGCAACCCGGCGACCGCGTTGCCGCCTACATGCCCAATATCCCCGGCACGGTGATCGCCATGCTGGCAGCCGCCAGCATCGGTGCGGTGTTCTCGTCGTGTTCACCCGATTTCGGCGTGCAAGGCGTGCTCGATCGCTTCGGTCAGATCGAGCCCAGGATTCTTTTCGCCGCCGACGGTGCGTTCTACGGCGGCAAGACGATCGACACGATCGATCGGGTCGCCGAGATCGCGCGCCAGTTGCCGAGCGTACGACGGGTGGTCATCGTCCCCTACACGCAGCGCTCCCCTGACATCGCGCACATCCCAAAGGCAATCGACATCCACGAATGGACGGCGCCGCACCAGGCGCGCCCGATCGACTTCGCGCAGTTGCCGTTCGACCACCCGTTGTACGTGCTCTATTCCTCGGGCACCACGGGCGCGCCGAAGTGTATCGTGCACGGCGCGGGCGGCACGCTCTTGCAGCACATGAAAGAGCATCGGTTGCACACGGACGTGAAACCGGGCGACCGCCTTTTCTACTACACCACGACCGGCTGGATGATGTGGAACTGGCTCGTCTCCGCACTCGCCTCGGAGGCGACCCTGCTGCTGTACGACGGTTCGCCGTTTCATCCCGGCCCCGAGGTGCTGTTCGATTACGCGCGCGACGAGCGCGCGACCATCTTCGGGGTATCGGCCAAATACCTCGACGCGCTTGCCAAACAGGGGGTCGTGCCCGCACGAACGTACGAGCTGCCGGCGCTCGGCACCGTATTGTCGACCGGCAGCCCGCTCGCGCCCGAGGGCTTCGATTACGTCTATCGCAACATCAAGTCGGACGTGCGGCTCTGTTCGATGTCCGGGGGCACCGATCTCATTTCGTGCTTCGTACTCGGCAATCCCCTGTTGCCGGTGTATCGCGGCGAGATTCAGTGCCGCGGGCTGGGCATGGCGGTGGCCGTCTACGATGATGACGGTGCGCCGAAGTCAGCCGGAGCGGGCGAGCTGGTCTGCACCCGGGCGTTTCCCTCGATGCCGATCGAATTCTGGAATGACCCCGACGGCAGCAAGTACCGCAGCGCCTATTTCGAAAAGTATCCTGGCGTCTGGTGTCACGGCGACTGGTGCGAGCTCACCGAGCACGGCGGCATGATCATCTACGGGCGCTCGGACGCGGTGCTCAACCCCGGCGGGGTGCGCATCGGTACGGCCGAGATCTATCGCCAGGTCGAACAGCTCGACGAAGTGGTCGAAAGCCTCGCCATCGGTCAGCGCTGGGACAACGACGTGCGCATCGTGCTGTTCGTGCGCCTGCGCCCCGGTCTCACACTCGACGAGACGCTGCGCGATCGGATCCGGCAACAGATCCGGCGCAACTGCTCGCCGCGCCACGTCCCGGCGCGCATCGTGCAGGTGGCAGACATCCCGCGCACCAAGAGCGGCAAGATCGTCGAGCTGGCGGTGCGCGACGTCGTACACGGCCGGCCGGTGAAGAACATCGAGGCTCTGGCGAACCCGGAGGCGCTGGAGCTGTTTCGCGACCGCCCCGAGCTCGTGAGCTGAGCACGCCCGCCGAACTCGAACCTGTCGTCGGCGATCGCGGACGATGCGATGACGGCTTGGCCAGCTCGCGCGACTGCCGCTCCTGAGGTCGACAATCGGCAGAATCATCGACGACTGGCACGTACAAATCCCGGCTACCCCGGCGCAAGCGGCGCCGGGCCCGGTAGAATCGGCTCCAGCGCACGCTCGAGATCGATCCGCGATGCGCCTGCGCGCAGCGCGATGCGGGCGACCCCGCGGTCGACCTGTACCGTGGCCGCGCGTTCCAGAGCCGTCGCTTCGACGCGCGCGAGAAGGCCGCGGCCGAGCCACATGAGGTTTGCGACGTAGCGCAGGTGGGCGCTGCTTGCTCGCAGTTGCGCATCATAGTTGCTGTAGACGCCGGCGACGACCTCGTAGGGCGTACTGGTCGCGCCCGGCCGCCAGGCACTGTCGTCGATCCAGGCCTGCAAGGGCTCGGCCGCGGCGATCCAGCGCTCGAACTGCGAGCGCAGGTCGGCGGCTGCGATACCGATCCCTTCGGCGCACTGCGGTGCGTCCATGCACCACGCGCAGACGTGCAGTGCCGAAGTGCCGTCGTGATCGTCCGGCAGGTAGTACAGCAGTCCCGCAACCGGCGCGGCGAGCGCCGCGGCCCCGACCTCGAGCGCAACGGACTGATAGCGCACCGGCGAGCCGAATGCCTTGGCGCTGCGCGGCGACTGCATGCAGGCGGCGGCAGTCGTCTCGAAGGTCGCCTTCGACGAATGCCCGGAGCTGGTCTGCGGTGTACAGGTGCGAAGGACCACACGCGCGTCGCCGCTGCACGCGGACAGCAGCGCTTGGGCGAGGTTACGGACCCGCGAGAGGGCAGCGTCGGGGTTCGCCAGCACGGCACAGGCGGACACCACGCCCGATCCGTTGAGCAGGAGCAAAGCCTGTTCGCGATCGCTTTCGTGGGGGTACATGGGATCTGCCGCCGAGCGCCGTACCGGTAACGGCCGCATGGCGATCGGCTGCCATGCGGGCTCGATGAACGAAAAGCGAAGCGGCGTGAAGGCGTGCGTGTACGCCGAAGGCGCGCTGACCTCGAGGATGGGACGCGCCTCGGCTTGCACCGCGTGCGCCGCGCCGACGGCGATCCGCAGGACCAGAATCTGGCGCGAGCGCGAACCGGAAACGGGTGTCGGAACTTGAAAGTCGGGGATCTCGACCGGCGTGTCGAGGTTCCATTGCGGGTGCTCCGGCGTTGCCTCCCAGGAGAAAACCGCGACCGCATCGCCTATGAGCTGTCCGTTGTGGAAAGGGCTCGACGACAGCCCGATCCGGGTTACGGCAAGCCCGCAGGACGGATCCACGCCAAGGCGAACACGCACGGAGGAGAATCCGGCGCCCTCGCTTACCGCGAACCACACGGCGACGTGCTTCGTCCCCATGCGCACCGGCCAGGCGGCCGGATACACCAGATGCTCCGGACGATCCTCGTCGTCGGTGAAAAAGCGCAGGTCCACCCCGGTCGACGGCGGTGCGGGCACTTTGCGGCGCGCGGTATCGCGGACGTAGTGGTAGTGCAGCGCTGCAGGATGGGCGGCGGCTTCATCGAAAATGCTTAGCGCGACGGCGGGATCGAGCCCTGCGACACGGCACCAGCCAGCCACCACGTTGTCGGCGAATACACGGTCGGAACTCGCGGGAGCGGCGATGCCGTCCGCCGCCGACATGGCCTGGGGCAGGATCCGGCGCCAGGTGCGTGCGCGTGCCGTGTCGGCGGTGCGCACCTGCGCATCGCCGGTCACGTTCGTCCCCACGGCATCGACCTGCTTGCCCTTGTGATAGACAACAATCTCACCGCTGTCGCTGTCGACGATGCTGGTGTGCAGCGCGGCCGTCTTGAGCTTCTGCGTGACGAGCACGGCGAGCTCGCGCAGCTCGCCACTATCGAGCATCGCGTTGTCGCGATCGAACACGGTCACGTAGCGCGCCCCCTGCGCACGCACGAGTACGACGTGCTTGTCGGCTCCGGCTCCCGCCTTCGCGACGCGCTTGTACCCCTGCTTCTCGATGCTACCGGCGATCGTGTCGGCCGCGATGTCCTCGCCACCGAGCGGAATCAGAACGCTGAGCGACGTCGCCGTGGTTCCCATGCCAGTACCTTCCCTTACACGCCCGCCGGCCTGCGAGCGGCCGCGTTGCGCCATGATAACGGTGGATGAGGTATGGCCGGGTCCGCTACCGGCAGCGCCGTTCGATGGATCGCTCTGGCCACCCGGCCGGCAACCGCGCTGGCCATCGCCGCGGCGGCCGTCTGCCCGACCCATCCGACTCACGGCACGGCGATCTGTGAATAAAGCGCTTGCGAAGGCAACTCGTCCGACGGATCATGCGATGCTCGCGCTCGCCGTACGTGATGCAAAGGGGGCACGCGCACGATGCTCGACAAAACGGAGGCACCTCGTGAAAAACTTGTTCCGTGCCAGCTTGCTGGCGATTGGTTTGATGAGCGCCCCGGCCTGGGCGCAGTTCGCCAACTACCTGAAGATCGACACCATCGATGGCGAGTCCACCGCCGTGGGACACGAACGTTGGATCGATGTGACGAGTTGGGCCTGGGGCGTGAGCCAAGTGCAATCGACCTCGAACACGGACGGCGGTAACGGTAGAGCCTCGTTCGCGGATTTCGCCTGGTCACAATACCTCGATGCCAGCGTGGTGCCGCTGTTTCTGGGCGTCGCCAACGGCACGACGTTCAAGGACGCCACGCTCGACGTGGTCAAGGACAGCGGCACCCACAAACCCGAAAGCTTCTTCCAGATGATCTTCAGCAATGTGAGCCTGCACTCGCTGACGACGAGCGGTGGCGACAGCAGGCCGGTTGCGAACGGCGCGCTGGGCTACGAGGCCGTGAAGATGCGCTATCGGCCACAAGACGCCAAGGGCGGCCCGGGCAAATGGATCGAGGGTAGCTTCGACATCAAGAAGGACAAGCTGCAGTTCAGCGGAGACCCGATGGTGATCGAGGGGTTGTTTGCCTCGGGCGGACAGGTATCGCTGGCGGCCGCCGTCCCGGCAGTGCCGGAACCGGCGAACTGGGCGCTGATGGCCGCTGGGGTCTTGCTGCTGACGGGCACGATGGCGGTCCGGCGGCGCGAGCGCATCCGCCTGCCCGGCACCGCTACCAGATGACCCACCAAGGTTTGTCGCGGGCGCCCCCGCCGTTGAGATACTTGCTGTTCGGGAAATTCTTGGTCATCACACGCTCGGCGTCCTTGCGCAAATCCGTCAGACCCATCGCGTCGTACGCCTTCACCATGATGAGCAGGCCCTCCTCGTTCGCGGGAGCCTGCGGATAAGTCAGCAGTGCCGCCTGCGCGCGATTGGCCGCGGCCACGTAGGCGCCGCGCTTGAGGTAATAGCGGGCGACGTGAACCTCGTGCGCAGCGAGCGCGTTCACCAGATACCCCATGCGTGCCTTGGCGTCCTCGCTGTACTTGCTGTCCGGGTAGCGCTGCACCAGATCCTTGAATGCCTCGAATGCATCGCGCGCGGCCTTCGGGTCGCGCTCGGTCAGATCCTGCTGGCTGATGATGTGCATCAGGCCCAGATCGTCATTGAAGTTGGCGAGCCCCTTCAGGTAGTAGGCGTAGTCGACGTTCGGATGGTTGGGATGCAGCTTGATGAAACGATCCGCTGCGGCGATCGACAAGGCGGGCTCGCCCTGCTTGAAATGCGCGTAAGCGACCTCGAGCTGCG
The DNA here is from genome assembly GCA_011525945.1 of Burkholderiaceae bacterium. GTDB lineage: Bacteria > Pseudomonadota > Gammaproteobacteria > Burkholderiales > WYBJ01 > WYBJ01. The sequence continues at coordinate 4,653 of WYBJ01000095.1, read as the reverse complement.
CCTGCTGCGCGTAGCGGCCGTAGGGATAACGCGCTTCCAGCTTCTCGTAAAGCGAGATCGCCTCGGTGTAGCTGCGATCCATCAAATTGGCGCGCGCTTCGGAGTAGAGCTTCGACACCGACCAGTTCTTGGTCTCGTCGATCTCTTCGCCGAACTTGAACGTTCCGCAGCCCGCCAGGAGCGCCAGGCCCAACAGGGCTACACTACGCAAGCCTCGTAACACGGATGCACGCATGCGATCGACCTCACGGTACGGCTGGTGCGCGAACCGGCGCGGCGAATCCGGCTGCGGCCATGGCCTTGCATTATAGGACAGAGGGCGCAATCGACCTGGAGCTGACCGTCCCCGCAGACATGGCCGGCCTGCGCCTGGATCAAGCGCTCGCCCGCCTGCTGCCGCAGCATTCGCGCAGCCGCATTAGCGCCTGGATGCGGCTGGGCGACGTCAAGGTCGCCGGCGCCGTGGCCAAGCCCAAGCAGAAAGTCTGGGGCGGAGAACCGATCCGCGTATTCGCAATGCCGGCGCCCGAAGCCCTCGCGCACCTGCCGCAAGCGATGGCGCTCGCGATCACGCACGAGGACGATGCGCTCATGGTCATCGACAAGCCGGCTGGCCTGGTGGTTCATCCGGGCAGCGGCAACTGGAGCGGCACGCTCCTGAACGCGCTTCTGCACCATTGCCCGGCGTGCGCGCACGTGCCGCGTGCGGGCATCGTGCATCGGCTCGACAAGGACACGAGCGGCCTCATGGTCGTGGCCAAGACGCTTGCCGCGCACACCGAACTCGTGCGCCAGATCCAGCGCCGCTCGGTCGCACGCATCTACTACGCGCTCGCGCACGGCGATATCGAGGCGCCCGGGTCGGTCGATGCGCCGATCGGGCGCCACCGCGTGCAGCGCACCCGCATGGCGGTCGTGGCCGGGGGGCGCCACGCCCGCACGCACTACGCTCCGGTGCAACGCTTTGGCCATGCCACTTTGCTCGAATGCGCGCTCGAGACCGGCCGCACGCACCAGATCCGCGTCCATCTTGCCGCGATCGGCCACCCGCTGCTGGGCGATCCGGTCTATGGGCGCCGGCGCGAATCGCAAGCCGAACGCATCGCGCTCATCGGCCGCCAGGCACTGCACGCGCAGCGGCTCGAATTCGAGCACCCGGTAAGCGGGCAGCGCATGCGGTTTCGCGCCGCGCTGCCGCACGATCTGCAAGCCGCGCTGGAACGGCTGCGTGCGGTGCAGGCCGCATGATGCAACCGGCCGACTGGATCGTCCCCGACTGGCCTGCGGCTCCCCGCGTGCGCGCGTTCATCACCACACGCGCCGGCGGCGTGAGCGTCGGCTCCTATGCGGCATTCAACCTGGGGGATCTGACCGCGGACGATCCGGCGGCGGTGCGTGCGAACAAGGCGCGGCTCGATGCCGTGTTACCGGCCTCGCCTCGCTGGCTGCGGCAGGTGCACGGCGCGCGCGTCGTGCACGCCGACACGGTCACGCGCGTGGTCGAAGCCGACGCCGCATACACCGCCACACCCGGTGTCGTGTGTGCCGTGAAGATCGCCGATTGCATGCCGGTGCTGCTCGTCGATGCCGCCGGCACGGTCGTCGCCGCCGCGCACGCCGGCTGGCGCGGGCTCGCCGCCGGGTTGCTGGAGAACACGGTCGCCGCGTTGCCAGTCGCGCCGGCTGAGCTCATGGCCTACCTCGGACCGGCGATCGGGCCGTACGCATTCGAGGTGGGCGACGAGGTGCGCGCGGCATTCTGCGACATCGACACGGCGGCCGCGGATGCCTTTCAACCGCGCACGCCGGGCAAGTGGCTGGCCGATCTGTTCCGACTCGGGCGTCAGCGGCTTGCCCGCTGCGGCGTAACGCGAGTCTACGGCGGCGGGCTCTGTACCTACTCGAACCCCGATCGCTTCTACAGTCACCGTCTGAATCCTCGCACCGGACGCATGGCCGCGCTAATCTGGATCGGTGAGCCCGGCGTGATGCAGCCCGTATAATTCGCCGTTTCACTCAGGACGCCGAGGCGTGCGCAGCACGCGCTCGGCATCGTCTTCGTCAGGCCAATCCCCGACTCAGGAATCGACAGCGTGTCCCTCCTCGCCTGGATCGTCGTGACCTGTGTGGCGGGCGGCGTGCTCTCGGCGCTGGCAGCCGGCGCCTTCGCACTGCGCGTGAGCGCTGCGCGCGTGCCGATGCTGATCAGCTTTGCGGTCGGCGCGCTGCTGGGTGCGGTGTTCCTCGACATCCTGCCGCACGCCTTCGGCGAGGCGAAGAACGTGCGTGCCACGGCGGCCACCGTACTGGGCGGAATTCTGCTCTTCTTCGTGCTGGAGAAGCTGGTGCTGTGGCGCCATTGCCACGAGGAACAATGCGAGGCGCACGACCCTCATCGGCCGGCCAACGACCATGGTCGCAGCGCCCTCATGATCACCATCGGCGATACGGTGCACAATTTCGTCGATGGCGTCCTGATCGCGGCAGCGTTCCTCGCCGATACGCAAATCGGCATCGTCACCGCGCTTGCGATCATCGCGCACGAGGTGCCGCAGGAGGTGGGTGACTTCCTCATCCTGCTTAACTCGGGCTACAGCAAGCGCAAGGCCTTTGCCGTCAACATGCTCAGCAGCGTGGCGATGGTGATCGGTGGGCTCGTCGGCTATGCGGCCCTGTCGACGCTCGAACAATGGATCCCCACCCTGCTCGGGCTGGCCGCAGCCAGCATGCTGTACGTCTCGGTCGCGGACTTGATTCCAGGCCTGCACAAGCGCCCCGAATTGCATCACTCGATCGCACAGATCGTGCTGATCGGGATCGGCATTGCGACCATCGGGCTCGCGCATGTCGCCTTCCAGCATGTCCAATGAGCCGCATCGTGCCAGCGATGCGGCGAGCGCGGCCGCTGGCGCAAGCATCGGCGAAACGGCCGCCGCGCTCGGTGCGACGCAGGCGCGATTCTGCGCCGATTGGCTGCAAGCGATCGGCGCCGCACCTGAATTCGCCGCGCTGTTCCATGCGCTTGTCGCCGCGCTCAGCCGCGATCCCGCGCGCGTGCAGGCGTTGCAGCAACGCTATTACGCCGAACAGCTTGCGCTGTGGCGCCACTTCGCGGCGCCCGCCGCGTCCGGCTCGGAGCTACCCGAGCCCGAATCCGATGCACGCTTTCGCGCGCGTGAGTGGCGCGAGCTCCCCTGGTTCGATTTCCTGCACCGCTCCTACGTCGTCGCCGCAGGCTGGCAGCGCGACCTGATCGCGCTGGCGGCAACCGACGCAGCGACCCGGCGCAAGCTCGCGTTCTACGCGCAACAGTTCGCTGATGCAGCGTCACCATCGAACTTTGTCGCCACCAACCCCGAGGCGCTGAAGCTCGCGTTCTCCAGCGGCGGAGAAAGCCTCGCCCGCGGGCTGGCGAACGTGTTGGCCGATGCCGCCAAGGGCCGGGTGTCGATGAGCGACGAAAGCGCCTTCGAAGTCGGACGCAACGTGGCCGTCACACCCGGCGCGGTGGTCTACCGCAACGAGCTGATCGAGCTACTGCAGTACCGGCCGCTCACCGCCCAGGTACACCGGCGCGCGCTCCTGATCGTGCCGCCTTGCATCAACAAGTACTACATTCTCGATCTGCGCCCGGAGAATTCGTTCGTGCGCTACGCCCTGGAACAGGGGCTCACGGTGTTCATGATATCGTGGCGCGACGTCCCCGCGTCGTGCGCGCAGCTCACCTGGGACGACTACCTCGAGCGCGGCGTGATGTGCGCCGCCGAAGCGGTGCGCAGCATCAGTGGCGAAGCACGCTTGAACGCACTCGGCTTCTGTGTCGGCGGCACGCTGCTCGCCGCAGCCCTCGCTGTCCTGCGTCGCAAGCGCAAGCGCCCTGCCGCCTCGCTCACCTTGCTGGCGAGCCTGCTCGATTTCGCCGATCCCGGCGAAATCGGCGCCTACGTCGACGAGGCCTATGTGAGCGCGTGCGAGCGCGAGTTCGCCGCAGGCGGCGTATTCCCCGGCGCCCGGCTGGCCGCTGCGTTCGCAAGCCTGCGCGCCAACGACCTGGTGTGGCGCTACGTCGTGGACAATTATCTCAAGGGCCGCTTGCCGCCACCGTTCGATCTGCTCTACTGGAACGGCGACAGCGCCAATCTGGCGGGCCGCATGTACGCGTATTACCTGCGTCACATGTATCTTGAGAACGCGTTGCGTATTCCCGACGCGCTCACGATGTGCGGCGTGCCGGTCGACCTTCGCCGCATCGGCCTTCCCGCCTACGTGCTCGCGACCGAAGCCGATCACATCGTGCCCTGGCGCAGCGCCTATACGAGCGCGCGCCTGCTCGCAGCCGATGTCACGTTCGTGCTCGGCGGCAGCGGGCACATCGCCGGGATCGTCAATCCGCCGCAGGCAGCGCGACGCGGTTTTCGCACGGGCGAGTTCGGCGCCGGCGATTCCGAAACGTGGCTGCGGGCATCCTGGATGCGCGCGGGCAGCTGGTGGCCGCACTGGGCCAAATGGGTGAAGGCGCACGCCGGCCCGCTTGTCATGGCTCCAGAGGAACCGGGGAACGCGCGCTACGTCGCGATCGAAGCCGCGCCCGGGCGGTATGTCCGCAAGCGCGCGCCGACCACGACCGTCTGACGCAGCGCCATGGGCGCATTC
>WYBJ01000094.1 GCA_011525945.1 Burkholderiaceae bacterium | reverse complement strand
GCGCGAGACCCCAGGCGCGATTGATGCGGCTGCCCCAGAGCGAATGGATGACGAGCTGCATACCACCCGACTCGTCGAAGAAGCGTTCCATGACGATGGTATCGAGCGTGGGCAGTACGCCGAGCGCCGTGCGGGCGGCGGCGAGATAGTCGAGCGCCTGCTCCGCCGCCGACGCGCTTATCCCGACTTCGCCCGTCAGCCAGTTTAGCGCCGCGTCGCGCCCGCCTTCGCCGAGTAATCCTCCGATCGTTTCGATCAGGCGCGACACCGATTGCGACAGTTCACCCGAACGCGCCGGGGCTTCGCCCAGCCAGAACGGAATGTTCGGCGGCTGTCCGGCAGCGTCCTCCACCCGCACCCGACCCGCCTCGATCCGCAGCAACCGGTACGATGTGTTGCCGAGCTGGAAAATATCGCCCGGCAGACTCTCGACGGCGAAATCCTCGTTCACCGTACCGACCCGATGCGCCTCGGGCTCTAGGATCACGTCGTAGTCGGCCGTGTCGGGAATGGTGCCCGCGCTCGTGATCGCGGTAAGCCGCGCGCCGCGTCGCGCGGTGAGGCGCCGGTTGACGGCATCGCGATGAATGTGCGCGCTCGCGCGTCCACGCCGCGTGGTGTAGCCCTGCGCGAGCATCCGGACGACGTCGTCGAACGCCGTGCGCGCAAGATTGCGAAACGGATGCGCAGTGCGTGCCAAAGAATAGAGCGCATCCTCGCCGATCTCGCCGCACGCCACCTCGGCCACGATCTGCTGTGCCAGCACGTCGAGCGGATTCTCGGGAATCGATACGCGATCGAGCTCGCCGCGGCGCACCGAATCGATCAACGCGATCGAGGCGAGCAGGTCATCGCGCGAACCGGGGAACAACCGTCCTTTCGGCGTGCCCGAGATCGAGTGTCCGGCGCGGCCGACGCGTTGCAGGAAGGCCGAGATCGTGCGCGTCGACCCGAGCTGGCAGACCAGATCGACCTCGCCGATGTCGATGCCGAGCTCGAGCGACGCGGTCGCGACCAGCGCCTTCAGCTCGCCGCGCTTCAGGCGCTGTTCGGCGTCGAGCCGTTTGTCGCGCGCCATGCTGCCATGATGCGCCGTGACATTCTGCGCGCCGAGGCGTTCGGACAGATGGCGTGCCGCGCGCTCCGCCAGACGCCGCGTATTGACGAACACGAGTGTCGTGCGGTGTGCCTCGATCAGCGCCGCCAGCCGATCGTAGACTTGCGACCACGCCTCGGCCGACATCACCGCTTCCAGCGGCATGGGCGGGAGCTCGATCGCCAGATCGCGCTCGCGCACGTGGCCTGCATCGACGATGGTCGCAGGCTCCGGGGCCGCCGCGCCAACGAGGAACTCGGCCATGAGATCGAGCGGCTTCTGCGTCGCTGACAGGCCGACGCGATGCAACCGCCGGCCGGTCAGGTGTTCCAGGCGCGCCAGCGTGAGCGCAAGATGCGAGCCGCGCTTGTCCGGCGCAAGCGCGTGCACCTCGTCAACGATCACACGGCGCGTGCCGGCGAGCATCTTACGACCCGACTCGGCGCCAAGCAGGATATAGAGCGATTCGGGCGTGGTCACCACGATGTGCGGAGGCTGGCGGCGCATGCGTTCCCGCTCGCTCTGCGGCGTATCGCCGGTGCGCACCATCGCGCGGATTGGCACTCGCGCCAGCCCCATGCGACCGAGCTCGATCTCGATCCCGGCGAGCGGCCATTCGAGGTTACGCTGGATGTCGTTCGACAACGCCTTCAGCGGCGAGACGTACACGATGCGCGTCTCGTCCGCGAGCTTGCCTTCGAGCCCGTCGCATACCAGCTCGTCGATCGCGGCGAGGAAGGCTGCGAGCGTCTTGCCCGATCCGGTCGGAGCGGCGATCAGGACGTGACGGCCGGAACGGATCGCAGGCCAGGCTTCGCTCTGCGCCGCGGTCGGCGCCGCAAAGGCGCGACGAAACCATGCCGCGACGGCAGGATGGAACGCGCTCAGAGGATCGAACGGGGCGTCGGGCGAATTCACGGCCAGTGCACGAGCGGCCGGGCGGCGCCGGCGCAAGCGAGTACAGTCAAAACACCGACTCTAGCGCTTCAAAGCAGAGGGTTGCGCGTCGGCGCCCAGGTGACATCGGTGTTGGCGCTTAGCGCCGCCTCGAACAGCCCGATCAGCGGATACGCGCGCTGGCGCAGGCTTACCGGCGCCGCCGTCTCCTCGTCCGAGCTTGCCGCCTGCGCTCCCGGTGCCGCCGGTCCGGGCTGATGGCCCGACTCGGCGACCGCGGCTTTCAGTCGCTCCAGCGCCGGCGCTATGTCGGGCGCCAGGATGGCTCCGGGGATCGCACCGCTTTGTCCCATCATATGCAGCAGCGCTTCGGCCACGTAGTCGAACATGGTGATGTCCGCGTGCGACTTGGTACTGAACGTGATCAACATGACAACGCCTCCTGCCGCAGCGCAATCCCGATGATGCCGATGATAGCAGGCACCAGCGTGTTCGACGCCGGGCGCGCGGGCATCGTTCCCGCGCATCTACCGTGTCAGGCGACCGGCGCCGGCGTGAGCGCCCGGCGCAGCGCCGCCCGCGTACGGCAGCGCAGGACCCAGAGCGCCCCGCGCGAGACGCCGAAGCGAGCGCACACCGCGTCGCTGTCTGCCGGGGTGAATTCCGAGGCTACGAAAGCTTCCGCCATACGCGCCGGCATGCGAGCGAGCTCGCGTTGGAAGGCTTCCCAGAAGCGCTTGTGCTCGAGCTGCCTATGCGGATCGCCGCCGAAGTCGAAATGCTCGCCGTTGGCCGCGATGCAGAGCTCGATCGGCTCGTCGTCGGCCGCGCGCAACGCTTCCAGGCTCAACGGCGCGTGCACGCGCGCCCTGAACACATCGGCGATCTTGTGCTTGAGAATTCCGACGAGCCACGTGCGCATGGTGCTGCGGCCTGCGAATTCGCCTTCGGCCGAAAGCGCGGCGAGCAAGGTTTCCTGCGCCAGGTCTTCGGCGAGGCTGCGGTCGGAAACCCGGCGCAACGCGTACGCGGTGAGATAGCGGGTATGGTCCTGCAGCATCTGCGCATCCAGGGCTCGCATCATGCTCTCCTTGCGGTTGCGAATGTCATCGCGGCGATGAAGGCGCATCGTGCCGAGCACGCGCCGGCGCGAACATTCGCAGCGCTACGCAAGCAGGCTTGTGGGAAATACGCAGGCCCGGCCCTGCTCCGGCGTACTACTACGTAGTGCCGCAGCCTCGGATTGCTGCTACCGTACCGTCATGACTGCATTCCCATGGGTAGCGACGCTCGTCGTTGCCGCCGCCTATGTGGCCGCGGCGGAGGGCGCGATGCTGCTGTTGCGAGTCGCCGCCCAGGCACCCATGGTGTCGGCTGCCTCGGCGGTGGGACTTGCTGCCTGCCTGCACAGCGGTACCCGCGCCGCGACCGGCGTATGGCTCGGCGCGTTCGCTTACGCGTTGTTGAGCGGCCACGCGCCCGGCCCGGCGCTGGGATCTTCGCTTCTCACCACGGCGCAGATCGCGCTTGCCGCGTGGTTGCTGCGACACCTGCTGCGGGTCAGTCCGCAGCTCGCGCACCTGCGTGACGTTCTGCTGCTGATCTTCGTCGGCGCGACCGTGATCCCGCTCGCGAACGCGGCGCGTGTGGCGCTCGGCGCCGAGTGGTCGCCCGATACCGATCCGGCCGTGCGCCTGGCGCTGCTGCAAGTCAGCGCGCTCGGCGAAGCGATCGGCATCGTGTTGCTCGTGCCGGCGGCTCTCACCTGGATTCCGCCGGCGCGATCGCGCCCACACGCCGGTTCCCTGGCCGAAGCGGCGATCGTTTACGCCGCCGCGCTGATCGTCTCTGTGCTCGTCTTCAGCGGCCGCCTTGCCACCGCGATGAGTGCCGAGACGCTGCCCTACGCGCTCTTTCCATTCACATTCTGGGCGGCCCTGCGGCTAGGCATGCGCGCCACGACCGCAGTGCTGCTGATCTGCGGCGGCATCGCCATCTGGTTCCATGCTATGGGCATGGGGCCTTTCATCATGCCGAGCACGGCGCCCGAGCACACGTTCGCCCAATTCGGCAGCCTGTACCTCTTTCTCGCCGTGCTGTGCGTTACGTCCTTGCTCGCCGCCGCGGCGCAAAGCGAACACGAGGCGGCCGAAGCACAGGTGCGAGCGAGCGAGCAGCGCTATCGCATGTTGATCGAGGGCATGAACGAAGGGGTCAACATCACCGATTCCGCTCAACGCATGACGTTCGTCTCGGACCGCTTCTGCGAGATGACCGGATACACGCGCGAGGAGCTTATCGGCCGCAGCGGCGAAATGCTGACCGTGCCGGAGATGCGCGCAGCCTGGCGCGAATCGTATCGGCTGCGCGAGTCCGGTCGGGCTGCATCGCATGCGCTCGTGCTCAAGCGCAAGGACGGCCAGCTGCTGCACGTGTGGATCTCGCCCAGCCCGCAATTCGACCCCGCCGGCGCCTACAGCGGAAGTCTCAACGTCGTGCTCGATGTCAGCGACCGTCGGCGCGCGGAAGACAAGGCGCGCAGCCATCTCGAGCAGCTCGCCCACGTCGCGCGGGTCGCCTCGATGGGCGAGATGGCGAGCGCGATCGCGCACGAGATCAACCAGCCGCTCACCGCGATCGCGAACTATGCCAATGCGAGCCTGCGGCTCATCAAGGCCGGTAAGCTTTCCACGGAGGAAAGCGCGGATACGATGCAACGCCTGGCGACCGAGGCCGAACGTGCCGGCGCCGTCGTGCGCAAGATGCGCGGCTTCGTGCGCTCGGAGGAGGGTCACCCGCGGGCGATCGGGGTCGAGGCGCTCATCGCCGATGTGCTCCGGCTCACGCGTGCAGAGGCCGCACAGTACGAGGTCGAGGTCTCGGCTGCGGCGATCGGCGAACTGCCCGACGTGCTCGCCGATGCCATCCAGGTCGAGCAGGTACTGCTCAATCTCGTGCGCAACGCCATCGAAGCGATCGACGCCGCGGGCGTGAGCGAACGGCGCGTCGTCGTGTCGGCCGAGCGCACGGCCGATGGCATGATCGAGATCCAGGTGCGAGATACCGGTCCGGGGCTGTCGAACGCCCTGGCGCAGAAGGTGTTCGAGCCCTTCTACACGACCAAGAGCGAAGGCATCGGCATCGGACTTGCGCTGAGCCGCTCGATCATCGATGCGCATGGCGGCCGGCTGTGGGCCGACGCAGTCCGCCCCGGCGCCGTGTTCCGCCTGACCTTGCCGATCGCCGAGAGCACACATGCCGAACCCTGAGCCCCTGGTTTACGTGGTCGACGACGAAGCCTCGATCCGCGACTCGCTCGCCATGCTGCTGCGATCCGTGGGGCTCGCATCGCGCACGTTCGGCGATGCCAAGTCTTTCCTCGCCGCGTACGAACCTCGCTCCGAGGTCTGTCTCGTCGCCGACGTACGCATGCCGGGCATGAGCGGGATCGAGCTGCTGGAAGCGCTGCGAAGCCGCGGCGCGGAAATCCCGATCGTCATCATCACGGGCCACGGCGACATCGCGATGGCGGTGCGCGCGATGAAGGCGGGCGCCGCCGATTTTATCGAGAAGCCCTTCCACGATCAGACGCTACTCGATGCCGTGCACCGTGCGCTTGCGCGTTCGGGCGATCCGACCGCGCAGGCCGCGGCGCTCGACGGCGATGCGCTGAACCGGCGCCTCGCGACGCTGACTCCGCGCGAACGCGAAGTGATGGCGCTCGTGGTCGAAGGTCGACCCAACAAGACCGTCGCGACGCGGCTGGGACTTTCCACGCGCACGGTCGAGGTGCATCGCGCCAAAGCGATGGAGAAGATGCAGGCGCACTCGCTCGCCGATCTGGTGCGAATGGCAATCGCGTGCGGGATGACGAAGGCGTGAACAGGCGCTGCCGCGCAGATCTGCGGCGTGAGCCTACCCTCGCTTGCCTGGACTTTTCTTCCTCACTACACTCGACACATGAATCACGCGGGGCGTGAGCCGGGACGCGCCGAAGTAACGCGGCGGTGGTCGCGTTGGCGCTGTCGCGTGTCGCTCGCGCAGTGATCACGAACGCGCGCGTGGCGAAGTCAGGGCGCGATTGCTTGCTGCGCTGACCGATTGCACTCCCGACATGCCGATCAACCGGCGTCTTCTGCTCGCATCGCGCCCCGAAGGCATCCCGGGAGCGCAAAACTTTCGCGCCGACACCGTTGAAGCGCGCGCGCCGCAGGCCGGGGAAGTGATGCTCGAAACCGTGTATCTATCCATCGATCCGGCGATGCGCTCGTGGATGCGCGAGGGTACGGGCTACCAGCAGGGCATCCCGCTCGGTGCGGTGATGCGCGGCGGGGGCATTGCACGTGTGCTCGAAAGCCGCGCCGAGGGCTTCGCCGCCGGCGACTTCGTGCAGGCACGGCTCGGCTGGCAAACGCACCCGACTCTGGCCGCGCGCTACCTGCAAAAGCTCGACCTGTCGCTGGGCACGACCGAGGACTGGATCGGGCCGCTCGGCTTGAGCGCGGTGACGGCCTATTTCGGCTTGCGCGATATCGGCGGGCTGCGGCCCGCCGATCGCGTGCTTGTCTCCGCCGCGGCCGGCGGGGTGGGCCAGATCGCGCTGCAGATCGCGCGCATAGAAGGCTGCCGTGTCACCGGGATCGCGGGCGGCCCGGCCAAGTGCGCGTTCGTCGCGAACGATCTTCGCGCCCACGCCGTGATCGATCACAAGGCCCAAGCCGACTTGTCCGCGGCGATCGGCCGCGCCTGTGTCGAAGGCATCGACCTCTACTTCGATAACGTGGGCGGTGCGACACTCGATGCCGCGCTCGCGCATCTGCGCGCAGGCGCCCGCGTCGTGCTGTGCGGGCGCATCTCCGAGGCCGCGGCTGCGGAACCATACGGTGTGCGCAATCTCGGCAAGCTCGCCGCGGCGCATGGTCGCATGCAAGGCTTTCTCGTGTTCAACTACCACGCGCGCTACGAGGAAGCGCGGATCTGGCTGGCCGCACGGTTGCGCGACGGCAGCCTCACGCAGCGCCTGCATATTCTCGAAGACTTGAAGCAGGCCCCCATCGGACTTGGTATGCTGTTTCGAGGTGAGAATACGGGAAAGCTGGTCGTTCGCGTCGCAGATGCCTCCGTTTGAAGCGCGCCACCTCTCTTATTGAACGCCGCGGCGACGATCCAGACAACCGATTTCAGGGAAGTAACCATGCGAACCAGAGTCAGCGAACTGCTCGGCATCGAATATCCGATCATCCAGGGCGGCATGCAATGGGTCGGCACCGCCGAGCTCGCATCCGCGGTTTCCAACGCGGGCGGGCTCGGCATCCTGACCGCGCTAACCCAGCCCACGCCGGAGGACTTGCGCAAGGAGATCGCCCGCTGCCGAACGATGACTGCCAAACCGTTCGGCGTAAACCTTACCATCCTGCCGACCATAACGCCCCCGCCCTATGACGAATACATGCGCGCCATCGTCGAAAGCGGCATCAAGATCGTCGAGACGGCCGGCAACAACCCCAAGGACTTCGCACCCAAGCTCAAACAGCACGGCATCACGATCGTGCACAAGTGCACCTCGGTGCGACATGCGCTCTCGGCCGAGCGCCACGGCGTCGATATCGTCAGCATCGACGGCTTCGAGTGCGCTGGCCATCCGGGCGAGGACGACGTGCCGAACCTGATCCTCGTTCCGGCTGCGGCCGATGCGCTGAAGATCCCGATCGTCGCCTCCGGCGGTATCGGCGACGGGCGCGCCATGGCGGCTGTCATGGCGCTGGGGGCACAGGGTATCAACATGGGCACGCGCTTCATGTGCACGGTGGAGGCCCCGATTCACGAGAAGGTGAAGCAGGCGCTATTGAACGCCGGCGAACGCGACACCAACCTGATCTTCCGCACCATGCGCAATACCTCGCGCGTGCTGAAGAACTCGGTATCGGACCAAGTCGTCGCGATGGAGAAGTCGGGTGCGAAGTTCGAGGAGGTGCGCCACTTGGTCGCCGGCGCGCGCGGGAGGGTGGCGGTGCGCACCGGTGACATCGATGCCGGCATCGTCAGCGCCGGCATGGTAGTCGGGCTCATTCACGACATCCCGACCTGCGCCGAGTTGCTCGAGCGAATCGTACGCGAGTGCCGTGAGTGCCTGCAGCGCGCGAGCGCGCTGGCGGGCTAGTATCCCGAGCCTTGTCGGCGACCTACGGCGGCGAGCAGCCGCTGTTTCCCGCGCGCTCAATCACCAGGCGTTCAAATCGTATGCGGCCGCAGGAGCAGACCGTGCGGCGATAACGCATATCGCCACGGCCTCTCGGGCCACACACCCACAGTCGCTTCGAGCGGCCGCTCGCGCGCCAGGTGTTCCAGCGCGAACAGCGTGGCCGCGTGGCCGATGAGCATCAGGGTTTGACCTTCGCGGTACTCGGCAACATGCGCAAGAAAGCCTCGCATTCGCGCCACGACCTGATCGTAGCTCTCGCCGTTGGGATACGGAGCGTGGATGGCGGCGCTGCGGGCGGCTTCCATCTCCTCGCGCGGGCGCCCCTCGTAGACGCCGTAGTCGCATTCGCGCAACCGCGCGTCCTGGAAAACCGGAAGCGGACGATCGGCAAACATGAGGCAGGCCGTGTCGTAGGCGCGCCGCGTGTTCGAGGCATAAGCCGCGTCGAAGCGTTGGCGCGCATAGCGCTGGCGCAAGACCGTCTGCGCCTGCTCGCGCCCCTGGGACGTGAGCGCCACATCGTAGTGCCCGGAGGCGACACCTTGCGCGTTGTGGTGCGTCTGGGCGTGCATTTCCAACCAGATGTCGATCATCATGAGCCTGCGGGCGTGTGCGGGCCGCCGAGAGCGGATGGCGCAGCGCCAGCTCATCATGGCCTCCGCTTACGGCGTGTATACGCTCCGAATGCAGAGAAAGCGAGCCTTGCAGCGTCCGGCCGGCGGTGCGCGCCCGAATGGTGCGCGTCTTTGCGGCGCGGTGCACGCACCGAGGTGGCGTCGCGGTTGTGATGCGCCAGGCGGTAGGACGCGCCACGCCCCGATAGGCTACGCGTGTTCTGCGCGCGGGCGAGTAACGATCATGGCGGCTGGCGCCACCCCTGGAGATGGAAAAGACTTAGCAGGCAGACCGGGTCTTGCACGCTAGTCCTGGCTGGGCAGCAGGCGCAGATGAGACATCATGTAATGTGCGAGCAGCCGGTCGGACAGTGCTTCCGACCAGGTGCGGCCGGTCGAATCCTGCCAGACCATGACGCCGCTCCCGTCGGCGGCGCGGCTGAGCTCCACCAGTTCGCCCGCAGGGATGGCGCAACGCCTTCCCCGGTCGTTGCCGTAGGTCACGAAGCCCACGACGCAGTAACGTGGTGGCATGGCGCGCTCCACAGGTCGAGCCGGAATAGCAGCATCGGTTCCGCAATTGCCGAGCCCGCGGTGCGACACGCTCCGTCCTCGGATCGCGGCGCCCGGGCGCTGCTGACGCACGCGCGCCGTTCGCGTCGCCCCGACGATTGCCCGCGCGGCAAGCACGGCGGTATCGATCCCGGTTCGGGCCGTGGGCCTGCGGTAAGCTTGCGGCGTGATCCACCGCAAGGGAGTGTCGGTGCAGGACAAAGCCAATCCATTGTTCGCGCTGAAGGTGCGCGATTTCCGCCTCTACTGGCTCGCCCTGGTCGCGCAGGTCGTCAGCCAGCAGATGTTTTCGTTCACGCTGGGCTGGCTTGCCTTCGAGATCACGGGGTCACAGGCGCAACTGGGCTTCGTTTACCTTTGCGGTTTCGTGCCGCAGTTCGTATTGACGTTGCTCGGCGGCGTGCTGGCCGATCGCGTCGACGCGCGCAGACTGATCGGCGGCGCCCAGATCGTCTCGGCGAGCGGAATCGTCATGGTGGGCGTGGCGACCCTGCTCGGCGTGGCGCAGCTCTGGCATCTCGCACTGGGCGCATTCTTGCTGGGACTCGCGGGCTCGATCGACGAGCCTGCACGCGCGTCGTTCTTTCCGCGTCTGCTGCCGCGGCCGCTGTTGAGCTCTGCGGTGCCGCTCGTTTCCATGGCGTTCGGCGGCAGTCGCGTAATCGCGCCGTCGATCGCGGGATTCCTCATCGCCGCGGCGGGCGCGCCGCATACTTTTCTGCTGTGCGCGGCCGGCGTGAGCACGATGTTCGCGGTGCTGTTTCTCGTGCGTCCCATGCGCACACAGGCGCGTTCGCACGGCAGTCTGATCGCGAATTTCACCGATAGCCTGCAATACATACGCCGCAACGAAGTGTTCGCCACGGCGATCGCCGCAGCGCTGCTCAACGCCACCGTCGCCATGGGTTACATCCACATGCTGCCGGTGTTCGCCAAGGACTTGTTGCAGGTCGATTCACGTGGTCTTGGAATCCTCGCTTCGGCCGCGGGCGGCGGCGCGCTAACCGGCCTGCTCTCCTACACCTGGGTGCAGGCGCGCGTGTCGCCGAGGAACCTGATGGTGGGCGCATTGACCATCTACAACGCGGCGCTGATCGGCCTGGCCGCAAGCGACGGGTACTGGTTTTCGTTCTGCATGATCTTCGTGGCGGGCGTATGCCACGGCCATTTCGTCACTTGCGTGCAGGTGATCCTGCAAACCCAGGTGGACGACAGTTACCGGGGGCGCGTGATGAGCGTGTTCACGCTGGTCTGGGGCCTGGTCTTTTTCAGCGGCTTTCTGCTCAACATCGCCGGGTCGCTCGCCGGCCCGCGATTCGCGCTCGCCGGCGGTGCGACGGTCGTGCTTGCGTATGTCTGGCTGTCGCTGGCGCGTGCGC
Organism: Burkholderiaceae bacterium; assembly: GCA_011525945.1. Lineage (GTDB taxonomy): Bacteria > Pseudomonadota > Gammaproteobacteria > Burkholderiales > WYBJ01 > WYBJ01. Next base: position 9,968 of record WYBJ01000094.1, on the reverse strand, counting down.
GCGCGTTGAAGAACCTGGAGTTCGCGCCCAAACCCGGTTGAGCCGCCGCGCCCGCGTCCGAGCCGTAGCGCCGTGCAAGTGGCCGTATGGAGCGGTCGATGCGCTCGCTTGGTTGTGGCTCGCGATCCGACGGCAAAGTGGGACAGGTCAATCCTGCCCGATCATCGAGTCGTAGGCATCGGCCAGGCGCAAGAGCGATTCTGCGCAGCGAGCGCGCGTCGACGAGCCGTGCATGAGCGCGAGCATTCGAGGCTCGAGCGCGGCGAGACGGCGGATCGTCTGCCCAGTAAGCGGCGAAAGCGAAGTCGCGTGGAACCGGGCCTCGGCCTCGAGCGCGGGGCTGACGATATCCGTTTCCACCAGGGGCGGGCCGTCGCCGGTGTGCGTGAACAGGTCGCCGCATAACAGCGTCTGGGTGGTCTCCTCAAACAGAACGCGCGCCTCCCAGTTGTGCGGGACGTGCGGCGTATCGATGTGCCGCACTCGCTTGCCGCCGAGATCGATCACTTCGCCGTCAGCGAGCTTTCGCGGGGGCCGGTCGCAAAGATCGTCCAGAGAAACCATGCAACCGATGGCGCCGTGCGCCACCTGGGCGTGGGGTGCGGCGGCAAGGAACTCGTTCATCGCGCCGCACTCGTCGGACTCGAGGTGCCCGAACATGATCCAGCGCAACCGCTCAAGACCGATAATGCGGCCGATCGCCCGCGATACGAGCGGGAACATGCGGCGCGCTCCGGTATGGAACAGCATCGGCTCGTCGGCGTTCACCAGGAACTGGTTGAACGTGAAGCCGCCCGGCGCGGCGTCTGGCACGCAGGTCGAGAGCCGGTAGATGCCTTCGGCGATTTCGTAAGTGTTGGTTTGCATCGGAGCCCTCCGTCGGCAAGCGCTCAGTATGCCGGATCGCACCGAGGATAGCGCGCCGCAGCGCGCCTCGCACGCCGCCGGACCAAACGAATGCGACCACGAGGGCGCCCACGGCGGGCGCAGTATGAATACAATGGCGTGTTCGCCCCGTCATTCATCGGAGAGATCGCCATGAATTCGCAACAGCACGAAAAGGTCAAATCCGCCAAGGGCTTCGTCGCCGCACTCGACCAGAGCGGCGGCAGCACGCCGAAGGCGCTGAGCTTGTACGGAATTTCGAAAGAGAGCTATTCGGGCGATCAGCAGATGTTCGACCTGATACACGCGATGCGCACGCGCATCATCACCAGCCCGGCGTTCAACGGCGATCGCATTTTGGGTGCGATCCTGTTCGAGCAGACGATGGACCGTGACATCGAGGGGCGCGGCAGTGCTGACTATCTCTGGTCGGTGAAGCAGGTGGTCCCTTTCCTGAAAGTCGACAAGGGACTGGCCGACGAGGCCAACGGCGTGCAGGTGATGAAGCCGATGCCCGGCCTGGACGCCTTGCTGGCGCGCGCCAAGGACAAGGGTGTTTTCGGCACCAAGATGCGCTCGGTCGTGAAGAGCGCCGACGCCAAGGGCGTGGACGAGATCGTCGCGCAGCAGTTCAGCGTCGGCAAGCAGATTCTGGCGGCCGGCCTCATGCCCATCATCGAGCCCGAGGTCGACATCCACGCCAAGGACAAGGAAGGCGCCGAGCGGCTCCTGAAGGCGGCGATTCTGAAGGAGCTCGATCGGCTCGGCGCCCAGCAGCAGGTGATGCTGAAGCTCACGATTCCAACGGTGGCCGAGTTCTATGCGGATCTGGTGAAGCACCCCAAGGTGCTTCGCGTCGTCGCACTCTCGGGGGGCTACTCGCGCGAAGAGGCAAACCGGCTGCTCGCGCGCAACCACGGCGTGATCGCGAGCTTTTCGCGGGCGTTGACCGAGGGATTGAGCGCGCAGCAAAGCGACGAGGCGTTCAACAAGGCGCTCGATGCCTCGATCGGCAGCATCTACCAGGCATCGATCACCTGACGGCAGGCGGCCCGATTCCGGACGCAGCGACGAGCCGCTTGACGCCGCACGTGGCTGACGCGGCGTGCCCCCCAGACGGTGATGCGGGCCGAGGCCCTGCCCGCCGTCGACAGCGAATCGAGCCGCCGCGCGAGTGCGCCGTGCCTCGGCGATGGCCGTGACTGTAATCGGCTTGCAGTATCATGTGGCCCTGACCCGGAGGAGCGTTCACGATGCCGATCATCGATTCCCAGGTTCACGCCTACGAGGCGAACACGCCGAAACGGCCTTGGGCGAACGTGCCCAATTGGCCCGATCACGTCACCGGCGACGAGATGGTGGCAGCAATGGCCAAAGTCGGCGTCGACGGTGCGGTCTTCATCTCGCCCTTCTCCATGTACCGATACGATGCAAGCTATGCGGTGGAGGTGCAAAGGGCGCATCCCGGCAAGTTCGCTCTGGTCAAGCCGGTCGATCCGGACGATGCGGCGGTGGCCGACGTCATCGCCGACTGGAAGAAGACCCCGGGTGCGGTCGGCATCCGCATCATGCTCACGAAGGAGGCGAAGCGCGAGCCGAGCGACCCGGGGCTCGACCGCATCGCGCGCGCTGCCGCGCGCCACGACTTTCCGGTCAATGTGCTCTTCTGGGACAACGTGGATGCGGGCACGGCGCTGATCGATCGACATCCCGAGACGCGCTTCATCATCGATCATCTCGGCATCCTGCAGCCGCGCACGCCCCCCGCTCCGCCCGAGCCTTGGGCGGATCTGCCGAAAGTGCTGGCCCTCGCCAAGCGGCGTAACGCCGTGATCAAGGTGAGCGGCGCCTGCACGCTGTCGAAGGAACCGTATCCCTACGCGGACATCTGGGATCCGCTCGCCCGCGTTTTCGACGCCTGGGGCTTCGAGCGCTGCCTCTGGGGCACCGACTGGACGCGCGCGTTCGCGGTCGTCAATTACGCGCAGGCGGTCGAACCCTTCCTCACGACCGATCGTCTGAGCGCAGCCGAACGGGCAATGCTCATGGGCGGTGCCTGCGCCAAGGCCTATGGCTGGTCACCGCAGTAAGGCCTACGAGCACGGTTACGAGGTCGGCGTCGATATCGGCGGCACGTTCACCGACGTAGTTTGCAGGAATCCGCAGGGCGAGCTTTCCCTGGTGAAGATTCCGACCACGCGCGCAGATCCGAGCGCCGGCGTGCTGCACGCGGTTGACCACATGGTGCGCGCGTGGGGCATCGCCCCGGCAGAGATCACCCGCTTCGTGCACGGCACGACGGTGGCGACCAACGCGGTGCTCGAGCGCAAGGGCGCGAAGATCGGACTCATCACCACGCTTGGGTTCAAGGACGTGCTCGAGATCGGCCGCCAGAGCCGGCACAACGTCTACAGCGTGATGCTCACGCCCGAGACGCCGGCGTTCCTCGCACCAGGGGCGCTGCGGCGCGAGGTGACGGAGCGCATCTCGGCCAGCGGCGAAGTGCTCGTTGCGCTCGACGAAGCGGCAGTGCGGCGCGAAGCCGCCGCACTCGCAGCCGAGGGTGTACAGGCGATCGCCATCTCGTTTCTGTTCTCGTTCCTCAATCCGGTGCACGAGCGGCGCGCGGCGGCAATCGTGCGCGAAGCGCATCCGGATCTCATGATCTCGATTTCCTCCGAGGTCGACCCGGCGTTCCGCGAATACGAACGCACCTGCATCACCGCGTTCGACGCCTACCTCAAGCCGGTGATCGAGCGCTATCTCACCGCCATGGAGGACGACCTGGAGCGCCGTGGCGTCGGGGCCCCGTTGCAGATCATGCTCTCGCGCGGAGGCGTAGCCTGCTCGCGCATCGCGCGGCGCAGTCCCGTGCGTATGTTCTTATCCGGTCCTGCGGCGGGCGTGATCGGCGGGCGTGTCGCCGGTAAGGCCGCGGGTGCGCACGACATGATCACCATCGATATCGGCGGCACCAGCGCCGACATCGCGCTCGTGCATGACGGCAAGCCGCTCATTGCCGCGGAAGGCGTGCTCGACGGCTACGCGGTGCGCGTACCGATGGTAGACGTGAACGCGATCGGCGCCGGTGGTGGCAGCATTGCGTGGCTCGACGGCGCGCAATCATTGCGTGTCGGCCCGCATTCGGCAGGCTCGGAGCCTGGGCCATCGTGCTATGGTCGCGGCGGCAGCGAGGCGACGGTGACCGACGCCTCCATCGTGCTCGGCTATATCGATCCCGCGTACTTCGCCGGAGGTACGATGCAGCTCGTGCCCGAATTGGCCCGCACGGCGATCGAGCGCAGGATTGCCGGTCCGCTCGGGATGAGCGTCGAACAGGCGGCGCTCGGCATCCACCGGGTGGTGAACGCCACGATGGCCGCGGGCATGCGCTTCGTTTCGGTAAAGCGCGGCATCGACCCCAGGCGCCTCAGCCTGGTGGCGCTCGGCGGCGGCGGGCCAGTGCATGCGACCGCGCTGGCGTCCGAGCTCGGCATGCGCCAGGTGATCGTTCCGCGGCATCCGGGCGTATTGTCGGCGGCGGGGCTGCTCGCAGCACCGGTCGAGCATCAGGCCGCGATCGCATTCAACGCCCCGGTTACCGCAGTGGCGCGGGAAGATCTCGTGCGCGCCTACGCGGAGCTGGACGCGCGCTGCGACGCGCTCATGCAAAGCGAGCGTGTGCCACGCGATCGTATCGAGCGGCACTACCTGGCCGATGTGTGCTACATCGGCCAGTCGTATCACCTGGAAGTCGCCATGGCCATGCATAGCGACGCGCCGCTCGAACGTCTGACGCATGATTTCTATCAAGCGCACGATCGCATTTACGGCCACAGCGCGGCGGGGTCGATCCAGTTCGTCAACTTGCGCGCCGTGCACCAGGCGTCGGTGGGCAGCGCCGACGTGGCATCCATCTACGCGCCCGGCGCCGGCGATCCGCTCAAAGGCCTGCGCACCATCCTGACTGCCGTATCGCGCGGCCCGGTCCAAGCGCGCGTTTACGAGCGCGCCCGCATCGGCGCCGGAATGCGCTTCGATGGACCCGCGATCGTCGAGCAATCCGATACCACCACCGTGGTCGATTGCGGGTGGAGCGCGGCGGTCGATGGCGGCGGCAACCTGATTCTCTCGGCAGCGCACTGAAGACGGGATCATGAACACACCCTCTCGCACCGAGTCGATCGATCCGATCACCACCGAAGTGATCCGCAACAAGCTCGAAGGTATCGCCGACGAGATGGAGCTGACGCTGCTCCGCAGTTCGTTCTCACCCATCGTCAAGGAAGGGCTCGATACCTCGGCGAGCCTGTTCACGGTGAATGGCGAGACGCTCGCTCAGGCCTGCGCGATTCCCGTGCACCTTGCCACGCTGATCCCGGCGCTGCGCACGATGATCGAGAAGTATCCGATCCCGGGCATGCGCGAGGGCGATGCCTACATCCTCAACGACCCGTATTGCGGCGGCACGCATCTGCCCGACATCGCCGTCATGACGCCGGTGTTTCATCGCGGTCGTGTAATCGCGCTCAGCGCAACGATGACCCATCACGGCGACATCGGCGGCTATTCGCCCGGATCGCTGCCGCCCAACTCGACCGAGATCTACCAGGAGGGATTGCGTATCCCGGCGTTGAAGTTTCGAAACGCGGGCGAGTACAACGAAACGCTGGTGGCCATTCTGCGCCAGAATAGCCGCCTGCCCGACACGCTCATGGGCGATCTCAACGCGCAGCTCGCGGCCTGCACCGTGGGCGCGCGGCGCTTGCAGGAGCTCGCAGACCAGTACGGCGATGAGTTCCTGATGCGCGTGTTCGAGGATCTTCTGGACCGTTCCGAGATCATGACGCGCCAGGCGCTGCGGATGATCCCCTCGGGTACCTACCGCTACGTCGATTATCTCGACAACGACGGCATCGACCTGGACAAACCGGTGCGGATCGAAGTTGCCGTAACCGTGGGCGAAGGCGCGATCGAGTTCGATCTCACGGGTACCGACTCGCAACTTGCCGGACCGCTCAACTGCGTCCCCTCGGGCTCTCAGGCGGCCGCGTATTTCGCGGTGCGCGTGCTGACCGATTCGACCATCCCGACCAACGGCGGATGTTTTCGACCCGTGACCCTGAAGCTGCCCAAGGGCTCGCTGGTCAATCCGGAGGAGCCCGCGCCGGTGAACGCGCGCACCTCCACGATCAAGCGCATCGCGACCTCGATGGTGAGCGCGCTGGCCGACGCGTTGCCCGACCGGGTCGCTGCCCCGGCGGCTGGAACTTTGCTCGTGGTCGCATTCGCCGGCCGGCGGGCGAACGGCGAGCGCTTCATCGTCGGTGAGCTCATCGCCGGCGGCAGCGGCGCGGCGCGCGACCGCGACGGCGTCGATGCCGTCGACACCGACGCGAGCAATTGCATGAACCTTCCTGCCGAAGCACTCGAGATGGATGCGCCCTTACGCCTGCATCGTGTCGCGCTGCGCAGGGATTCGGGCGGGGCGGGTCAGTATCGAGGCGGCCTGGGTGTGGTGCGGGAGTACGAAGTCCTCGCTGACGGCATATCGTTCACGCATCGCGGCGAGCGCCATTTCAGCGAGGCGCCTGGCCTCAACGGCGGCCGCGCGGGTGTCGCGGCGCATTCGATCATCCTGCGCGCCGACGGACGCGAGGAAGTCATTCCTTCCAAAGCCCTTACCGTACTCGACAAGGGCGATCGCGTGATCGTCCAGACGCCCGGCGGCGGCGGCTATGGCGATCCGACATTGCGCCGACACATCGCCGTCGATGTTGCCAACGGCAAGGTGAGCGTGCAGGCCGCGCATGAGCTGTATGGGCTGCGATAGCGCGACGCCGACCAACTACGCCCGGGCAAGCATTAAGGATGGTTGTCAGAGCGTGATGCCGGCGTCCTTCACGAGCTTCGCCCAGCGCGCCGCGTCCTCACGAATGAGCTTCGCGAAGTCGGCGCGCGACATGAGTTGCGTCTCGATCCCCTGCGAGAACAAGCGATCCTTCACCTCCGGGGTGAGCAGCGCCTTTTGCGTCGCGTCGTGCAGCTTGTCGATGATCGCCACGGGCGTTCTTGCGGTGATCACGAAGCCGTACCAGACCGGCACTTCGTAACCCGGGAGTGTTTCCCCGATCGTGGGAACGTCGGGCGCCGCCTGCGAACGCTTGGCGCCCGTCACACCGATGGCCTTGAGCCTGCCTGCCTTCACCTGGGGGATCGCCGCCAGCACCGGCAGCATTGCGATCTGGATCTCGCCTTGCATCAGCGCGAGCTGATTGGATGCGGCCCCCTTGTACGCGACCGCGGTGAGCTTCAAGCCCGACATCACGGCGAACAACTCGCCTGCGAGATGGTTGGTCGACCCGACGCCGGAGTGACCGAAGTGCAGCGAGCCTGCGGGCTGCGACTTGCCGAGTGCGATCAGCTCCTTCACGTTGGAAACCGGTGTGGTCGGGCTCACCGCCATTATGGTCTGGCCGAAGCCGATGAGCGATACCGGGGCGAACACCTTGAGCGGATCGAACGGTGGCTTGTTCTTGAAATTGGGGCTGATGGTGATCACCGGCTGGCCCATGTAGAACGTATGGCCGTCCGGGTTGGCGTTCGCCGCGAGCTCCATCGAGAGCACCCCACCCGCGCCGGGCCGGCCGTCGACGATCACGCGCTGCCCGAGAATCTCGCCGACCTTCCCGCCCGCAACGCGCGCGATCGTATCGCTCACGCCGCCGGGCTGAAAACCCGTGATGAGACGCATCGGTCGCGACGGAAAGTTATCCGCGCTCTGCGCCAGCGCGGACCCGCTCGCGAGCGCGATTACCACGGCCGTGGCGCGAACCATCGAATACGAATTCATAAGTAAAGCTCCTCCGGCTTTCCCGATCGGCGCTTAAGCGCGCCGTCGAAGGCACGATCTGCGCCTTTCTTTGATGGGGATGATACACGACGCGAATGCGCGTATCCCGCGCGGGACGAGCGCGGCGATCGCCGTGCGTTGCGAGCGCGCATGGTCGGCCGCCGCGTGGTGATCCGCGGCATTTCCTCCCGACTCCGTGCGGGCAATGAACTTCACGCCCCCAGCGGGCTGGTGCTATTGATAAACGACCACGCGGTCGCCAACCTTCACCTGCTCATAGAGCCACTTGGCGGCCTGATAGTCGCGCAGCTGGCTGCAGCCGTGCGAGCCGCCTTCGTAGCCCTTTTGCGCGAAATCGTCGGAAAAGTGGATCGCCACGTTGCCGTCGTAGAAGATGGCGTAGGGCATGGGCGTGCGCTCACCAAAGATGGTGGATACGGTGTCGCTGTTCATGTACCAGATGCGAAACTCGCCCTCCGGGCTGTCGTAGCCGGGCCGCGAGAAGCGCGCCTCGCGGGTGAATTTGACCTGGCCTGCGACCACATAGGAGATCTTCTTCTGCGCTTTGGACACGCACACCACCCGGCCGGTGACGCAGCGGGCGTCGAGCCGCTGTGTCATGCTGCTCGCAGGCGGCGCGTCGAACAACTGGGCATAGCGGGGGTTGCGCGTGACGCTAATGAGCCGCGCCCAGGTGCGTTCGTCCATCACGGGGCTCGCCGGCAGACCCACCTTGAGCCGATACGCCGCCACCGCCGCCTGGGTAGCGTCATTCAGATTTCCATCGATCGGACCGCGATAGCTGCCGGCCTGACGCAACCGGTGCTGCAACTCCATCACGTAGCCGGGCTGCTGCGGGCCGGTGAACCACGGACCGACATCGGTATTGTTCAGCTCGGCCTCGGTCGGCTGGTGCGAGCGGGCGCGAAGTGCGTTCCAGGTCGTCTGGTCGACCACCCCCGTGGCGCGCAGGCCGATTGCGCGCTGAAATTTTTCGACGGCGGCGCGAGTCTGTGCGCCAAAGCGCTCGTTGGCGTCGTAGGTGGCCAGAAACTTGGCGTGGCGCAGCCGGATCTGCAGCTCGCGCACCTGTGGGCTCTGCATCTTGAAGCGCAACACTTGCGCGAGCGGCTCCGGCGAACTGAAAGGGCGCGGATCGGTGGTGGCGGTCGGCATCGGCTGCTTGGCCGCCACCGTCGGCGTCGGCGTGCTGGCCAGGCCAATGATCATCGCAGTCAGCAACGTAGAAAAGCGGAAGGCACGCATCAGGATCGGGGGCGTCGAATGCACTGAGACAAACTTTGGAGTTTGTGACACCTCGGGCGCGTGCGACTTGTCGCACATCAAGTCCAGGGTAGATTTCGCAGCGCGCGCAACACCTGTTGGCGCACCGTGTTACGCGGTGCGGCGTGGCGCGGGCATCGATGGGCTTGTCGAGCTCGTCACCGGGAGAGAACCTCCACGCGGACTTGATAGCTGTAGACAGCGGCCCCACTTCTCGCCGGTGAGTCCGGCCGCGATGCCGTAGGATTCGAGCAATGCGATCCGTCGGCTTCTCTGCGCGCGCAGTGCGCCGATCTCATCGCGATCCGCTTTCGAATCCACGCCCAGCCAGCAGGCCGTCCATGTCGTCACCGACGCCGTAGCCCAGGTTGCGCCCGAGGTGCCTGCTTCAAACGGCGTAGCAGGCGAATTCCGTGATCTCGATGCCCGCCGTCGTCTCGGCAGAAAAGCAGCCGGAGAACTTCTTCCGCAAGCGCGGCGCAGTCTGGGAGACGCGATTCCAAGGTCGCAACACCATCTGCCTGATCAATGTCGACAAGGGAGCGGAGTACAGCAACCTCTTGCTGGCGTTGCCAGATCGTGAGTCATCGGTCTATGAGATCGCCGTCGGAAGCGCGGCCAACGCCATTGACTTCCCGGCCAACACCGGGGTTGCGCCGGAGTAACCGGTAAGCCGACGGCGTTGTTTTCTGGCGCGCACGTGACGCGGAGAATTGCTTCCGTGGTTCAACGACGACGGGAGCAAGGAAGATGAAGCAGATGCAGACGAGGAAGCTGATCAGACGTGACCGCAGCGAATGGCAGTCGCTGCTATCGGGCTTCGAGCCTAGCGCGCTGAGCGTTGAGGCGTATTGCCGACGCGAATCGATCAGTGCGGCGAGCTTCTACCGGTGGCGGGGGATCCTGGGCGGGAAGCTGTCGCGCTGCCCTGAGTCGGCGCTGGCGC
>WYBJ01000093.1 GCA_011525945.1 Burkholderiaceae bacterium | reverse complement strand
GGTGAAGAACGCATTGGTCGGGTTCGACGGGTAGAAAAGCTGCACCATCCGGCTCGCGTCGTCATAGGCGTAGGTGGTGACGTATCCCATGGGATCGGAGTAACGCACCAGATTGCCGGAAGCATCGTAGCCGAACGATGCCGAACGGCCGGTGGAGTCGGAGGCAGAGACGATTCGGGCGCCCTCGTAGTGAGCACGGTCATCGTTCTTGATGGCGATTTCGCCCGGGCTGGTCAAGTTTGGTGAGGGATTGAGAAGGATCCCCCTCAGGGATCTTGATCAAACCGATCCCCGGGGGGAGTCTCTGGTTACCAAGCCAAGAGACGACCCAAGTGTGCCACGCCATTGTGCAAGAGCCTGCATTTTTTCGTTTCCTTACCCAGATCGATGAAGAACTCGCCGCGGCGACCCGGCTTCAGGGGTGTCGCTCCTGCGGGGGAGGGCTGCATGTCGCGAACTATCCGCGCAAGCCGCGTGGCTGCCCGGTCGCGGCCCGGGAGGAGTATTCCCGGCGGCTGAGCTTCACCTGTGGTCGGTGCGACCTTCGCACGACCTCGGTCTCGGTACGCTTCGCGGGGCGCCGGGTGTATCTGGCCGTGGTGTTGATGCTGGTCTCGGCGCCGGGCAGCGCCTCGGCGCGGGCGCTACGCGATCGGCTGCGCATTGCAGCGGTCACGCTCAAGCGCTGGCGCAGGTGGTGGTGCGAGATCTTCCCGTTGACCCGATTCTGGCAATCGGTGGGCGAGCGCTTCATGCCGCCGGTGACGATCGGCTGCTTGCCGCAGAGTCTGCTGGAACGCTTCGAGGCGAGCACGATGACGGATCGTCTGGTGCAGGCGCTGCGCTTCATCGCGCCGTTGAGTACCCGGGTCGTGGTCAGGTAACCCGAGGGGCAGCACCCACCCGCAGACGATGTCGATAGCCTGAAGCTCAGGGGCTTTGTAGCCTGCTCTCCCATCAACACGAGGCGCCGATGAGGCCGCGATGGGAGCACGCATGAGCAACGAGAACGATCTACCGCAACGTGATCGCTGGGCGCGGCTGCGCTTTGCGATCATCGGGCCGCTGCTGGCCGCACCGCCGGCGCCAGGCGAATTACGCGCAGCCCTCGCTCTGTTGGCGGCGAGAACTTGGCGCCATCCGTTCACGGGGTTCGATTTCCGGTTCGGCGTCTCGACGCTCGAGCGCTGGTTCTACGCCGCCAAGCGCGCCGCCGATCCAGTGCAGGCGCTGCGCAACCAGGTGCGTCGCGACATCGGCCGCTTCCCGAGCCTATCGACCCAGGCCGTGCAGGCGCTGACAACGCAATGCCACGAACACCCGGGCTGGAGCGCGTACTGGCAAGCTTGCCAGTACACCGACCAGCTCGGGTGCGCGGCGTACTGTATGCGCAGCACCTCGCGTATCGCGGTACTCACCTGCTGGATGCCGGCATCGGCGCGCACCTTGCGCCGAAGCACCGCCACCGGATCGCGCCGCTCGCGGCGCGCGCGTATGAGCCAGCGCTCGATGGTGGAGGCGCCAAAGCGCACCGGCTCGCCGCTGATCGGATGCTGCCAGGTGCGCGCGGCGAGCGCCTTGATCTCAGCGCGCAACGCCCCCTTCGGCGGGGGTGCCGCCAGGAGCTGGCCGATCACCGAGAAGCGCAAATGCGCCCAGCGCTGGTGTGGCGAGTCGTGTTTCGATGCGCTCATGGCTTCGCGACTCCGTCTTAAGTGAGCAGCGCGCACCGTAAAGCAGGCGTCAGATTCTCGCCACGCGCATCTTCTGCGGGTGTCAAGACGCGCTTCACATAGCGTGCACCGCGGCGCTTGTCGTCGTGAGCGGCGCAATGAAGCGCAGAGCCGATATCAGCCGATCGCGGGCAGCGCCCGCAAAGCGCTCGAGCAGCGAGGCCGGTAGCTCTCGGTGCTCCACCGGCGGCATGAGGCGGCTTGCGGCGGCGCGCCAGAACGCTGTGGCGATGAGCTCAGCGCACCACCACTGACGCCAGCGCATCACCGTGCGCCGGCTCATCCCGATCCGCTGCTCGAGATAGCGCATGCGCGTCGGTGTCACCCCACAGCGCAGCGCCGAAACCAGCACCACCACCGCGCCCAGATAAACCTTGCGCCCCAGAAAGCGCAACGACGGCGGTGTCGCGCGCGCGCGGCAGCCCGCGCGCGCACAACAAAAGCTCAGTCGCCAGCCATACTCCTCGGCAGCCAGGCCGGCGAAGCCGCGGGGCTTGCGCCGGTAGCGTGCCGAATGCAGCGCCGAGCCGCAGCGCGGGCAGCCGCCCGCGCGCTGCTCGGCCGCCAAATCCTCGTCGCAGCGTTGCAACAACGCGTAGAGCCGGCTATCGGCCAGCAGAGCGGCAAGCATCGCGGTCTCCAATCTTGGTAAAGTCCGCGACTATGCCAAAGATCGGGCGCAATGATCCGTGTCCTTGCGGCAGCGGCAAGAAGTACAAGCACTGCTGCCGTGTCAAAGACGAAGCGGCCGAGCACCAGCAACGCCAAGCACGCTTCGAAGAACGCCAGGCGCAACTCGAGCACGACGATGAGCTCGCCCGCGCCTCGAATGCCGTGATCGAACTCTTGGACGCTGGCAAAGTCAACGAAGCCGAGCGGGCTGCACGCGAGTTGCTGGTGCGCTTCCCCGAAGTGCACGACGGTTACGATCGTTTAGGGATGGTCTACGAGGCCCGTGGGGAACACCAAGCGGCCGCCGATTGCTACCGCAAAGTCATCGAATTCGTGCGCGCTCATCCCGAACTCTACGATACGCAGTTCGAGACGACCTTCCACGGCCTGATCGCCAAACTCGATCCGCCGGCTGCTGCCGGCTGAGTTCCGCTGAAATCGTCCATGCTATGTGAGGAATCTCGCCGCCCGAACCTCAACAAGCGTGATCCGAATTGCCGGCCGAGCACATCAGTTTCCGCGCGCCGGCTCAGTACCCGGTAGCGATGTGCATCCCCATCCGTGCCGAAGGCGAACACGATCTCCGCGGCTCGGATCTCCATCGGGATTTCCGCACCGAGCGCAGGCGGCACGGGCGAGGCCGGTAGCGATACCGCCAACCGGTCGCAATCGGCGAGCGGTTGTGTGCCGCCAATGCCTGGCGCAGGCAACTCGATATCGCAATCGGCGACATCGACGCCGCGGTGATCGTAGGCCTGCGGCGTGTACCGATCCATCAATTCTTCTTTAGCCGCTGAAGCAGCTAAAGAAGAATCTGCACGCGCGGATGCATCAAGCGCGCCACGCTCGGGGCGCATGACCACGGCTGGCTCCGAACGCGCCGGCGCCGCCCCTTTGCCGAGCCACACGCTCTTGCGGATCACCACGCCGAGCGATTTGGTCGCAGGCCCTACCTTCAACGCATACGCGTTCGCATCCATCCCCTTCGGGAACTGGATGCGCCAGGCTTCGATTCCCTCGGCCATCAAGTGCGAAGCCAGGCGCTCGGCCGCCTTCTCGCCGGCGTCGTCGCGGTCGTAGGCAATGAGGATGCGCTCGGTACCGTGGCGCTTGAAGGCTGCGAAGTGATCGTCCGTAAACCCCTCGACCCCGTAGGCGGCGGTGACGTTTCGATAACCCGCGCACCAGAAGGTCAGCGCATCGATCAGCGCCTCGCACACGATGACCTCTTTCGAAGAGGCGAGCGCCACGGCATTCCACACCCCGCGTCCGATGCCAAGACCCTCGCGCGGCAGATACAGGTGCTTCGGTGTCCCGAGCCGTAACCCTTCGGTGATCTTGCGTCCGTAGATTTCCGTCACCTGGCGCTGCGCATCGAGCACCGGGATGACCAGGCTCCCATTGAAGTGCTCGTGGCCGGAGTCGCGCAGAATCCCGAGCCGCTGCAGGCGCGAGCGCATCGCATCGCCCTCCTTGCGATTCTTCTGCGGCAATCGCAGCCCGAGCGTGCGGTTCGCAAAGCCGAGCTTGAAGTGCTCGACGGCTTCGGGGTGATCGATCCCGCGCGTCTTCAGATAAGCAAGCGCCTCGGGGCTCGCCTTCAGCGTCTCGTGGTAGTAGTCGATTACCTGGGCGAGCAGCGCCTGGTCGTCGGCCTCGAGCGCCACCGGCGCCGGCAGTGTGCGCACCGTCGTCTGTTTCACCGGTGATCCGGCAGGAGCGGCTAAAGCCGGATCGGCTCGCAAGAGTTCGTAGGCGTGCCGGAACGACACGCCCTTCACCCGCATCACCCAGGCGAACACATCACCGCCCGCTTGGCAGGCGCCCAGGCAGTGCCATAGGTTCTTCGCGGGCGTGACCGCGAGGCTTGCCGTGTCATCCGCATGGAAGGGACAGCGCCCGAACAAGTCCTTGCCCATGCGCTTCAAGCTCACCCCCGAGGCCTCCACCAGGCGCTCGACCGACACCTCGCGCTTCAGTCGGTCGATTTCCGCCTCCGGGATCCTCGCCATGCCGCCTCCGTTCGTCAGGCCGCTCGATACACAGGCTTGCTAAACAATCTCACGGACGGCAGACTATACGTTATGTGTATGTTCGTTAACCCCGAGCCTTGCATGCCCGCTACCGCCTTCCCACAATGCGCCCATCACTCGGAGCCATCCACGATGGGCAAACGCATCCAGATCGAAGACATCGCGCACTTCGGCGAGCGCCTCGCGCAGCTGCGTAAAGCCGCCGGCTACACCCAGGTCGAACTCGCGCAGGAGCTCGGCATCTCGCAGCGCATGGTCGCCTACTACGAGAGCCCCAACGCGAACCCGCCGGCCAATCTGCTACCCAAGATCGCCACCGCGCTCGGCGTGAGCATCGATGCGCTCTTCGGCAAGCCGGCGGCAAAGCCGCGCCTTGCCAAGCAGGAGGGCGATAGCCGGCTGCGCCGGCGGCTGCTGCGGATCGAGAAGCTCGATGTTTCCGAGAAGCGGCACGTATTGCAGTTGCTCGATGCCTTCATCGAGCGCGGACTGCTCAAGCGCAAGATCGAGAGCCGCACCGCGTAGCGGCTAAGGAAGGAATGCCATGGAGCTCACCGTCAATCTTCCCGACAGCCTCGCCAACGAAGCCAAGGCCGCGGGCCTGCTCACCGCCGAGGCGATCGAGAAGCTCTTGCGCGAGGCGGTTCGGCGTAAGGCCGTCGATGAGCTCTTCGAGACCATGGATCGCATGGCCGATGCCAATCTACCGCCGATGACCATGGAGGAGATCCAGGCTGAGGTCGACGCCGTACGCCAGGCCAGACGCGAGCGTGCGCGTCGTTCTTGACACCAACGTCGTCGTCTCGGGATTGATCTGGCGCAATACGCCTCGCCAGATCCTCGATGCCGCCCGCGAGCGGCGCATCACCTTGTACACCAGCAGCGTGCTGCTCGCGGAGCTTGCCGAAGTCCTCGACCGAGCGCACCTTGCCGCCGAGATCGCCCCGACCGTCATCGCCGATCCCGATGACGATGCCGTGCTCGCCTGCGCGCTCGCCGCCCAGGCCGATCTCGTCGTCTCCGGCGACCGCCACCTGCTCAACCTCAAGCACTATCAGCGCATCCCCATCGTCGCGCCCGCCGAGGCCCTCCAACGCATTCCAACAGCCTGACACAACAACGCCCGCGCAAAGCGGACGTCTTCAAAGTCGACGCAAGCCAGATTACGTGTGCGACGCATCCATCTTGTCGAGCAACGAACCGACCGTTTTCAGCAACGCGGCTACGCGCTCGCGATCTGCACCGATCCGCGTCTCGAACTCGAACACTTCGATCCCGTTGCAGACCTCATTGAGCGCAGCGTTCACGATCAGAAGTTCTTCTCGACTAATCTCGATTTGTGACCGCTCGACAGCGGCGTCGATGATTTCCATGTGCTTACCTCAAGCCGTCAAAGTAAGCGCGACCATTCGTAGGCTGGAATGCAGTCCCACCATCGGCTGCGCGCGGATTCCTGATTACTATGGTGCCGCTCGATTCTTGCCAGTAGGCCGTACGGCCGCCGCTCAGTTGGCGCGAGGCAGTCGGGTTGTTGACGACGTTCTCGATGTGATTGGCAAATTGCTCGCGAGTGCGAATTCCCAAGCCCTTGAACTCGCCCAGATTCAGCAGATGCTTCTCAAACGCATGCCCGCCGGCAATCTCTTGGCCTGCGAGTTGCCCCCGAAGCCGAGCCGCATTCGCGAGGCTTGCGGCACCGCCCACGATTTTCGCCCCGGCCACGCCAACGCCTCCGACGACCATAGCCATGTCGGACAGAGCACCAGTGAGGCCGTAGTTGGCGATATCCTTTGCAGCCTCTCCCGACACGAACCGATCGGCCATGGCGTCTACCGTGCCGACGAGTGCGCTACCAAATTGCCCTACGGCGCTTCCGAACCCGCCCCGTTCAGCCGCCAAACCGAACGGGTCGACCAGGTTCAGCGGATCGTTGCCGACATACGCATATAGATTCGCCCCATCCGCATACCCGATCGGATCGGGCTGGAGGAATCTGCCGAGGGTGGGCGAATAGATCCTGGCGCGTGCGTAATACAGCCCGTTGGTCTCCGGATCGATCCGAAGCCCCGTGTAGGCGAAGCTGCCCGTGGTGGTGGTGCTCTCCCCGAAGGGCAGGTAGTTGCGCTTGGTCAGCGTCCCCGTGTCGGAGGCGAGCGTGCCCACGATCGAGCCCTGGATGTCCGGAATGAGCGTCTGGCGGGTGTTCGCGGAGACATCCATGCGATTGAGCC
>WYBJ01000092.1 GCA_011525945.1 Burkholderiaceae bacterium | reverse complement strand
TCAGGATCCGTCGTTGGCTCCGGATCCTGCTCGGCTCGCACGCATCGAGGCATCGATCGCGAGTCGATGCGCACGCCAGTGCAAGACCCCGATCTCTGACTCGGGGCACTCAGGCAGTCGCACCGTTGATTGCCCGCCACACCTTCGCCGGCGTGAGCGGCATGTCCGGGCACTTGACGCCGACGCGGCACAAGGCATCGTGTACTGCGCCCACCAGCACCGGAATCGACGCCGTGCAGCCGGATTCACCGACACCTTTCACCCCGAGCGGACTTACCTTGCTCTGCGTCGGGTGCTCCTCGCCACGAATCCCCGGAATCAGACCCGCGCGCGGCATGTAGTAATCCATGAAACTCGCCGTCAGGGGCTGTCCCGTCTCCGCGTCGTAGATCACCTTCTCGCCGAAGACCTGTCCCGCACCCTGCACCACGCCACCGTGCAGTTGACCTTCCACGATGGTGTGGTTGACGACCACACCGATGTCATCGACCGCGCAGTACGACACGACTTCGGTCTTGCCCGTGTCGGGATCGATCTCGATCTCGGCGATGTGGCAGCCGTTGGGATAGGTCGAACCGAACTTGCCCTCCGCCTTGTAGCGCAACGTATTGCCTTGCGCGAGATCGGCAAGCCTGACGATGCGATCCGATTCGCCGGACGTGAACTCGCCGTTGCCGTAGTCGACCTGCGAGGGTTCGACGTGAAGCTCCAGCGCCGCCAGACGCTTTCCCTCTTCGATCAGCTTCTGTGCTGCGATGTGGCATACGCTCCCTGCGCCGACGGTGCTGCGCGAGCCGCCAGTGCCGTTACCGCGCAGCGTCGTGCCGGGCGCACACTGCACGATCTTGATTCGCTCGAGCGGAATCTGCAGCGCGTTGGCGACGATCTGCGCGAACGTCGTCTCGTGCCCCTGCCCTTGCGCCTTGGCAACATTGAGCACGCTGACCGTGCCGCCGGCATCGAGCTGGATCTCGACCTCGTCCACGGGCGCATTGCCAAGACCCGTATTCTCGATCACGGTCGAGATGCCGATGCCGCGCAGCTTGCCGACTCGCTTCGACTGCACCCGCCGTGCTTCGAAGCCTTTCCAGTCGGCGAGTGCGAGCGCTTTTTCCAGCACGCCCGGCATGTCCGCGTTCTCGTACGAACCGCCGGTTGGCGAGGTATACGGGAACGCCGCCGGTGGAATGAAATTGCGCCGGCGCAGCTCCGCCGCATCGATGCCGAGCTCCGCGGCTGCCTGGTTCACCAGACTCTCGACCGCATACGCGATATCCGGGCGTCCGGCGCCGCGATACGCACCGATCGGCGTCGTGTTGGTGATCGGAATGCGATATGTCGCGTATAGCGCCGGGATCTGGTAGACGCCGGTCATGCAGTTGGTCGTGTTGCGGACGTGCCCTTGCGCTCCGGGCGAAAGGTATGCTCCCAGATCCACGATCCAATCGATGCGCATCGCCAGGAACTTGCCTTCGCGATCCAGTGCAAGCTGGCCGTGAGCGATCATGTTGCGGCCGTGGGTGTCGGTGAGCAGCCCTTCGCTGCGCCGGGACACCCACTTCACCGGCGCGCCCAGCGCGTTCGCGGCAATCATGAGCGCCGCATATTCGGGATACGCGCCCGAGCGCTGGCCGAAGCCGCCGCCGACATCACCCACCTCGAACACGAGCTTCTCCTGTGGCACCTTGGTGTAACTCGAAAGCTGCCCGCGCAGCGTGGTGATCCCCTGCATCGGGGAGTGGATGAGGTACGTTTGCGTTGGCGCGTCGTAGGCGACCAGGCATGCGCGCGGCTCCATCGGATTGGGCGCCACGCGCGTCGACACGATCTTTGCGCGCGTGACGTGATGCGCGCGCGCGAACGCCGCGGCCACCGCCTGCTCGTCGCCCACCTCGGATTCCCACGCCAGGTTGCCGGGCACCTCGTCCGAAAGCTGCGGTGCATCCACCGCAAGCGCGCCCTCGGGATCGGTGACGCTGGGCAGATCGCGGTACTCGATCGCCACCAGTTCGGCGGCGTCCTCCGCCGCGCCGGGAGTGTCGGCAACGACCAGCGCCACGGCCTCGCCGACGAAGCGCACTTTCCTGTGCGCCAGCACCGGACGCTCCGGGGCGCGGGCCTTCATGCCGTTCTTGCCGATGAATTGCATGGTGTGCGGCGCCCGGGTGTAGCCCGCGCGCACCGCGTCCTCCCCGGTGAAGATCTGCTTCACGCCGGGGAACGCCGCCGCGGGCTTCGTGTCCACCGCAACGATCTCGGCGTGCGCCCGGTCGGAGCGCACGAAGTAGCCGTACAGCTGCCCCGATGTGGTCCAGTCGGAGGCATACTTGCCCGCCCCGGTGATGAGGCGCAAGTCTTCCACGCGGCGGCCATCATGATGCTGATGGGATTGATCGTTCATCGCTGTCCTCTCCCGGGTTCGGGTGTCGCATTGCGGCGAGCATCGCAGCATTGGCGACAAGTTTCAACACGCACGCTCGCGGTTCGGCGCCGAGTCTCAAGCGGCCAGAAAGCGCTCGACAAGCCGCGTCCAGTACGCGGCGCCTACGGTGAGGTTCTCGTCGTTGAAGTCAAAGCGCGACGAGTGCACCGCGGCCGATGCGCCGTTGCCCAGACGAACGAAGCAACCCGGAACCTGCTCGAGCATGTAGGCGAAATCCTCGCTGCCGGTGACGAGCTCCACGTCGCCCACGTTCTCGCTGCCGACGAGCTCCTCGGCCACTTCGCGCGCGAACGCCGTCTGCGCGCCATCGTTCACGAGCACCGGGTGGCCCCAGCCGTAATCGACCTGAGCGCTTGCGCCGTAACTGGCCGCGTGCGCTGTGGCAAGCTCGGTGATGCGCGATCTGAGCAGTTCGCGCACCTCGAGATCGAACGAGCGCACGGAAAGACCGAGCACGACCTCGTTGGCGATCACGTTCATCGCCTTGCCGGCGTTGAACGTGCCGACCGTGACGACCGCCACCTTGGTCGGATCGACATTGCGCGCGACGATCGTCTGTAGCGCCATCACCAGGCTCGATGCGACCACGATCGGATCGACCGTTAGATGCGGGCGCGCGGCGTGGCCGCCGCGACCCGTGACGGTGATCGTAACGCGATCCGATGCCGACATCATGGGCCCCGGGCGGAAATGGAACGTCTTCTCTCGCTTGCCGGGCTGATTGTGCAGGCCGAAGATCGCATCGCACGGGAAGCGCTCGAACAGGCCGTCCCGCAACATCCGCTGCGCACCGCAGTCGATCCCCGCCTCCTCGGCCGGCTGGAAGATCAGATTGAGCGTGCCGGAGAAATTCTTGCGTGCGGCGATCTTCTTCGCCGCGCCCAGCAGAACCGTCGTGTGGCCGTCGTGGCCACAGGCATGCATGACGCCTCGGTTGCGGCTGGCGTAGGGCAGGCCCGTCTCCTCCTCGATCGGCAGCGCATCCATGTCGGCGCGAATGCCGAGGCGGCGCGCGCCGCTACCGAGCTCGAGGCGGGCGACCACGCCAGTGCCGCCTACGCCTTCGGTCACCTGGTAGCCCCAGTGTCTGAGCTTGTCCGCCACCAGGCGCGCAGTCCCGACTTCCTTGTGCGCGAGCTCCGGATGCGCGTGGATGCGATGCCGGAGCTCGGTCAGCTCGGAACGCTCGGACTCGACGTCTTCGACACGGCAGTATCGGTCGTTCGACATGGCTAGCCGATCCGCAGCAGCTTCGCCGCGGTCTCGCCCAGCATCGCGATGCGCTCGTCGTCGCTCAGACTCGGCGTGTTGAGGATATGATCGACGGCCTTGTCCTCCCACGGGTAGGGATAGTCGGTGCCAAGCATGATCCGCTCCGGACCCACATTAGCGGCGAGATGGCGCAGCGCTTCGGGGGTGAAGATGAGCGCATCGTAGTAGAGCTGCTTCAGGTACTCGGTCGGTCGCTTCTTCAGCGTGCGCGTGCAACGCTCCGGGAACGTCAGGCAGCCGTGATCGGACCGGTCCATGTACGAGGCGAGATAGCCGCCACCGTGCGCGGCGCAGATTTTCAGCCCCGGAAACAGATCGAGCGTCCCTTCGAAGATCAGGTGCGAGAGTGCGATGGTCGTGTCGAGCGGATTGCCGATCACGTTGTCGAGCACACCGTTGCCCTTCAGACGTCGCGCCAGATCCGGCGTGCCCTGCGGATGCAGGAAGACGAGCACGTCGAGCTCCTCGCATTTGCGCCAGAAAGGATGGAACTTCGGATCGGCGAATTCGTCGCCGGCGACGCTTGCGCCGACCGCCGCACCGCGCAGTCCGAGCGCTCTTACCGCGTGCTCGAGCTGTGTTACGGCCAGGTCGGGAAACTGCAGCGCCACCGATGCGAACGCGACGAAGCGATCGGGATTGCGTGCGCAGATCTCGGCGAGCCCTTCGTTATTCAGCCGCACCGCTTCCGCCGCGACATCGCGCTCGCTCCGGTACCAGGACGGATTGATGCTGAGCGCCTCCATGTCGATGCCTTGCGCGTCCATGTCGCGCAGGCGGCTCGCCGCATCCTCGAGCACGATACCGTCCATGTGGTTGCGATACGCGTCCTCACCGATGAGCTTGCACGCTGCGGGGATGACACAGTGCGCGTGCACGTCGATCGTTCTGACGCGCTTGCCCTTGACGACGACTTCACGGCGCCGGCCCGCGGGTTGCGCGGATGCCACACCCGATCGTGCCGGCGAAGCTGCGCGTGGCGCCTGCGCGGCCGCGAGCTCGCAGCCGGTAAAAACGACCGCGGGCTCGGCGCTACGCGCAGCGCGTGCGGTGTGCGTGTTCGTGTTCATGGCATCCCTCTCCCCTGGTTTAGCTGCACCGCATGGATCGCCCTACTATACAGCGAGGCCGCTGCGATCGAGGCGAACGCTTCGCACGTCCGCAGCGGGAACGGGCGGCGCGCCGCAGGCCAAGCGCCGTGCGGCTCCCGATGCTGCGATGATAACGCGGCCAGGAACCGGTCCGTACAGGCTAGAATCGCTCGCTCGCAGCACGTAGTCTCGCATCCGCGCGGCGGACCGAACCGATCCGCCATGACCACGAATCTCGACTCACACACGCCATAGCCCGTTGTCGACCCCAACCAACAAGTGGCTCGTGACGGTCGCCGGCATGGCCGGGGCGATCTCGATGGTGCTCTCGTCGACTATCGCCAACGTGGCGGTGCCGACCGTCATGGGCGCGTTCGGCGTGGGGCAGGACCAGGCGCAGTGGCTCGCGACAGGCTTCGTCGCCACCATGGTCGCAAGCCAGCTTCTGAGCGCCTGGTTCGCGCGCGCACTGGGCGTGCGCGGCGCATACATGGCGGTCAACACCGTCTTCTTCGCCGGCACCGCAGTCTGCTATTTCAGTCCCAACATCCACATGCTGGTGCTGGGGCGTGTGCTGCAGGGATTCGCCGCCGGAGTCGTGCAGCCGATGATCATGGCGCTCATCTTCAGCCAGTTCCCTCCCGATCGCCGCGGCCAGGCGATGGCGATTCATGGCATGGGTATCCAGATCGCGCCGATGCTCGGGCCGATGGTCGGCGGTCTGGTGATCGACACCCTCGGCTGGCGTGAGATCTTCCTGATGCCGGTGCCGGTGTGCATCCTCGCCTTGTTCCTCGGCATGCTGTACCTGCCAGGTCGGGAGGAGCGAGGCGCCCCGCCCCGGTTCGACTGGCTTGGTTATTCGCTGCTGGTTTCGACCCTGGCGACGCTACTCTTCGCCGGCGCCAACGGGCAGCGCTTCGGCTGGGATTCCAACGTGGTCGTGGCGATGGCGGCAACCGGACTCGCCACCGGCGCGTCGTTCGTCTGGCTGCAACTGCGATCGAGCGCACCGCTGCTCGATTTCTCGCTCTTCAAGATCCCGCAATTCACCTCGGCTGTGATCGTCGCGTTCGTGTTCGGGCTCGGCAACTTCGCCTCAAACTACCTGATCCCGGTCACCGTCCAGCACGTGCAGGGTTTCACCCCGTTCCTCTCCGGGCTGCTGCTGGTCCCGGCCGGCATGCTAGTGATCTCCGGCACCTCGATATTCGGCCGCGTGGCCGATGCGCTCCCGGCGCACCTGATGGTAATGTGCGGCCTCACCCTGTTCGCCCTGGGCAACTACCTGATGAGCACGACGGATGCGAACACGACCTTTCTCGCCTTCGCCAGCATGATCGTAGTCGCCCGCTGCGGCATGGCGCTCATCATTCCCTCGCTCAATGTCTCGGCGCTGCGCGCGCTCACGCCCGCCCAACTCCACGGCGGCACCGGCACCATCAATTTCATCCGCCAGCTCGGAGGTTCCTGCGGCGTCACCGCGCTGGTGGTGTTCATCGAGCAACGCACCGAGTTCCACGCTCAGGCGATGGCCGCAACTCAGACATCCGCCAACGCCACGAGCATGGCACTGCTGTCCAAGGTGGGTGAGCTGCTGGCGCAGTTGGGCCTGTCCGAGAACGTGCGCGGCCCGGGTGCGCTACATTACCTCAACGAGATGATCGAGGCGCAAGCGGCCGCGCGCGGCTTCACCGACGGCTTCCTCATGATCGCGATCGTTTTCCTTCTGGCGGCGATACCGGCGTGGAATCTGGGCAAGGACCGCCGGGGCTCGACGCGGCGCCGCGAGCGCGGCCTGGCGCGATGAGCCCTTGTGCCACAATGTCGCCTGCATCCAAGCGCTGAGTGCGATTGCGGAACATACCGTGTCGATCCAGATCGTGATGTTGATGGTCGTATGCAACATGATCGCCATGAGAGGCAGCAAGATCGTGATCACCCTGTTCTCGATCAAGCTCGGCGCACCGCAAGCGGTCATCGGCGTGCTGGTGGCGCTGTACTCGCTGTTTCCCATGGTCCTTGCCATCTTTGCCGGCAAGCTCACCGACCGACTCGGTCCGCGCTGGCCGATGGCGGCCGGATCGTGCGGCATTGCGTTCGGACTCACGCTGCCGTACTGGTTCCCGCACACGGCCACGCTCTATTTCCAGGCCGCACTGGTGGGCGCCGGGCACGTGTTCTACAACGTGTCGGTCCAGAACATGATCGGCGGAATCGGAACGAGCGACGATCGCACCAAGAACTTCAGCAACTTCGGCCTGGCGATGGCGACCGGAAGCTTCATCGGTCCGCTGGTCGCCGGGTTTGCCATCGACCATGTCGGGCACGTCAATGCTTACCTCATCCTGGCGGTCACGCCGTTGATCACTGCCGTCATCATGGGCTCGGCGAAAAAAGTCACCGGCGCTCGCAGCGCGGACGATGCGGACGCGAAAGAGCAGAAGCACGCGCGATCGCAGCCGTTCGAGCTCTTCTTCCTCAGCCGCCCGCTGCGC
Source organism: Burkholderiaceae bacterium (assembly GCA_011525945.1). Lineage (GTDB taxonomy): Bacteria > Pseudomonadota > Gammaproteobacteria > Burkholderiales > WYBJ01 > WYBJ01. The sequence continues at coordinate 6,927 of WYBJ01000092.1, read as the reverse complement.
CGGGTGCTCATTACCGGCGCCGTGCTCCTCACCGGCGTCGATCTGTTCCAGTTCTACATGCCGATCTACGGTCACTACATCGGACTTTCGGCCTCGCAGATCGGAGTGGTGCTCGGCACGTTCTCGGCAGCCGCGTTCCTCGTGCGCATTTGGATGCCGGCCATCGTCACGCGCCTGGGCGCGGAACGTGTGCTGATCGCATCCATGTTCACGGCCGCCGTCACCTATATCGCGGTGCCGTTCATCACGCACATGCTGCTGCTGTGCGTGTTCTGCTTCGTGCTGGGCCTGGGCACCGGGTGCGGTCAGCCGTTGACACTATCGCTCATCTATGAACGGGCACCCGGCGGGCGCTCGGGCGAGGCGCTGGGGTTACGCGCCACGCTGAATCACTTCACCCACATGGTGACTCCGCTCGCGTTCGGTGCCCTCGGCACCGCTTTCGGCGTGGCGCCGGTGTTCCTAATCAACTCGTTGATGCTCGCCGGCGGCGGCCTCATCATCCGGCGCCGCTGAGCGCTCGCGCCGTCGATCGTTGCCGGCCATTGCACGGCGCTGCGCGCGCAGCGTTCGTATCGAACTAACCCGGTTCCGGGTCGGGCACGGCGGGGCCGGGAAACGCGTGCGAACCCGGCCGCCGCGGCGCCACGATCGACTACCGTCAGGAGAGCGCAACCTCGAAGCCGCGCTTCGTTGCCGGGCGCGCCATGCAGCGCTGGTACCACGCTTGCACGTTCGGGAACTGCGCCAGATCCACCATGTGCCGCTCGTGCCGCCAGGCCCAGCCCAGGATCGCAAAATCGGCGATGGAGCATTCGTCGGCGACGTAGTCCCGACCCGCCAGGCGCCGGTCCAGCACACCGTACAGGCGGCGTGTCTCCTTCGAGTAACGCTCCAGGCCGTACTTGCGGTCGGCGGGGTCGGCAACCTGTAGAAAGTGATGCACCTGACCGGGCATCGGGCCGAATCCGCCCATCTGCCACATGAGCCACTCCAGCACCGCGACTTTCTTGCGCGTGTCGGCGGGCAGGAACTTGCCGGTCTTCTCCGCCAGGTAGATCAGGATCGCGCCGGATTCGAATACGCTGATGGGCGTGCCGCCCGGGCCCTCGCGATCGATGATTGCCGGAATCCGATTGTTCGGGCTGATCTTCAGAAACTCCGGGTTGAACTGCTCGTCCTTGCCGATGTTGACGGTGTGCACGTCATAGCGCAGACCCATCTCCTCCAAGGCCACGCTGATCTTGCGCCCGTTCGGTGTGTTCCAGGTGTACAACTCGATCGTCATGAGAAACCGCCTCCGTTTTTCATCACACCGCCACGCGCACCGGCCAAGGCGATGCGGCATGCCTTGCTCGGTTCATCCGTGCCGCGCCGGAGATCTCGTGTCCCGAGGGCCCGGCGCCTTCGGTCACGGCAATCTCAACGCCGCGATGCTGGAACGCACAGCCGCATCAGCGTCTGAGCGCGCTCACGTTCTGTGCCACTTCCGCATAGCCCCCATCGGGGACGCGTGAGCCGGGACGGGAAGCGCCCGCGCCTTGCAGCTCCCAGTCGAAGGCGACGTGCTGGCGGCCGATCTCGGCGACCGTGTTGCAGGAAATCTGCGCCATGCCGCGGCTGATCTCGCCGCGGTAGATGTCGAGCGCGCGCCTGGCGCCGGCGTAACCGGCTGCTGCCGTACCGTAGAGCGTGCTGCGGCCGATCAAAACCATCTTCGCACCCAGCGCCAGGGCCTTGATCACGTCGCTCCCGCGGCGCACGCCGCTGTCGAAGATGACCGTGGTGCGATCGCCCACCGCCTCGACGATCCCCGGCAGGACCTCGATCGGCGCCGGCGCGCAATCGCAATTGCGACCGCCGTGATTGGAGACGATCACCCCGTCGGCGCCGTACTCGACCGAACGCGCCGCGTCGTCGGGATGCAGCAAGCCTTTCACCAGGAGCTTCCCCGGCCAGATGTCGCGCAGCGCCTTGAGATCGTCCCAGTTGAGCGAATCGTTGCGCGTGTCCTTGCCGCCGCCGTATTCGCGCGTGATCTTGGCCTGCATCTCGGCCGGAAAGTTCACCCGCTGCGGCATGCCGCCGTTGGCGATGTAGCGGCCGAGCACGCCGAGCATCCAGCGCGGATGCAGGAGTACATCGGTCGTGTTCTTGCGGTTGTAGCGAAACGGCACGGAGAAGCCGTTGCGGCGGTTGTACTCGCGGTTGCCGGCGACCACGCCGTCCACGGTGACCAGCAGCGCTTCGAATCCCGCGGCCGAAGCGCGGCGTACGAGCTGGTGCGAGAGTGAGCGATCGGCCCACATATAGAGCTGCATCCAGAGCGTGCCGCCGACCTCGCCGGAGATTTTCTCCATGCTGGTGATCGAGCCGGTAGCGAGCGAGAAGGGGATGCCGGCTTCCTTGGCGGCGCGCGCGAGTGCGAGCTCGCCCTGGTACCACATCATGCCCGCGGCGCCAGTGGGCGCGATACCGATCGGCATCTTGTGCGTCTTGCCGAATAGCGCCGCATCGAGCTTGCGGCCCGACACATCGACCAGCATGCGGGGCCGGAAGCGAATGCGCTCGAACACTTCGCGATTGTTGTTGAGCGCCCACTCGTCCTCGGTGCCCCGATCGACAAACTCGAACAGCCACTTGGGTAAGCGCTGCCTGGCCATGTCGCGCAGGTCGAAAATATTCTGTGCGTCTTCCACATTGGGGAAAATCATCGGATTCACCTCGTCGCTGTGTGTGGCGTGCCGTCGAACCAAGAATCGTGTTCGCGCTCACTGCCGCGGCGCGGTTCGCGCCCCCGGCACGCTTCGTTCGTGATCTTGGCGGCATTTTCCTCCAAGCACGGCCGATGTAGAAGGGCCGTCTCGCCTCGGGCCAAAACCGTGAACCGCATTGTGGACTATCTCGACGGTCGATGCCCGCTGCGGCGTGGGCGGCGTGTGGCAACATCGTGCGCTCGCGCCCTCGATCGCCGCGCGTCGTGGCGCAGGACAACAATTGAATCGCCTACGGTCCGATGAAACGACAGATCCTGGCTCGCCTGAGCCGAATGCCGCAGTTTTCCGCCCTCCAGCATCGCGGCTTTCGCCTGCTCTGGACCGCGACGCTGCTCTCCGCCACTGCCCGTTGGGCCGACGTCGTGGTGATCGGCTGGCTCACGCTGGAACTCACCGATTCCGCGCTGATGGTCGGCATCGTCGCAGCCTGCAAAATGGCCGGCTATGTCGTCGCACCGTTCACGGGTGTAGCCGCCGACCGGATCGACAGGCGTCTGCTGCTCGTCGTCGCGGCGTCGGTCAACCTGGCGGTCTCGATACTCATGTGGCTGCTGTTCGCCACCGGCGTGCTCACTTTGTGGCATGTCGTTGCCTTGGCGCTCGCAAGCAGCCTCACCTGGGCAATCGACAATCCGGCCCGGCAGGCTTTCGTTCCCGACCTGGTGCGACGCGAGGACCTGACCAACGCCATCGCACTCAACTCCGTCGCGATCGAAATCACGGTGGTTGTCGGCCCGGCACTGGGGGGGTTGCTCATTCCGGCGTTGGGCATGAGCGGCGCCTACGCGCTGATCGCCGCGATCTATCTCATGGACGTGCTCGTGCTGCTCATGCTGAAGGATACAAGGCGCGCCGCGCCACACGCGCACGAGTCGCCGGCACGCAGCCTCCTCGGCGGGCTGCGTTACGTGCGCAGCAACCGAATGGTATTCGTGCTGCTCCTGATCGCCTTCCTGCTGAACCTCCTCGCCGCGCCGTACCGTTACTCGTTCCTGCCCGTGTTCGCGCGCTACATCCTGGATGCGGGGCCCACGGGCTACGGCATGTTGACGGCCATGGCCGGAGTCGGGGCGCTGATCGCGGGACTGTGGCTCGTCTCGCTCGGAAATTTCACGCGCAAGGGGGCGCTGGTGGTGTGGAGCGGCATCGTCTGGCCGGCCGCGCTGCTGCTGTTCGCATTCTGCACCTCGTACACGCTGGCGCTGGGACTCGTGTTCGTGGCGGGTCTGGCGCAGGCTATCGTCTGGACGATGATCGCGACCTTGATCCTGAGCAACACCGCACAATCGATGCGAGGGCGCGTGATGGGACTGCGCGCGGGCGTCGTGTTCAGCTTGCCGGTCGGAAACTTCCTCGCCGGCGCCGCCGCGGAGCGTTTCGGTGCGCCGATGGCCCAGGGCGCCTACGCCGCAAGTGCGATCTTGCTCATGCTCGCGATCGCGCTGCGCGTGCCCGCACTGTATCGCGCGCCGTAACAGGGTTGCGCGCCGTAACAGGGTTGCGCGCCGTAACAGGGTTGCGCGCCTGGAAAAAGGTGCCTCGATCGCTTGCGCGACCGAGGCTTCCAGAATTCGAACGTTGGCGATAGAACGAGTCCGGTCGCTTCCTTCCAGACCCTCTTTTCCCGCTAGCGCAGCGACGGCAGCGGCGGCGCGACGCCGCCCGGAAGCGGCTCCTGGCCGACGTTGAGGACCATCGCCAACATGGTGTAGTACCCGGTGAGCGCGATCAGATCGATGACGCCATGCTCACCGAATCGCTCTGCCACGGCGGCAAACGCCGCATCGCTCACGCCGTGGCTTTCGTGCAGTTCCCGGCAGAAGTGGTACACCGCTGCCTCGTCGTCTCGCAGCGCGCGCGACGGCTTACCCTGCAATAGATCGTCGATCGCCACCGGATCGACACCATGTTGCACGGCGAGAGGACTGTGCTCGATCCATTCCAGTTGCGCGCGGCACTGGCGCGCGGTGACGAGGATGGCGAATTCGCGCAGGCGCGGCGGCAGCGCGCAGTGGTAGCGCAGATACTCGCCGACCTTCTGCGTGCGCGACATCAGGTCGGGGCTGCGCAGCAGCAGCGCATTCGGGCCGTGCGGATTGAGCTTGCCGCGTGGGCCGCTCTCGAGTTCCCTCACGGCCTTGCGCTGCGCGTCGCTCATCTCGTTTTCGGTCAGCGATTTGAAACGGGACATTCGTGCACCCTCGTCGAGTTGGGTCGGATCGAGCCTGGTGGTTCTGCGGATGCGAATGCTCAGCCGCGCAGTCGGAGGTCGGCGCTGTGTGCTTGCGTGTCACAAGCACCGGCCGCGGGATTTGCGCTCGATGAGATTGCGTCCGCTCCTCAGATCAGAGCGAGGCTTCGTGGTGACATCGAGGTATTCCTCGAACAGGAACGCCACCGGCGAAAGCGGCGAATGGTTATGCGTGATGAGCACCATGATGTGGTTGCTGGCCGAGGCGGTGGCAATGTGACGAGGTGGCCCGTATCACTCGGGCGCCGGTCAATAGCATAGCATCGGCGCTTGCACGCAGCCCGCCGCGCCCAGGAAAGGCGGGGGCCCGATTGCGGCGGCGCCAATCAACCCGGATCGGGCGCGAACCGGACCGTTCCCGGAAAGGGTCGTGGTTGCGCGAGCCGAGGCTCCTGCATGATGATGCCGCGTGCGAGCAGATTCTCGTAGCGGTCGTAGTAGATCGTCAGAACCTCGCTCGGGCGCACCGTCGCGCGCCGAAAGTCGGTGAATGCGACCACCGAGTGCTCGCGCTCGCCGTGGCCGGTGCCGAGCTTGTCCGGGCGCCGTCGCTGCGCCGGCGCGCCCGAGTTCTCCGCCTCGCGCACGCTGCCGGCAAGATCCTTCGCGGCCGCGGCCGGCGCCTGCGAACGCTCGGCCTTGCCGCCCGCGCTCGCCTCGTCGCCCGCGCCTTCCCGCGGGTACGGCGACGGCTGCGGCCTTGGGTGGGGCGGCCTCCATTCGCGGAAGATGGCAACACCGATGACACCCACGTCGTTCGGGCGTCCCGTGCGCGCGGCATAACTGTCGGGCAGCGCCGTGAAATAGAACGCGGCCACCTCGTCAGCGCTCTTGCGCCAGCCCGCGATCTCGTACGACTGCCAGGGCGAGGACACGTAGCCCACCTGGTCCGGCGAAGCGCTTTCGCCGCTCACCACGTTGACACCGTCGACCGAAACGACCGAGAGGATTCTGCCTGCGCTGCGATTGACCACCTGTACCGCGTAGCGCTCGCCCGGCTGACCGGCGACGTAGAGCTTGCCGCCATGCGCGTGGACGGGCAGGCGCTCACCGCTCGAGCGGCTGATGACGTGCACATCGGCAAGCGTGCCGGCGACTGCTGTCACGGGCGTCAACGCCAATGCCGCAGCAACGGCGAACCAGACTCGTTTCATCTCTTGGTCCGTTCGTGGGGGATGGACATGCAAACGCGCGAACGGCCGTGAACGGGTTAACGCCGATCGCGACGGCTACTGGGCCGTAATGTTCTTCTCGCGAATAAGCTTGCCCCACTTGTCATAGTCGCGTTTGAGCAACGCGGCGAGCTGCTCGGGTCTTCCGGCAACGGGTTCCGCGCCGGTGGCGAGCAACTTGTCGCGCACGTCCGGCATGCTCATCGCCTTGCGGATCGCCTGGCCCAATCGATCCGCCACGTCCCGCGGCGTCTTGGCCGGAGCGAGGATCGCATACCAGTTCGCTGCCTCCACGTTTTTGAATCCCTGCTCTTCTAGAGTGGCATCCTTCCCCCCGCTATGCCCCCACCAGCGCTCGCACGAGCACGCGGGCATCCTGCAACTCTTCCAACCCGTCGACCAACTCGATCACGCGCTCGATCGCGTTCTCGGGCAGTGCGCGACGCATGCAGTCGCGCACTTTCACCAGGTGCTGCTCGAGTCCGATCGGATTGCGCGCCGAACCACGATAGGCATCACAGCGCTCGACGAGCTCGCGACCGTCCTTCAGCTTCACGCGCGCCTGCACCCACGTCTCCAGCGTCGAGGTGGAGATGTCGGGGTTGGGCTTGAGGCGGATCTTCTTCAGCGCCGACTCCACCGGCGCGGAGAACCGCACCGCATCGGAGAACGAATCGATCCCGACCTGATCCTGCGTCAGCGCCACCGCTGCGACATACTGGTAGCT
>WYBJ01000091.1 GCA_011525945.1 Burkholderiaceae bacterium | reverse complement strand
GGGGTCGCGATCGCGGCCGTGACCCACTCCTTCCATCTGGGCGCCGCGCTCGATCGCGACGCGCTCGAGCGCGGCAACTCGGTCTACTTTCCGCGCCGAGTGATCCCGATGCTGCCTGAGGCACTGTCGAACGGCTTGTGTTCGCTCAATCCAGAGGTCGATCGGCTGTGCCTCGCCTGCGACATGATCATCGGCTCGCGCGGTCGCCTCGATAGTTTTGCCTTCTATCCTGCCGTCATCCACTCGCGCGCGCGCCTCACCTACACTCGGGTCGCGGCGTTCCTGCAAGGGGACTGTGAGGGACTTGCGCCCGAGGTGTGCGCGAATCTCGATGCATTGCGCCGCGTGTACGCTGCTTTGGCTCAGGCGCGCAGGCGCCGCGGCGCGATCGACTTCGACACGACCGAGACTGAACTGGTGTTCAACGAGGAACGCAAGATCGAGCGAATCGTCAGACTCGAGCGCAACGACGCCCACCGTCTAATCGAGGAATGCATGCTGGCGGCCAATGTGTGCGCATCGGCGTTCCTAAAGCGCCATCGCCACCCGATGCTCTATCGCATTCACGAGGGGCCTACTGCAGAGAAACTCGCGGCCGTGCGCGAGTTCCTGGGCGAATTCGGTCTGCAGCTGGGCGGGGGCGACGCGCCGAGGGCGCTCGACTACGCGCATCTGCTCGCCGCGACCCAGGACCGACCCGATGCGCAAATGCTGCAGACGGTGTTGCTGCGTTCACTCTCGCAGGCGGCCTACGGCCCGGGCAACGTCGGTCACTTCGGACTCGCCTACGAATCCTATACGCATTTCACATCCCCCATTCGACGCTATCCGGATCTGCTCGTGCATCGCGCCATCAAGGCGGTACTTGCCGGCAAGCGTTATGCGCCGGGCGACTGGGCCGCACTCGGCGCACATTGCTCCATGACCGAGCGCCGCGCCGACGAGGCAACCCGCGATGTAGTCAATTGGTTGAAGTGCTACTACATGCGCGATCGCATCGGCGAGCACTTCGAGGGTAGCGTATCAGCGGTCACCGGATTCGGCATCTTCGTCGCACTCGACGATGTCTACGCCGAAGGGCTGGTGCACGTCTCCGAGTTAGGTAACGACTACTTTCACTTCGACCCGGCACGGCATCTGTTGCGCGGTAATCGGACTCGGCGCAGATTTCGACTTGGCGACCGGGTGGGCGTGAAGCTCGTGCGTGTGGACTTGGAACAGATGCGGATCGACTTCACGCTCGATGAGTGACACGCGTATTTTGTTCGGTTTTCACGCGGTCAACGGCCGACTGCGGCGCCGGCCGGACAGCGTGTACGAGATCTACCTCGATGCCGGCCGGCGCGATGCGCGTGCGCGCGATCTTCTGAAGCGAGCGGCCGAGGTCGGCGTGCGCGTCACCGAGGTCGACTCGAGCCGTATCGGGCGAATCGCGGGAAGCGCGAAAAACCAGGGCGTCGCCGCGCGCGTAGGCGTGCTGGAGCCGCGTGCCGGGATCGAGGATATCATCGAGCAGGCCCGCGAACCGGTGCTACTGCTGGTGCTGGATGGCGTGCAGGATCCGCACAATCTCGGTGCCTGCCTGCGCGTCGCGGATGCGTTTGGGGCACACGCCGTGATCGCACCCAAGGATCGCGCGGTGAGTCTCACCGCGAGCGTTGCCAAGGTTGCGTCGGGCGCCGCGGACGTGGTGCCGTATGTACAGGTGACCAATCTCGCCCGTACCTTGCAGCAACTGCAGGAAGCGGGTGCGTGGATCATGGGCGCGGACCAGACGGGCGAGAGCGGACTCGCTGATTGCCAGCTGGAGGGCCCGCTTGCCTGGGTGCTCGGTGCCGAAGGCGGCGGCCTGCGCCGTCTGACGCGCGATTGTTGTGATCGGCTGGTGCGCATCCCGATGCAGGGCAGCGTGGAGAGCCTGAATGTCGCGGTAGCCGCAGGTATTTGCTTGTATGAGAGCCGGCGCCAGCGGCGCGGCGCCATGGCCTTGAATTCCCGGACGAGCGGGCTATAATCGCGCCCTTCCTTGCCTCACCGATCGTCGCGCATGCGGGAGGCTGCAACCCACAAGGAGACCTCGATGCGACATTACGAAATGGTGTTCATCGTCCATCCGGACCAGAGCGAGCAGGTCCCGGCGATGATCGACCGTTACCGCACCATGATGAGCGGTCGCGGTGGTAAGGTCCATCGCCTTGAAGACTGGGGCCGGCGCCAGCTTGCATATCCGATTCAGAAGCTGCACAAGGCGCATTACGTGCTCATGAACATCGAGTGCGATGACGAGACCTTGCAAGAGTTGGAACATGCATTTCGGTTCAACGATGCCGTCCTGCGGCATCTCACCACGAAGATGGACGAGGCCGTCACTACACCATCACCGATGATGCGCGAGGAAAAGCCGCGCTCGGGCGAGCGGAACCGGGATCGGGGCGACCGCGGGGACCGGGATCGGGGACCGCGTAGCGAGCGCGAGCGCACGCCACAGGCCGAAGACAAACCCGCGGAAGGGGTCGAGGAAAAGCCGATCGAGAAAACGTCCGCGTGAGCAGCAACGAAGTGCGCCTCTCTGGAGTGGCGCATGACGTACGCGAGTTGCGCTACACGCCCGCCGGAATTCCGGTGCTGGAGTTCCGCCTGCGGCACGCATCGGTGCAGGAGGAAGCGGGCGGACCGCGCCGCGTGGCGCTCGACATGCCGGCGATCGTATTCGGCGCGCTGGCGCAGCGGCTGGCGCAAGGTACGCCCGAAGGCAGGATTGTTGCCAGCGGATTTTTAGCGCCACGCAGTTTGCGCAGCACTCAGCTCGTCCTGCATGCACAGGACATAGCAATTCACCAGGACCGTATCGGATAGAGGTGCACGATGGCAGTCAGACGCTCCAGCAAGACGGCAAAAGGACGCGGGCGCCCCGGCGGGCGACGCGACGGACGCGGATCGCGGGCGCTGTTCCGGCGGCGCAAGTTCTGCCGTTTTACCGCCGAAGGGGTGAAGCAGATCGACTACAAGGATATCGATGTCCTGAAGGAGTTCATCAACGAGAACGGCAAGATCATTCCGGCGCGCATCACCGGAACGAGCGCAAAGTACCAGCGCCAGCTCTCGGTCGCTATACAGCGTGCGCGCTTCCTGGCGCTGCTGCCGTACACCGATCTGCACTGAACGGAGCTCGCGCATGGAAGTGATCCTGCTGGAAAAGCTGACGAACTTGGGCGGTTTGGGCGACGTGGTCAAGGTGAAGGCCGGGTTCGCGCGCAACTACCTTATCCCGCACGGCAAGGCGCGTCGTGCCACGCCCGAGAACATCGCCGAGTTCGAAGCCCGGCGCGACGAGTTGGAGAAGCTTCAGTCCGAGGCACTGGAGCGCGCGCAGGAGCGCGCGACCAGGATCGAAGGGATGATGCTGCAGATCACCCGCAAGGCGGGTGTGGACGGGAAGCTGTTCGGTTCGGTGACCAATGCCGACATTGCCGATGCGCTTGAAGCCGCGGGCCATGAAGTAGCCAAGGCAGCAATCCGCATGCCGCAGGGACCGCTCAAGCAGATTGGCGATCACGATATCACGCTCGCATTACATCCCGATGTGAACGCACAGATCAAGGTCTCGGTGCTCGGCGAGACCGCCTAGCGCGCTCACGTGCATCGCTGGCGATCGGATCATCTGCTGCGCTCAGGCACGTCGAACTCCCGCGATCGGCGCCGGATCGCGTGCTGCGATGAAGTATCCGGGCTAGAATGAACTGAGGCGTGGCCCCGGCGCCGCGATTCTCCGTTGCGCATTCGTCGCGAGACCCCGCATGGTCCAATTCGTCTCTTCTAGCGAGGACGCGTCCCTAGAGTCGTTGCGTACGCCGCCGCATTCGGTGGAAGCCGAGCAGGCGGTACTAGGCGGGTTGCTGTTGGACAATAGCGCCTGGGACAATATCGGCGATTGCATCTCCGAAACGGACTTCTACCGGTCTGATCACCGGCTGCTTTATCAGTATATCGCGCGCTTGGTCGAAGCCTCCAAGCCGGCCGATGTGATCACGCTGGCCGAAGCGCTCGAACGCTCGGGCAAGCTTGTCGAGGCCGGCGGGATTTCGTACCTTGCGGCGCTCGCGCAGAACACGCCCTCGGCGATCAACATCCGCCGCTATGCTGACATCGTGCGCGATCGCGCGATCATGCGCCGGCTCGTGAGCATCGGCAGCGAGATCGCGGAGTCGGCCCTCAATCCGCTGGGCAAAAGCGCCGAGGAGCTTATCAACGACGCCGAGGCGAAGGTGTTCGCGATCTCGGAGCACGGCGCGCGCGGCCGGCAAGGTTTCACGGAGATCCGACCGGTAATCGCGCGTGTGGTCGATCGTATCGATCAATTGCATGCCAATCCGAGCGACATCACCGGCATTCCGAGCGGCTATGTCGATCTCGATCGCATGACCTCAGGGCTGCAGCAAGGCGACCTGGTGATCGTGGCCGGACGGCCGAGCATGGGCAAGACCGCGTTCGCGCTCAACATCGCCGAGCACCTGGGACTGGTCGAGCGGCTTCCGGTTGCGGTATTCAGCATGGAAATGTCGAACACGCAACTCGTCATGCGGATGATCGGTTCGGTGGCGAAGGTGGACCAGTTGAAAGTGCGTACCGGGCGCATCTCCGACGACGAATGGCCGCGGCTCACGCACGCTTGGGGGCGGCTGAACGAGGCGCCGATTTACATCGACGAGACGCCGGCGCTGAACGCATTGGAGGTGCGCGCGCGCGCGCGCCGGCTGCAGCGGCATGTGGGCGGTCCAGGCCTGGGTCTTATCATCATCGACTACCTGCAACTCATGAGCGCATCGTCCCGCGGCGAGAACCGCGCCACGGAGATCTCCGAGATTTCGCGCTCGCTTAAGGCGCTGGCAAAGGAGCTGGAAGTACCGGTGATCGCGCTGTCGCAGTTGAACCGCGGCCTCGAGCAGCGGCCGAACAAGCGCCCGGTGATGTCGGATTTGCGCGAATCGGGCGCGATCGAGCAGGATGCTGATGTGATTTTCTTCATCTACCGCGATGAGGTCTACAACCCGGAAACGCAGGACAAGGGGATCGCGGAAATCATCATCGGCAAACAGCGTAATGGTCCGATCGGCACTGTGAAACTCACCTTCCAGGGTCAGTTCACGAGGTTTGAAAGCTACGCCGATCCCGGGAGATTTTGACGCCCGCACCGACTCACAGTGCTTCGGTCGCGAAATCCGCCAATCGCGAACGCTCCCCGCGCTGCAAGGTCACGTGGGCTGCGTGCCGCCAGCCCTTGAAACGGTCCACGACGTAGGTCAGCCCCGAACTGCCCTCGGTGAGGTAGGGAGTATCGATCTGTGCGATGTTGCCCAGGCACACCACCTTCGTGCCCGGTCCCGCCCGCGTCACGAGGGTCTTCATCTGCTTGG
>WYBJ01000007.1 GCA_011525945.1 Burkholderiaceae bacterium | reverse complement strand
GCTCCCCTCTCCCACCGGGAGAGGGGTTGGGGGTGAGGGAAGAGGCGCCACGCGAGGTTCCAGGGCGCAAGTCGCGATGCGCCATCGTGGCGTCTCTCCCGGGGGGCGAGGGGAGCCTCGCGTGGATCGTGACCCACGCCGATCTCGCGGCGGTTGGACATTGTCGCCAATGAGGTATCGGATCAAACGTTAAAGCGGGTGAGGAAGAGTCGGCGCAGGCCGCGATACCACTGCCGGCCGAGCGGCTCAGGGACGTGATCGAAGCGAACGTAAACGCGCCCGCCATAGAGGGCGCTCGCGGGTGCTTCCAGCTCCAGCTCCAACTGGAACACGCGCTCGATCGTCTTGACACCCTTGGGGTCGCGCGGATCGACCGGCACGCTGCCGCCGCCCGCGGGCGAGAGCGCCTTGCTCGGCAGCTCCTCGGCGCCACCGGGTACTTGGCGCACGATTCTCGCCTTCACGACCTCGTCGACGCGGTCGGCGGCGCGGATCTCGACCTCGTTCGTCGCCAGCCGTACGAGGTCGACCTCGCCCTGGGGAACGATCACGCGCGCATGCGGCTGCGCGGGCTCGATCACATAGGCGATCAGCTCCCCCTTGCGAAAGAACCGCCCGGGTTGATCGACCTCCCGCGGCACCGTGAATACCCCCGAGGACTGCGCCCGTGCGATCAAGTCCGCCCCGCGCTCGCGTGCGCGCGCAAGCGTCGCCTGTTCGCGTTCGAGCTGCTCGCGCGTGATTTGCGCCTGCACCTTGTCGGTTACGAAATACAGCGCGTATTGCGCTTCCAGCTCCGCCACGCGGGCTTGCGCCACCTTGATCTCGGAGGTGAGCGCCGGATCGACGCTTTCGATCAGGGCATCGCCCGTGCGCACCATGCGGCCGGGCTCGACCAGATAGCGCACAAGAAACCCGTTCGCGCCGGCGCGAACGATCTGCTGCTCAGGCAACCAGATCACGCCCTGGGTCTGGGAGCGAAACGGCATCGGCACGAAGGCGATGAACGCACTCAGGAGCACAAGGCCGCCGATCGCCACCACCGCCACGCGGCGTCGCTTGCGCGCAAGCCGCGGACTCGTGGCGAGGTGGTGCACCGCCTTGCCGATCGGCACCACCCCCATCGCGATCACCGCCCAGATGGCGAGAATCACGCCGATGACAAAGAATTCCCCGGCAATGAAGAGGATGATCGCAACCACCACGACGATGCGGTACAGGAACGATGCGATGCCGTAGATCACGAACCAGGATTTCTCCCCTGGAGTCGCATCGGGCGCTTCGGCGTCGCGCGCACCGAACAGGTAGCGCTCGAACAGATATCCCAGATAACGCAGCGAACGGCTGGCGAGATTCGGGATCTCGATCAGATCGGCCAGGATGTAGTAGGCGTCGTAACGCAGCAGCGGATTGCCGTTGAAGATCACGGTCGACACGCCCGCGATCAGGATCACGTTGAAGGCGATCGCACGCACCATCCCCGGCTCCGCCATGAGCCAGATGTAGAACGCGATCGCAGCCAGCACGAGCTCGACCATCATGCCGGCAGCACCCACCACGGCGCGTTCGTACTTGGAGCGGAACACACTCGCGCTCGACGCATCGACATACGGCACCGGCATCAGCACGAGCAGCATGATGCCCATGTCGTGCACTTCGCCTCCACCCGCCTTGGCCGCAATGCCGTGGCCGAGCTCGTGCAGGGCCTTGATGAGCGGAAACAGCAACCACAGCATCAGCAGGTTGTCGACCGCGAACACCCGGTCCGCCACGCCGTCGGTGAGCTCGCTCCAGTTGGGCGCCACCAGCACCAGTGCCGGGACTACGACGGCGAGCCACAACAGCATCCCCATCCAGCCCCAGAACGGACGCACGATCGGCAGCAGGCGATCGAGCAGGCGGTCGGGATCGACCAGCGGCAATTTCACCGCCATGGGATTGCCGATGGCCCTGCGCACGCGCGCGCGGTCGTGACGCTCGGCGCGATCGAACAGCTCGGCGACATCCGGCGACACGTCGCATTGAAGCAGGTCGGAGGCGTGGAGTTGGCCGAGCAGATGGATCAGCTCGTCCTGTGTCGGTGCGGCGTCGCCCAGGCGCCGGTTCGACGTCTCCCAGAGGCTGCCGACCGTGCGGCTGCCGTCCATGCCGTTGATGACCAGGCGCGCGGCCGGCGTGAAGCGGTGCGCCCGCCCCGACGCGGGGTCTTGCAATACGAACCAGACCTGGCCGCGATAGCGGTGGCGCTGCATACGGGCGTGCGCGCGCATGCGCGGCTTCAAGTCGGCCACGCGATACCAGGAGGCGCTGAGCAGCGGACCCGCCATGCCAATCTAACGGGAACTCCCCTCTCCCCTCGGGAGAGGAGCTGGGGGTGAGGGAGGGGCGGCGCACCTCGCTGTGGCAAGGGGTGGTGCAGAGTAGTTCACGGCATCCAGGTCCAGAACGTGAGCCGCAGCCAGTCGACCAGATGATGCGTCCAGATCCAGATGAGCCGCCGCTCGCCGATCGAGATCTTGCCAACGCCTTCCATCCCCGGGCGCAACCGCTCGCCCGCGATCTCGGTCTGTGCTTCGACGCGAAAGTAATTGCGTCCTTCGTCGGATGTCGAGACCGGAGTGACCCTCGCCACCGAGAAGGGGATACGGCTGCTCGGAATGCCGGAGAGCGCTAGCTCGCCCTTTTGCCCGACCTCGACATGCGCGATGTCGCGCTCGTCCACCTGCAGGATGACGCGATAGGCATCGAGCGGCGCAATCTCGAACAGCACCTTGCCCTGCTCGACCGGCGTGCCGAGAAGCTGGCTCAAGTCTCCGCTCACCACGACACCGTCGAACGGTGCGGTAATGCGCGCGCGGGCGAGCTTTTCGGCAATCAACTCGAGCTGCGCGTCGGCCTGGTTTACCTGCGCGCTCAACACGTTCATGCTGGCCCGATCACGCGTGGCGAGCGCCTGACGGTACTTGCGCAGGTGCTGCTCGCGCTCGGCCTGCCAGCGCGTGCGCTCGAGCAGCAGGTCGCGATCGTCCAGGCGCGCGAGCAGCGCACCCTCCTTGACCACATCGCCCGCTCGCACCGGACTCTCGGCGATGTAGCCCTCGAACGGGGCGACCGCCGCGCGCTGCACCGCGCCCTCGACCACGGTCTTGGCCGCCACCCGGTGCTCGCCGTCTGCGAAGGAAAGGAACAGCACGACAGCGAGCGCGATGATGCCCAGCAGCTTCCAACCCGGATGGCGCGGCCCGAACAACGCGCGCGTGGCCGCCGCGCTGCCGTCCCACGCCCGGCGCACGATGCCGCGCTCGTTCTCGCGTTTGAGATCCAGCACCGGCCCAAGCAGCAGGCCGAGCGTGCGCACCAGATCGACCGTGGGCGCATCGAATGGATCCCCCTGCGTGCGCTCGAACATGAGCACGCCCCAGTCCTGACCATGCGCCGCCAGCGGCGTCGAGACGATCGCAATGTCGGCGGCATCCTGCGCGAGTCCCGCGTGCGCTGCGCCGAGAAGCGCGTCGTCGCCGGACGCTGGATGCACCAAGGTCGTGCCGAGATCGAGTGTCTCGTCCATCGCCTCGCCGATGCGGCGCGCGAGGCTCGTCTTGGCATCGAACGTGGCCGTATGCGAAATGGCGATCACGCGGCACTCGCCGCGGCGCTCGACGCCGATCGCGACCCGCTCGCAGTCGAGGCGTCGCGAAAGGTCGTTTGCGACCGCCAATGCGGCGGCGCGAAAACGATGCTCCTGCACGGCGGTCGCGACCACTTCGGTGGCGAGCGCGAGTCGGTCGAGCGTCGCCTGGCGCTGCTCGTAATCGCGGCTGCGATAGAGATCGACCAGCCAGGCCGCGCCCCAGTGGATCAACCGCAGTGCGTGCTGCAACTCCGCGTCGGGTCGCGAACCGAGCTCGAGCACGACCGCACCGTGCAAGCTTCCGGCCACTTCGATCGGGTAGGCAACGCGCGCCCCGCGCAGCCGCCGTTCGGCCTCGATCTGGATCGGCTCGACGATGCCCTGGCGCTCGGCCAGCGCGCGCTGCGCGGTCGGCGCGAGGTAGGCCATGTCGCGCGCGGGATCGGGCCAGATGGCGGCTGGCACGAACGTGTTCTCCTGCTCCGAGCGCGTGAGCAGAAGCGCACCCAGCACCTGCTCGATCTGCGCGCACAGGATCGCAAGCCAGCTGACGAAGAACTGGTCGGCCGAGCGCGCGGCTACGAACGTGCTCCAGGCGGCCGACTCAGCGTCGCCGCCGTCCGGCGCATGGGGCTGCTGGGCGGATCGCTCCGCCTCGAGCGCGCGTTCGATCCCGGGAGGTGAGGACATGGTTCGATCAGGATGCGAAGGGCACCCAGTGTACCCGGGTTCGCCCGTTACCGTCTCGCCGCGATCCTGCCGATGCCTCCCGCCGCAATGAGCTGTGGTGCGACTCGCGGCAGCGTCACTTTCAACTCGGCATTGACGTCGGCGCGAGGCGACCCATGGGCGCCGGCGCGACGCGACGTGTCGCCGGCGACGAAGTCGTGCAGCCAGCCGCCACCGGATCGTATCGCCGAGGGCCAACCGGATGCCATGGCGTCGCTCGCAAGGTCGATGCTGGGCGGCGCCTGCACGACATCCCACGTCGGCGCCGAGGTGGCGAGCGGGGCGACGGCTGCGATTCCGGCGTCGAACTCCGGTCGCGCGGCGTTGGCTCGCACCGTGCGCTGGATCGCGTCGCCGGGGCTGCGCAGAAGTCCCGGGTGCGAGCCTGCGGCGGGCGCAGATGCTGCGGCTGCGGGCGCGCTCGGCGCCGGTGATACCGGCGCGGCCGCCGAGGGGGCAGGGGAAGCGTCGGCCGCCTGGGCGGCTGGTGGCGCGGCCACCGCCGGCGATGGACTCGGCGGCGCGCCCGTGCCCAACTCCGGCGTGGCCGCCACGACCGGCGTACCCTTCGCCAGCGCGACCACCGCCGCCTCGATCGTCACCACGCCATCGGCCGCATCGGGTCCCGGCTGCGGCAGCGGATTCAAGGTGAGTCGGCCTTCGTTCAGGCTCACCCAAGCAAGATCGAGGTCGGCCACGCCCGATTGGGCATCGGCGGCGACACGGAATCGAAGCTCGAGCAAGCTGCCGCTACCCGCACCGAGCGCACTGAGCCGGCTCATATCGACGTACAGCTCGCCCTCGCCGCGGCGCTGGACGAGCCAGTGGAAGTCGCCGCTCACACTGCCGCGGCCGACATCCAGCAGTTGCAGCGACCGTGCATCCCACGCGAGCCGCAGCTGTACGGAGTCGAGCCCCTCGGTGGTATCGAGCTTGAGCGGCACGACGAAGGTATCGCCGGGCTTCGCGCGCAGGTCGCGCGCAAGGTGGACGCTGGGATCGGTGCCGGCGAGCGCCAGCGGGGTCACGCCCGCCGGAATCGGCGGGATCTCGGGACGGTTGCCGAAGCGCACTTCCTGCAGCAGGCGCGTCACATCCAGCGCGGTGAGCGACCCGCTGCCGTTGATATCGCCGATGATGATCGGATCGAGGTTCGGGAACGCGGCAAAGCCGGTATCGTAGCGCACGATGACACGCTGCAGGCGCTGCACGTCGAGCGTCGAATAGTCGCGGTTGCCGCTCGCGTCGCCGAGCAAAGCGACCACCTGGACGCCGTCGTCGTCGCTCGCGCCGCCGGCCATGCCGTTGACGGCGATATCGTCCAGGTCGAGCACCTGCTTGGCGGCGTAGGTCGCATCCGCGCCGACCGTGGCGCGTATGATCACGAGCGGGCCGGCCGCAGCATCGAAGGTCGTGCCGGCGGGCAGACTCACGCTGATCGGGATGACGCCTGGATCACGCAAGTCATAGGCGAGCACCGCGCCCGTCGGCAAGTCCGGCGCCAACGCGATCGCGCTCACGATCATCGGATCGGTCGCGGGCGCAGCCGGGTCGTGCCGCAGTTTGAGCGTGAACGCGATCGACTCGATGCCGGCGCCGTTGGAAAGCCAGATCGGTAGACCGCTGGCGGTTGCCGGAATGATGTCGATCGGCTGCGCGTTGGCGCGCGCGACGTCCGCGATGGCGAGCACCGGCAGCGTCGGCGCGGACACGGTGAAGCTGTCGCTGAAATCGCCACCCGCCACGCCGTCGTCGTCGCCATCGAGCGGATCGGCGGAAGGCTGTGACCGCTTGAACGCGTTGTCGCCGCTCTTCAACGTCAGCGTGTAGGTGTCGGCCGCGAGCACGCCACCGGTTCGCACGAAAGTGAAGCCGGCGCCGTCGGCATCGAACACGAGCGAGCCGCGCACTGCGCCGGTGGCCGCGCCGGTGAGCAGCACATCGGCCGGACCCATCGCAACGGCCGGCGGCATCTCACCGGAATACAGGTTGATCACCGTGGGATCGACGATGTGGCTGAAGCGTGCCTTGAAGCCGCTCGAGGTCGCCTCGATCGATTGCACGCGCAGGGTGTCGTAGGCGACCGCGACCGCGATCGTATTCGCGTCGAACGTTCCGTCCTCGTCGGTCGCCTGTGCGCTGATACTGTAGGCGGCACCGCCGAGCGCGTAGACGTGGCTCGCGCTCGTCGCCGTGCCGGGCAGCACCGAACTCTGGCCGTCGCCCCAGTTGATGTCCCATTGCACGATCGTGTCGTCGCCCGGATCGGATGCGGCGAGCGTGATCGGGTACGCCTGGCCCCGCACGGCATCGGCCGCGCCGGTGATCGCGAGCGTCGGCGCGACGTTGGTGACGTTGATCGTGAAGGTCTCGGTGTCGAATTGGTCGGGCAAACCTGCGTTGATGACGCGCACCGTGACCTGCGCCGATTGCGCGCCGTCCGCCGGCGTCCAGGTGAAGAGCCCCGTGTCCGTATCGATCGCGGCCCCGGCCGGCGCTTCGTCCAGGCTGAAGGCGAAGCTCTCGCCCTCGGAATCGGTGGCGGCAACGTCGACCAGCAGGATCGAGCCCTCCGCCACCACCTGGTCGATGATCGTACCCAGTTGCGGCCCGTCGTTCACCGGCGTGACGGTGATGTCGATGGTGGCGGCCGCGGAGGTCAGTACGTTGGCGAGGCTGCCGTCCGGGTCGCCGCGATCGGTGACGGTGTAGGTGAACGAATCCGGGCCGAAATAGTTGGCGTCCGGCGTGTAGGTCCAGCCGCCGGCTAATCCCTGCGTGATGCTGCCGTGCTCGGGTGCGGTGACGAGCGTGAAGACAAGATTCTCGCGCGCGGTTTCGGTGTCGGCGCCGTCGAGCACGATCAGGCGCGGCGTGTCCTCGTCGAGCACGACCGACTGAGCGGCCGCGACCGGCGCATCGTTGACCGGCTGCACGTTAAGCGTGATGGTCGCTGTGCCCACGCCCGCGTTGCCGTCGTCGGCCGAGAACTGGAAGCTGTCGGCACCGGTGTAGCCCGCATCAGGTCGATACACCACCGTGCGCGCGGCGGGATCGAAGTCGGCGAGCGTGCCGTGCACGGGTGCTGTGACGAGCGAGTACGCCAGTGGGTCGCCGTTGCCATCCGAGGCAGACAGCGTGATCGTGATCTCGCCATCCTCGGACACGTTCAACGCCTGCGCATTCGCAACCGGTGCAACGTTCAGCGTACGGTCTATGGTGAAGTACCTGACGTAATCGTCGCCACCCACGCCATCGCCGTTGCCGTCCAGCGGGTTCCCCGAGAGATCGTAGATCGCCTTGGTGCCGGAGAGCGTCAGGCGATAGTCGCCTTCGGGGAGGATGCCGGGCGTGCCGCCTGCGCCGAGCAGGAATTCCAGCGTGAGATTCGTCTCCGGAAACGAGTACAGCGGGCGCAGCGGCACGATCACGTCGTCCGCGGTATCGAACATGCCGTCGACGCCTTCGCGCCGCAGATCGTAGTTTGCGGGACTCTTGGCGCTGATGCTGTTCAAGGCCTCGCTGGTGCCGACCTGGATGGCGGAGAACGCGGCGGCGGTCGAGCCACCCAGCGCCGGCACCTGCGATACCAAGGTCACGGTCGGCGCGGTCGTGTCGCCGGAGTCGCCGAGGAACTCGTAGGCGCCGATGTCGAAATAGGTCAGGCCTTCGTTCGGCGTGAACAGCACCGAGGCCGCGTTGTTGAGATCGGCCGCGCCGTTGTATTGCGAGAGCACGAAGGTGAAGCCGTTGCCGGCGCTCAATCCGACGGTCGGCGTCAACGTGCCCAGAGACGCATCGAGCGACCGGTTGCCCGCCCCGTAATCGAAGCGCACGTTGCCGTTCTCGAACAAGGTGACCGAAAAGTTCACCACCCCTCCACCCGCGTCATGGCGCGAGGCCGCCCAGCGTATCGTGATCTGCTCCGCGACGGTGCTGTCCACGCGGACGTTGGCGGAATCGAGGTTGTCCCACAGCGGCGCGATGCGGATGTTGCGCAGGAACAGCTCCTGCGTGTTGTCGTCGCCGACATTCGCGGCATCCAGGCCGCCGAAGTGCAGATAGCCGTTGGCCGAAACCTGTACGCTGGTGTACACCGTGCCATAGAACGCGAAGTCGAACGGCAACGCGACCGTGGCCACGCCGTTCGAACCGCTGATCCCGACCGTGGTGCCGGTGGCCGCGAAGCTGCTGCCGCCCGGCACCGACTCGACGAAGCGATCCCAGCCGATGCCGGTGTTGGCGGTCGAGGGATCGTCCCGGCGCTCGCGGCCCTCGATGTCGAGCAATGCGGCTTCATAAGCACTGCCCGCGTCGATCGCGGGCGAATCGGCGTCCAGGCTGAAATTGTCGTCGTAGCCGTCGCCGGTGGCGAGATCCTGGTCGCCCAGCACGTTGTCGGCGCCGTTGATGTCCAGGAACTTCGGATCGCCGAGCATGCCATTGGCGTCGTGATTCGCCGAGACCGCGCGCCAGCTCGCGAGCGTCGGACGCTCGGTCGTACCCCAGCGGCCCACCTGGCCACTGGCCGTCCGCAATTCGATGAGATTCCAGTCGCTGGAGAAACCGCTCTGCGCAGCCGTCGCCACATCGATCGCGTAACCGGTCCCGATCGAGACGACGTTGTCGCGCAGCCGGTGGTTGCTGCCGGTCGCGGCGCGGATGGCGCTGCCGGTGTCCTGCCAGATCGTGTTGCTGTAGGCGACACGCGCGCCCGCCGTATGACCGCCCGCGATATCCAGCCCGACATTGGTGTTGGCGTAGATCAGATTGCCGAAGACCTGACTGCCGCTCGCATCGACGATGCCGGTCGAGTTCGAATACACCTGATTGCGGGAAACGATACCGCCGCTGCTGCGGATGCCGACGCCGTTGTCGTACACCCGGTTGGCAGTCACCGGGGTGCCGCTGGTGACGCTGATCCCGGTGGCGTTGACGTAGACATCATTGTCTTCCACCAGCGACGTGCCGGCGCTGACGCTGATGCCGAAATCGCCGCTGCCGCCGTGGGTGTAGACCCGGTTGCCGCGGATCACCGCGTTGCTGCCCGCCGAGATGCCGATGGCGGCGTTGTCGTGCACGTCATTACCGAGGACGAGCACCTGGTTGGCCGCCGAGCCCGCGGTGACGAGCAGCCCGGTGTCGTTGCCGTAGATTTCGTTGCGCTCGATGCGCAGGCGCTCGGCATTCTGCCCGGCGATGCCCTTGGTCGCGTTGTTGTGGATCCTCGAGTCGGCGATGAACCAGTCGGAATGCCCCGTCAGCAGCTCGATGCCCTCGTCGGCATTGCTGTAGATGTCCATGAAGCGCAGCGTGACGCGATCGTTGCCGGTGCTGCCGATCACGTCTATGCCTTCGAATCCGCCGGTGAGATTGAGGGACTCGAGCGTGACATCGGTTGCGCCCGTGAACTGGAACACCATCGCGGTATTGCCGGTGTTGCCACGATCGAGCACCGCGTCGTGCGTGATCAGCACCGGGCCGCGGATCGTCACGCCGGAATCCTGTGCCGTCAGCACGATGTTGGTGGTGAGGTTGTACACGCCGGTATCGACGTGGATCACGTCGCCCGGATCGAGATCGTAAGCGCGCAGCAGCGCGGCGAGCGACGCCATGGGGGTGGCCGCGGACTTGCCATCGTTCGCGTTGTTGCCGATCGCGCTCGCGTATTCGTCGCCGGCGAGCGATCCGTCGTTCACGTAGTAGGTCTTGCCGGCGTTGGCGATCTGGAACGGCGCATCGGACACATCCTGGACCGTGACCCCGCCGGCATGTGCCCTGGCGCGGATCAATACGGCATTCGCCTGCAAGCTGGAATTCCACAGGAAGCTGCCATCGCCGTAGCGATCGAGGTCCACCCCGCCCGCCACCGGTATCCAGGTGCTGCCATCGTCCTTCGAGACCGCCAGATCGACGCTCGGACTGGCGACACCGAGCGGATTCTCCCGCAGGATTTCGATGCCGGAGATGATGGCCCCGATGCTGGTCAGATTGCGCAGCTGCAGCGCGATGCCCTCGCCATCCGCCGCCGTCACCTCGAACTCGCGAACCAGCGCCTCGAATCGGCCACCGGCTTCGGCGTAGATGTCCAGATCGTCCTCGACGATCGCACCTTGCAGTTCGATGTCGAAGCGGCGCCGACCTGCCGCGGTCTCGGTCGGTTCGATGAAATGCAGCCGCACGGTGTACGCGCCATCGGGCACGGCGAAGGTCCACCCCAGCGTGCCACCCACGCCGGCAAAGCTCGCCATGCTGGTGCGATAGACGCCGTCGGGCGCGGCGTTCGGCGCATCCAGGCCGAGCGGTTGGGACGCGGAGATGCCGGACGTGCCGGCCGATGCCCCATCGTCCGGTGTCGCCCCCGCGGCCCAGTGCCCCGGGCCGCTCACGGCATTACCACCCAGGTGCATCAGCAGCACCGGGTCATGGCGCGCGAGCCCGGCGGTGTGGACATCGATGCGGATCGGGTCGCCGCGCTCGAATTTCTCCAGGCCGTTGGGATTGAGCACCTGCACCAGTTGCGCGGTGCTGCGTGTCGCGAGCGGCGTGTTGCCGTAGGCGCCCAGATCGACCCGTGCGCCGTTGCTCGCGGGTTCGCGTTCGTAGCGTGACGACGGGTCGCCACGATCCACCGCGGGACTATCCGCGCGCAGGCGGAAATCGTCGTCGGCGCCGCGATCCACGCCCGCCGAGAATCCGAGCACGCCGTCTGCCCCATTGATATCGACGAACATCGGATTCGCCACCAGGCTCTCAAAATCGTAGCCGACCTCCAGCGCCCAGTCGGTGAGGCTCAAGAACGCGCGATCCTCCCAGAAGGCGATCTTGCCCGTGCCGGTCAACCAGAACAGGTTGTAGTCACTTACGAACCCCGCCTGGGCATCGGATGCCACCCGGATCGCGTAGCCCGATCCCACCGCGAGGATGTTGTCGCGTACGACCACGTTGGCGCCCGCACCCACCACGACGGCATCACCCGTCAACTGGTAGATGGTGTTGCCGTGCACGCCTTCCTCCGGCTTGAACAGATTCCCGCTGAAATTCACCCCGCTGGTGACGTTGCCGTAGATCACGTTGCCGCGCACTTCGCCACGGCCGCTGAAGGAGACCCCGACCGTGTTGCCGTAGACCTGGTTGCCGCGCACCGTTCCGGCGAATTCACTACGGATGCCGATCCCGCTGCTGGTGCCGTTGCCGGTGTGGTCGAACACGCGATTGTTCTCGGCGATCGCGCCGCTGCGCAACAGGATCCCGTTGTTGTTGGCGTACACGACGTTGTCGCGAATCTTCGTATCAGCGACGCCGGCGATGCCGTAGCCGCCGTTGTCGTGCACGGTGTTGGATTCGAACACGGTATTGGCGGTCGATTCGATGCCGATTTCCGTGTTGTCGTACACGGCATTGCCGGATGCGATCGCACGGTTGATCTCGTCCCCGCTCGCGCCCACGGCGAAAACACCACGGCGGTTGTCGTGCACCAGATTGTTCAGGATGCGACCGCCGCGGGAATAGACGCTGATGCCGTCCCATTCGTTGTCGTAGATCTCGCTGTCGCGCACCGTGAAAAACTCGGCCGAACCCGCGTTGATGCTGATGCCGTCCTGGGTGTGGCCGTAGATCTTCGCGCGGGCGACGGTAACGCGGTCGGAATCCGCCGTCGAGGCTGAATAGACGCCGTAGACTGCCCCCGTCATGTCCACGTGCTCGATGGTCACGTCGTCCGCGCCATTGAGCTCGAACACGTAACTGTCGGTCGATTCGGTCGCGTTGTCGCGATCGAGCACGGCCGCATGCCCGCCGAGCACCGGGCCGCGGATCGTCACGCCGCTATCCTCGGCGTCGAGTACGATGTTGGTCGTGAGCAGGTAGGTACCGGTGTCGACGTAGATCACGTCGCCCGGATCGAGGTCGTAGGCGCGCAGCAGCGCCGCCAGATTCACCATGGGCGTCGCCGCGGTCTTGCCGTCGTTAGCGTTGTTCCCGACCGCGGTCGCATACTCGTCCCCGGCGAGCGACGCGTCATTCACGAAGTAAGCGTTGCCGGCATTGGCGACCTGGAAGGGCGCATCGGACACATCCCGGACCGTCACGCCGCCGGCGTGCCCGGTCGCCCGGATCAGCACCGCGTTCGCCTGCGGAAGCGCGTCCGTGACATAGCTGCCGCGGCCAAAGCGATCCACGGCAAGCCCGCTCGCGAGTGGGGTCCAGCTACTACCGCCGTCAGTCGAGGTTTCCAGATCCACCGTCGGTGCCACCACACCTTCCTGATTCACCCGCAGGATCTCGATACCCGCGATCGTGGCGCCGACCGAAGTGAGGTTCTTCAGCAACAGCGCGATCCCGGCGCCGTCCTCGGCGCTGACCGCGTGTTCGAGCACCAGCGCCTTGTTGCGTCCCGCCACGGCAAAAATGTTGAGATCGGCATCGACCACGACACCTTGCAAGCTCACGTCGAAGCGCCGCTGACCGGACGAGTAGTTGGTCGCCTCGATGAAGTGCAGCCGCACGACGTATTCGCCGTCCGGTACGGCGAAGGTCCAACCCATGGTTCCGTTCACGCCCGACGAGCTGGTGCGAAAATCGCGGTAGATGGCTTCCGGTCCGGCATTCGGCGCGGTGAGGTCCAGCACCTGAGGATCACCGTACATCGAGTTGCCGCTGCTGCCGCCGCTGGCCGGCGGATCTCCCGACACCCAGTCCCCGACCGCGCCGCCACCCAGGTTCATCAACAGCGCCGGTTCGAATAGCGCGAGGCCGGCCGTAAGGAAATCGATGCGCACGGCTGCATCGGATTCGAGCTTCTCCAACCCGTTCGGATTGAGCACCTGCACCAGTTGCGCATCGCTGGGCGCCGCCAGCACCGAATTGCCGAACGCGCCCAGATCCGCGCGATTGCCGTTGGCGACCGGTTCCTGTTCGTAACGCCCGGCAGGATCGGCGCGATCGATAGCCCCGCTGCCCGCACCGAGACGGAAATCATCGTCGTTGCCCAGATCGCCGGGGATGCGCTGCACGCGCATCGCGTCGGCCGTCACCCGACTCGAGGTTGAACCGCCGAGATTCGACAGCTCGACGATCAAGGTGCCATTGCGCACCGTGACCGTGTCCAGATGCTCCCAGGTCGTGCCATCCGCACTGAAGTCATTCGGCGCAAAAAACTGATTGAGCACGCCGGTCGCGACCACGTTCTCGACCGCGACCGCGCCGTCGTAGCTGCGGTACTGCATGGTCGTGAGTCCCGACAACCCGGAACCGGTGGGCCAGTGCGCGGCGATCTGATACGTGCCGTCCGCGAGACCCTCAAAGCTCCAGCGCGCTACGCTGGTGCCATCGCCGCCGCCCGGGATCTGCTGTATGTCGTTGCCGACGGAGTTGTTGAAGATGGTGCGCTGCTGCGTGGTCGCGCCCGCGGCGTTCGAGCCGACCAGCGACGTCCACGCGCCGATGGCGCTGAAGCCGGGATCGCCATCGTCGATGACGATCGCCGAGCTCAGCGGCGTCGTATCGAAGCCGCGTATGGCGTTGCTACCTGCCGGATCGATGAAGCGCGGATCGGCGGCGAGGCTCTCCTGGTCCGTGCCGACGGCGTAGATCCAGTCCTCCAGATTCGAGTAAGCGCGATTCCAGAAACCGATCTTGCCGCTGCCTACGAGGCTGAACAGGTTGTAGTCCGAAGCGAAGTCGTCCTGGGCGCTGGCCGGCACATTGATCGCGTAGCCCGCACCCACCTCGAGGACGTTGTCGCGCAGCAGGACTTCGCTCGCGCCTTCGCCCAACCGGATGGCATCGCCCGTGGGCTGCGCCACGGTGTTGCTGCGGATGCCCTTGAGACCATCGTCGTGATTGCCGGCGGACACGATGCCGGCGGACACATTGTCGTAGACCAGGTTGTAAGCGACCCGCCCTTTGTACTCTTCGATCCCGACGGTGTTGTCGTAGACGATGTTGTGCTCGACGCTGCCGCCGTCGACGGTACTCCCCCCCTGGACTTTGATCCCGATGCCACTATTGGCGTAGACGCGATTCTCGCGGGCCACCGCCTCGATACCGAGGCTGATCCCGTTCGGGTTCAGAAAGACTTCGTTGCCTTCTGCCAGCGCGCGCGCCTCGTCCAACACGATTCCGTACGAACCGAGGTTGCCGTAGACCGCGTTGTCCGCGACGTATGCCCAGTGCGTCGCGTCGATGCCGGTCCCGGAGTTGTCGTGCACGGAATTGCCGACGACATCGATGCGCCCGGAGCTGGTGTTGTTGGTGACGCTGATGCCGCCGCCGCCGTTGGTCCAGACGTGGTTGCCGGTGAGACTGGCGCCAGCCCCATCGATCTGCAAACCCCAGGAGCCGTTGAGGTAGACCTCGTTGTCGTTGAATACCGCATTGAAGTTGCCGACCTGGACAAAGGCGCCGCGCTGCGCGTTGCCGTAGAGCTCCGAGCGCTCCACCGTCAAGCGCTCGCTGCCCACGTTGGCGCCGACGAAGACACCCTGCTGAGCGCCGGTGATGGCGAGATTGCGCAGGGTGACATCGTCCGCGCCGGTCAGTTGGAAGACGTAGTTGCTGGTGGTGATGTTGCCGCGATTGATCACGGCGCGGGCGCCGGGTGCGGTCGGGCCCACGATGCTCACGCCGGAATCCTCCGCGCCCAGCACGATGTTGGCGGTGAGCAGGTAGTTGCCGGTGTCGACCCGGATCACGTCGCCCAACTCAAGATCGTAGCTCTCCAGCACGCTGCGTATGGTCGCCTTGGGCGTGGCCGGAGTGAGGCCATCGTTGGCGTCGTTGCCAACCGCGGTCGTGTACTGGTCGCCGGCGAGCGCGTTGTCGTTCACGTAGAAGATGCTGATCGGT
Organism: Burkholderiaceae bacterium; assembly: GCA_011525945.1. Taxonomy (GTDB): domain Bacteria; phylum Pseudomonadota; class Gammaproteobacteria; order Burkholderiales; family WYBJ01; genus WYBJ01. Next base: position 6,235 of record WYBJ01000007.1, on the reverse strand, counting down.
GGCGTGATGCTGAAAGCCGCATCGGAGCCGTCCTGGATGGATCCGGCGAGGAGCGCACGCACGCGGATGAGGTAGTCGTCGCCGATCGCGTGCACGGCCGGGTTCACGCTCCAGACATAGCTGCCGTCGTTGGTCTCATCGCCGGCAATGATTTCCCACACGGGGGCGCCGGTATCGTGCGCGATCTCGATCGCGACATTGCCGTCGAAACCGCTCGAGCGCCAACGGATCTCCGAGGTCGATTCCTGCGGCACGGCTTCGCCGCCGTTCGGATTGGTGACCAGCAGGTACTGCGCGGGACTCTTCGACGCCTGCGCGGTATTGCCGTAGGCGCCGATGTTGATGTAGCCGCCGTTGTTCGCCGGCTCGCTGCTGTACGCATCGCCCGGCGCGCCGCGATCGATCGCGGGCGAGGTTGCGGCATCCAGGGTCGCTGCCGATGGCGGCAGCAGCACCGGCAGGCCCGTCCCGGCGCTCAGCACCGGGGCGAACGACGCGCCCTTGAAGCTGCCGAACTGGCTCAGCAGGTGGTAGTCGTCGTCGCGCCCGTCGTTCGCGGGGCTGACGTAGCCGGCGACGCCGTCGGCGCCATCGGGATCGACGAACAATGGATCGCCGTAGAGACTGTTCTTGTCGCCGAAGGTCGCGTTACGCCACGCCGTGAGCGTCGGGCGATCGATGCTCTGCCACAGGCCGACATCGCCCCCGCCGCTGACATGGAACAGGTTGTAGTCGGAGACGAAGCCGGTCTGCGAATCCGCCGCGACCGAGATGCCGTAGCCGCTCCCCACCGCGATGATGTTGTTGCGCAGCTCGACCTTGTCCGAGCCGGACTGGATGCGGATCGCATTGCCCTGTGCCGCGACGATGGTGTTGCTGACAAGCCGCGTGCCGGAGTTGTCCGGCAGGTAGATACCATCGAGCGTGCTGTCGTACAGCAGGTTGTTGCGCACCAGCGTGTTGGCGTCGACACGGATATTGGTCGGGTTCGAGTAGACGACGTTGCCGATGAATCCTGCCGAGGAACTGCCGTCGATACCGAATCCGCGGTTGTCGTAGGCACGGTTTTCCTTGACCTCGCCCGCGCCCTGGGCGTCGATCCCGAAATAGTTGCCGGTGGCGATGTTGTGTCTGGCCGAGGCCCCGGAAACGAGCGTGATGCCCGCGCCGTGGACGAAAATCTGGTCGCGCGCGGTGTTGCCCACGATCAGGGTGTTTGAACCGCCGCTGATGCCGCTGTAGACGTTGCCGTAGGCGAGATTGCCGCGGCCGAGCGCGAGGTCCGTGTGGCCCACGATCACCGGCGCCCCCGTGCCGCCGCTCACCGACATGCCGGTGTTGTTGCCGTAGGCGATATTGCCTTCGATCCGCGCCCCGGCGCCGGGATTGCTCACACGGATGCCGATCTGGTCGTTGTCGTGGGCCAGCGTATCGCGAACCAGGCCGACACCGCCGGAGAGCGCGATGCCATCGCCGTCGTTGTCGTAGGCCAGGCCGTGCGCGAACGTCGCGATCGGCCCGGTGATGTCGATACCGGTATCGTCGTTGCCGTACGCCGTCAGATGATGAATATCCGCGAACGGCGAGTTGGTCGCGATGCGCATGCCTTCCGCGGCATGACCGTAGGCGGTCAGCCAGGACGCATTGAAACTTTCCGAGCCGTTGGTCACATCGAGTCCGCGCAAGGCATTGGCCAGGCTCAGATGCTCGATCGTGACGAAGTCGGCATCATTCAGCAGAATCAGCGAACGCGTGCGATCGCCCGGGATTGCGGGCCGCAGCGACGCGACACGCGCCGTATTCTCCGGCCCCGTCATGCGGAAGCCCTCGTCCAGACCCAGCCCCAGGTCGAAGGTCCCGGACAACGACAGCGGATCGATCAGCGGATAGGTGCCGGTGTCGATATAGAGCGACGCGTCCGCGTTCAGCGCATAGGTACGCACCAGGTTCACCGGATTGGGCTTGGGCGCGGTCGCGAGCTTGCCGGTATTGCGGTTGTCGCCGACCGCTCCGGGCGTGTACTCGTCGTCGATATTCGTAGCGTCATCGACCCAGTAGTTCTGCCCGTCTTCCGGCACGGTGAAGGTCTCGGCGCTGCGATCGAGCACCAGATGATTCGTGTTGAGCGACACCTGGATACGCAAGCCGTAGGTGCCGAAATCCACGCCGCTGGTCGAAGGGATCCAGATGAACTCGCCGTCGTCCGGCGTCGCGGCGGCGATCGTCGTGCGCAGGGCCGGCCCGCCCGCGACATCCTGATAGAGATCGATACGCACCGGTGTATCGCCGCTATTGCCGAAGGTCTCCCAACGGATGGTGAGCGGCTTGTCCTTCTCCCAGTCCGTGTACAACTCGGGGAAACGCAGGTTGATGCGCGGCGTGGTAGCGAGGCCCACATCGGTCGCGGCGTGACCGTAGGCGCCGATGTCCGGCGCCGCGTTCTCGGATACGATGCCGAGGAAGGCGTGATCGAGATAGGCATCGTTGGTGGCGCCGGTCTCGCGATCGGCGATGAACCGATACGCGATCAAGCGCGTGCCGACCGGGATCCCGGTGCGCCCGCCGACCAGCTCCCAGCGCGTGCTTTCGTTCAATGCCGCGGCTTCGACTTCGCCTAACGTGGTCGCCGTCGCACTGAGGAAGGTGATGCGGATCTTGCCGCGATCGGCTGCCGCCTCGGCGCTGCTGCGCAGCCGGCCGGAGAAAACGATCTCGAGATCGCTCAGATCGAGCTCGGCCGCCGTGTAGCCCTCGGCCAGCAGATCGATCACCTGCTCGGCATGGCCTTCCTCGATGCTGCCGGCGGCGTAGTAGGCACTGCCCTCGAACGCGTTGGGGCTCGCGTTGCGCGTCGCACCTCCGACGTTGGTGGTCCACCCTCCCAACCCGGTCTCGAATCCCGGGTTGGCCAGCAGGTTCGCTTCGCTCGCGGGACGCAGCCAGTCCGTGCGCGCATCGGCGGCATCGATGGTCGGGCTGGTGAAGCGCAGCGCCGCCACCGGTGCGAACAACCGGTAGTCGTCCTGGCCCACGTCCATGAAGCGCGGGCGTGCCCAGGTCGGATCGATCACGGTGTGACCGATCGAATGCAGATCGAACCTGGCGATGTCGGCCTGCCAGTCGAGGATGTCGGTGAAATCCTTGGTCCAGTAGCCGATGCGACCGTCGCCGGTCACGTAGAGATCGTTGTAATCGCTGAAAAAGCCTGACTGGCTGTCGTTCGCGACGTAGATGTCGTAGCCCGACTCGGCCCACACGATGTTGCCGCGGATCTCGACGTTGGCGGCGCCGCCGCTTACGCGGATGTTGTCGCCGGCGGGCGCGTAGAAGGTGTTCTGGTAGACGCGCACATCCGAGGCGCTGATGATGGCGAGGCCGCGGCTCGCGTTGCGGTAGATCAGGTTGTGCAACAGCTTGAGTCCGTCGGTCGCCTGCACGCCTACGAAGTTATGTCCGATCCGGTTGAACTGCACCGTGCCGGTGAAAGAGGCCACGCCGGTGCTGTTGTGCTCGATCCGATTGGCGAGATCCAGCGTGTCCCCGCCTAGCGTGCCCGAGCCGCGTATGCCGATCGAATTCTCGTGGACATGCTGGCCCTGCACGCGCGCACCCGAAAGCTCGATCCCGGCCAGGTTGTCGTGAATCGTGTTCGGCTGCGACCCGGCGACGAATCCGAGCGCATTCGCGCCGTTCACCGTGCTGTGTACGCCAGTCCCGTTGTCGCGGATGCGATTCGCGGCGAGCGCAGCGGCGGCGTTGTAGGCCACGCCGACGCTCGCGCCGTGGATGTCGTTGTGATCGATCAGGCCGCTGAACGCCGCATCGATCGCGACCCCGATCCCTACGCTGCCGATGTCGTTGTCGGTGATGCGCCCCGAGGCCGCGGCGGCGATCGTGATGCCGCCCTCGCCGCTGAAGCTGTTGTGGGTGATGCGCAGATTGGTGTCGCCGGATACGCGCAAGCCGGCGTCCAAGAAGCGATTGTCCGTCAGCGTGAGAAAGTTCGTGCCGCTGGCGTGCACATCGCCTGTGAAGCGCAGGCGCTGCAAGGTGACGTTGGCGGCATCGGTGATGTTCACCGTCCCCGTGAGCACCGTGTCGAGCGCGCCGTCGCCTACGATGGCGACGCCGGCGGCGTCGGCGTCGATGCTGATCGTGCCGTCGTAGTTGCCGGACGCGAGGATCACCACGTGCCCGGCGCCGAGACTGCCGCCGTCGAGCAGGGCTTGCAAGCCGGCGCTGCTATCGACCTGATGCACGGTGGCATTGGCGAGCAGGTTGCCGCGCAGGTACACCTGCGGTGCGCCGCTATCGACAGCATCCCAGGCAAGGTAGGGTCGGCCGCTGGCATCGATCGCCAGAGCCAGGCTCTGCACCTGGCGCGCAGTCGGGCTGATGCCGCGATGCGCGGCATCGTCGCCCGAGGGCGAGGCGAAGCGCGTGCCGGTCCAGCGCTTCACGTAGAGCGACATCGCGTTGTCGGGACGCTCGATGGTGCTGTGATCCATCCAGGCGAGGTAGAGCGCGTCGCCGTTTACCGCAAGCCGCGGTTTCGCAGCGATGCCGGTGGTCGCGGAGACGCCCTGACCGTCCGCGGCGCCGTCGCCCGCGCGCACCCAGATGGCGCCGTCGAAGTAGCGTGCGTAGATCTCCTGATGCAGATCGCTCTGATCCTGCCAGGCGACGAAGAGGGTGCCGTCGTGATAGGCTACGGTCGGATGGCGGCTGTCGCCGGCGTTGTCCGACAAGCCGCTGCCTGTGGTCGACCCGCCGATCCCCGCCCAGGCGCCGCCGTTGGAACGCGTGAGGTAGACCTCGTAGTCCGACCCGGTGAGACGGCTGAAGGCGATCGCCACCTCGGCGCCGTCTGTGGTCGCGGCATACTCCTCGACATCGACCGGCGCCGCGGTGGCGCCGCCGCCGCTCGCACCGCCCGCGCCGTATGCGGACCAGGCACCGACCAGGAAGCGCCTGGCATACACCTGGCTCGTGCCGCTGGAACCATCGAGCCAGGTTACGACCGGCCCGCTCTCGGTGATGAGGACCGTGGCATGGTCCGCCGCGCCGGTGGCGCTGATGCCGCCGGCATCGAGCGAAGCGCCGAGTGCGACCCACGCGCCGGCGCCGCCGGCGGCGGCCGGGTCGAACTTCGCGACCCTGATGTTGCTGACCACGCCGAGTGTGGTGCTGACACGCTCGGTCCAGGCCACGACGGGATTGCCATCGTTGCCGATCGCGATGCTGGGCCGGCGCGAATCGGAAAGCGTCGCGCTGATCCCGCGACCCTCGGCGCTGCCCGCGAGCATCTCCCAGCCGCCGAACACCGAGTAGCGCAGTACGTAGATCTCGGTGTTGCCGTTGCGGGCGTCGGCCCAGGCGACGTAGCGGTTGCCGTCGGCATCGATCGCGAGCGCGGGCTCGATCGCCGCGGCCTGGCTGTTGCTGACCCCCGTGCCGCTCGCCGAGCCGGCGAACTCCGTCCAGCGACCGCCCGGCGTTATGCCTGCCGGCAGTTGCGGCAACGCATAAGGCTCATCGGGCGGAGCGAACAGCAGCGGGTCCAACGCGGGGAGAAAGACACCGAGATCTTCCGGATCGGCGCCTTCGCCCGCGCCGAAATCGATGAAGTAGGAGAGCCCGGCGCCCGAGTCGATCGCATCGTCGCCGCCCTCGCCGAACAGGAGATCGTTGCCGCCGTGGCCGAACAGCCGATCGGCGCCGGCGTCTACATCGTCCAGGTTGGTACCGAAATCGCCATAGAGATAGTCGACCGCGGCATCGTCCGAGGGGACCGGGATGAGCAGATGCCCGCGCAGGATGTCGTTGTGCGCGCCGCCCAGCAGAACGTCGGCACCGAGCCCACCTTCCAACGTATCGTCGCCGCTGCCGCCTTCGATGATGTCGTCGCCGCTGCCGCCGTAGAGGACATCGTTGCCGCGATTGCCGAAGATGCGATCGGCACCCGCGTCGCCGTGGATGGTATCGGACGCATCGTCCGAGCCGCGCAGCACGTCATCGCCCGCGCCACCGGCGATCTGATCCATCCCGCCACCGCCCAGGATCTCGTCGTCGCCGTCATCGCCGAACAAACGGTCCGCGCCGAAGCCGCCGTCGATCTCGTCGCCGTCGTCACCGCCCTCGATCCGGTCCGCGCCGATGCCACCGTGGATGCGATCGAAGCCAGTACCGCCAAGCAGATAGTCGGTGTGCGCACCGCCCCAGATCTCGTCATCGC
>WYBJ01000090.1 GCA_011525945.1 Burkholderiaceae bacterium | reverse complement strand
CCCTCCTTCGTGCGCAGTGCCCACCAGCCAGCCCGCCGGCGGCCCCTACTCCAGCTTGGCTGCGGTCTGCTTGACCACCTTTGCATATCGCTTCAGCTCCGAGCCAATAAGCGTCGCGAATTCCTGCGGCGTACTCGGATGTGCGTCCACGCCCTGGCTCGCGAGCTTGCCGCGAACGTCCGAGGCGCGCAGCACGCCTCCGATCTCGCCATTGAGGCGGCGGACGATGTCAGCCGGCACACCCGCCGGTGCGAGTAAGCCGTACCAGAGCATGAACTCGTAGCCAGGAACACCCGATTCGGCGATGGTAGGAAGGCCTGGCAACGCCGCAGAGCGCTTGGCGGAGGTGACGGCGATCGCGCGCAGCCGGCCATTCTTCACATGCGGCATCGTTCCCAACGCGGAACCGAACGTAAACGAGAGCTGACCGTTGATCACGTCCACGAGCATGGGCGCGGTGCCTTTGTAGGGAATGTGCTGCAGCGTCACGCCGGTCATGCTCTGCAGCAGCGCAACGCCGACATGGCCGACCGAACCAATCCCCGAGGAGCCGTACTGAACCTGACCGGGACGTGAACGGGCAAGCGCAAGCAGTGCGCGCATGTCCTTGGCTGGAACCGAAGGGTGAAGCGCCACCACCAGCGGCGAAGTGCCAACCAGGGTAATAGGCGCGAAATCCCTCACCGCATCGTAGGGAATCTTCGGATATAGATATGGATTGATCGCGAGCACGTTCGGGACCAGCACCATCGTGTAGCCGTCCGGTGCCGAGCGCGCCGCGTGTTCGGTGCCGATAATCGTGTTGGCGCCCGGACGGTTGTCCACAATCACCTGCTGGCCGAGACTTTCCGTCAGCTTCGGTGTCAGGGTACGCGCCAGGGTGTCATTGCCGCCACCGGGCGGATACGGAGAAATGATGCGCACGGGCTTCGTCGGAAAACTCTGGGCGAAAGCGCTACACGACCCCAGACACAGCGCGAGCATCGAGCCCGCAGCGCAGATCGTTCGCATGTTTTCTCCTTTGCGGCTCACTCGCGCTTATCGATTGATACCGTGTGCCGCTGATCGGTGCTACAGCTTCGCTGCCAGCGGCGCGATCTGCTCTTCGATCACTTTCCAGGTGAGCGGTCCGGTCTGCTTGAAGCGGATGATGCCTTCCCGATCCACGAGATACGTTTCCGGCGCGCCGTAGACGCCGAAATCGATCGCCACGCGCCCGTCGCGGTCGACACCGGTCACGACATACGGGTCGCCAAAGCGCTCGAGCCACGCGAGCGCATCCTCGCGCCTGTCCTTCCAATTCAGCCCGTAGAGCGGGATCGCACCGCGCTTGGCGAACTCCACCAGCACCGGGTGCTCGTCACGGCACGAGACGCACCACGAGCCCCACACATTGAGCAGGTAGACCTTGCCGCGCAGATCGGCCGAGCGCAGGGTCTTTGCCGGATCACCCAGCACCGGCACGCTGAACGTCGGCACCGGCTTGCCGATCAATGGCGAGGGCACCTCGCGCGGATTCAAAGCAAGACCGCGCCAGAGCAACAATGCAATCATGAGGAAGACCGCAAGGGGAAGGAGGAAACGAAGCGCTTTCATACCCTGCCCTGCGGCTACTTACGCACGCTCGCGCGCGCCTCGTCTACGACTTGCTCCGCTGGACGCAGCGGATGGCCGGCCTTGCGCAGCGCTTCGTCGGCCTCGGGCGGCATGTAGTTCTCGTCGTGCTTGGCAAGCACCTGCGAGGCGACGAATACGCCATCAGGGCGCAGCTCGCCTTGCGCCACCACGCCTTTGCCTTCCTTGAACAGATCCGGCAGGATGCCGTGATACACCACCGCTACCGTGCGCGCGTTGTCCGTGACCTTGAACTGAACCTCGACGCTACCGCCTGGGCGCACCAGACTACCCGGAACCACCAGCCCGCCGATGCGGAAGTTTCGTCCCTTCGGAGCCTCGTCGGCGAACACCTGGCTCGGCGTGTAGAAGAACACGAGATTACTGCGAAACGCGTTCAGCACCAGTGCCGCGGCGATACCGAGCAGCAGCACGCCAACCGCAATCCAGGCAAACCTGCGATGCCGCGCCCTAGCCTGCAATGCCCGCCTCCGCTTCGATGCGCGCCGCGCGCAGTGCGCCGAGCCGGCGTACGCGCAAGCGCCACAATTCGATTGCGATCGCGGCCGCGCAGACCGAATAAGAGCCCCACACATAGCCCGCATAACCGCCCATTGCCAACCATTCTGTCATGCCTCTGGCCTCCAGCGAATGCTCGCGCACTGCACCCGCACTCGCAGTGCGGGCATCGGCATGCACGCCGATGCCGCCCGCCAGATGCCGAGCAGGGTCCGCGCGTTCCCGCCCGCGCACAGAGCCGCGAGCGAAGCGGGGCGCAAGGTGTGGCGCACTAAGCGACCCTCCCGACCTGCGCGTTATCGCCGAGATGGCGGCGTAGCCAATCGGCCCCGACCTCGCGCTCGACGATGATCGTCTGCACGCGCTTGAGCGCCGCACCGATCGCATACATCCACGCTGCCAGACCCATCACCAGCATCCCACTGAGCATGATGCTCGCCATCTTGGGCGAAGCAGTCATACTGACAGACGCCCCTTGATGCAAAGTGTTCCACCATTGCACCGAAAAATAGATGATCGGCACGTTCACCACGCCCACGATCGCAACCAGGGCAGCGGCCTTGTCCGCGCGCCGCGCATCCTCGATGGCGGCATTGAGCGCCATGAATCCGAAATAGAGGAAGAGCAGGATCAGCTCCGAGGTGAGCCGCGCATCCCACACCCAATACGTTCCCCACGTGGGTCGGCCCCACAACGCACCGGTCCACAGCGCAAGAAAGGTGAACATCGCGCCAGTGGGCGCCAGGGCGTTCATCATCATCGCCGACAGGCGCGTGTTGAAGGTGAGGTACAGAACCGCATAAATCGCCATTACGATATAGATCAGCATCGACATCCACGCCGCCGGAACGTGGACGTAGATGATGCGATAGGCATCGCCTTGCTGGAAGTCGGTCGGCGCCGCAATCAGACCGATGTACAGACCCAAACCCGCGAGCAGCGCCGCGGCAGCCATGAACCACGGCGCCAGTACTCCGGCCACGGGATAGAAGGTGGCCGGAGAGGCATAGCGGTAGATCCAGGCCATCGTGTTATCCGGCAAGCCGCTGTCCGCTCCCCTCTCCCTTCGGGAGACGGGTCGGGGGTGAGGGAGTTCGTGAGAACGATGTGACATCTTCCCTCGCCCTCGGTCCCTCTCCCAGGCGGAGAAGGAAGACATGCATAGCCATTGTCGAAGCTCGTTAATCGATTGCAATGCGCACCGCGGCTGCGGCAGCCAGCGGCGCGCCCACGAGCGCGACGATCAACTCCGCACCCAGGATCGACAGCTGGCCTTCGATACCCAGCCCGGCGGAATAGGCGTCGACCGCACCCACGCCGAATATCAGCACCGGCACGTACAGCGGCAGCAAAAGCAGCGCGAGCAACGCGCCGGTGCCGCGCAAGCCGAGTGTCAAAGCAGCCATGATGCCGCCGATCAGGCTCAAGACCGGGGTGCCGAGTGCGAGTGTCAGCAGCAGCACGCCCACCTCGGTGACATCCAGGCCGAACTGCACACCCACCAGCGGCGTGCACAACATCAGCGGCCAGCCGGTCGTGAGCCAATGGGCGCCGATCTTACCGCATACGATCGCGCCGAACGGCATTTCCGACAGCAGCATCTGCTCGAGCGTACCGTCGGCAAAATCGGCGGCGAACAGCCGCGCGAGCGACATCAGACAGGCGAGCATTGCGCACACCCAGATCACACCCGCACCGATCAGCCTCAGGACGCGTGGATCCGGACCCACGCCGAGCGGAAACAACGTTACAGCCACGAAAAAAAAACCGAGCACGACCAACACTTCGGCAGCCGAGCGCGCTGCCAGGCGCAGATCGCGGCGCAATGCCCAGACCAATCCCGCCCAGGCGCCCGCATGCACTGCGTCAGCGGACATCGGAGCGTGCCGCCGCAAGCACTTCGGCCGGCGCGTGCATCGCCGCCGGCGGCAGAGCGCCCGCGAGACCGAGACAAAGCTGTGCGCTGCGCGCACCCGGCAGATCGATCGGATCGTGCGTGGCGATCAGCGCCGTGCCGCCTCGCGCGATATGCCGCGCCACGATGGTAGCCAGCAGATCGCGCGCCTGCACGTCGAGCGCTGCAGCGGGCTCGTCGAGAAGCCACAACGAACGTTGCGAGAGCGCCAGGCGCGCAAGCGCCAGGCGCTGCTTCTGGCCCTGCGACAGGCGCTTGACCTGCAATTGGCTGCGTGCCGCCAGGCCCATCTCATCCAGCACGCGGCTGCGATCGGCTGGCTCGGCCGGCCCGCCTTGTAGCACGCACGCAAGCTCCAGATTCTCGGCTGCCGTGAGCTCGTCCTTGTGACCCGGCTGGTGACCGACATAGGCGAGCTGCGCGCGCCACGCCGCGCTGCGAAGCGCAATCGGAACGCGCCGCCATGCAACGCGCCGCACGCGCGCCTGCGTCAACCCCGCAAGCGCCCGCAACAAGGTGGTCTTACCGCTGCCGTTCGGGCCGACGACAGTCAATACGCTCCCCGCCGGGACATCGAAATCGAGCGCATCGATGAGCACTCGTTGGCCGCGCTCGCAATGCATGCCGCGCACTTCGAGCCCCGCGCCGATGCCGGCATCAATCGACGCGGCCATCGATGCGAACCTCGACACCAACCGCTCCTGGCTTCACCGGCCGGCTGTAACCTTCGAGATCACCCGCCTTGGATTTTGCGTCGCCGCTGCGCGATACGCGCGCGCCGATGACGACTTGCGGGAACGCTGCGATGGTCATCCCGGGCGCCATGGCATCGCTTTCGCCGAGGGAGAACCGATACGGCAGATCCGAGACCCGGATGCGACGGATGGCAAGCGGCACCTTCGGCCCCGCCACGGCACGCGCGAACACGAACACCGTATCGGCGGGCTGCGCCTCCCCGGCAAGCTTCGGATCCAGTGTGATGGTGCCGGACACCGCACTCGCCGGCGCCGGCAGCACAGGCGATCCGTCCTTGGTCTCGGTCGCCACCGGCGCAACGGCCGTATCGCCCGCAACGCGCGCACGTACTTCGTCGATCTTCTGCTGGACGATGCGTGCGACTTCCGATCGGGGCTCGGTCAGCGGCGCCAGCTTCTGCCAGTACGCGAGTGCCGTGCGGAAGTCGTCTCGCATGTACGCCTCGGTGCCTGCAAGCCACAGCGCCTTGGGATGCGAGGGGTCGAGCGCGAGCGCCTTGGCGAGCGCTGTCGAAGCTGCTGGCGTCCATTTGCCATCGGCCGCGCCAACCAGAACATCGGCATAGTCGGCATAGAGCTGCGGCGCATCCGGGACCAATTCGATCGCGTGTGCGAACGCCTTCACCGCCTCGGGCGCTCGCCCGAGAAGCTGCAATGAACGCGCGAGCAGGACGGCCGCTTCGGCATCCTTCGGATTCGCCTCGAGGCGCTGCCTCAGGCGATGCGTCAAGGCGTCGAGCTCACGCACGTGCTCCCCGGCGGCAGCGCTCGTGGCGGCGGCATCGATCGCCTGCGGTGTTCCCAGTACGAGGTAGGCGGCAAACGCAGCGATCGGCACGCAGGCAAGCGCGGCGAAGCGCCAGGCGCCAGCAGGTGCGGCCCGGGACTCGGGCGCGATCACCTCGCGATCGACCTCGGCCAACAGGCGCCGGCCGAGCTCGGTGCGTGCATGCTCGAACTGCGCCTGCGGCAGGACGCCTTGCGCGCGGTCGCGCTCGAGCTCGGCGAGCTGGTCTTCGAACAAGGCGATGTTCGATCGATCCTGCTCGGCCTCAGGGGGAGCTGCAACCCGTCGCCGAAGCGGCACCGCCAGCGCGCCAATCACCGCCAGCGTCAGAGCGGCGGCGACGACAAGAAAGGTGCTCACCGCGCCTCGTTCTCCGCTCCGGCCACGATTGCGCGCAGCCGCGCCTGCTCCTCGTCGCTCAAGGCGACATCGGCGACCGTGCGCCTGCGACCGATCGCAATGCGGCGCAAAGCCCAGATGCCGGCAAGCAACAGGACGAACGGACCGACCCACAGCAGCAAGGTGGTCGTCTTGAAAGGCGGACGATAGAGGACGAAGTCGCCGTAGCGAGCGACCATGAATTCTCGCACCTGCGCCTCCGACTTGCCGCTTGCAAGCATCTCGCGCACCTGCGCGCGCAGATCCCGGGCGAGCTCGGCGTGCGAGTCGGCGAGGGTCTGGTTCTGGCACACCAGGCAGCGCAGCTCCGCGGCGACGCGCTGTACCTGTGCTTCGAGCTCGGCGTCGGCGGTTGCCGCTTGCACGACCGGCGCCCAGAACAAGCAGAGCCAGAAAATGCTCACGCCCACGATTGCGGCCGCGGGGCCACGCGCGCTATGGCAATGCACAGCAATCGCGCACCGAAGTGAGCGTGGGGACGCGCACCATTTCGCCGCAAGAGCCGACGAAATGGTGACTGAGCTCGTGCGCGTCTGCATCTTCAGCCTGCCGTGCTGCGTGCTGCACGCGCTGCTGCCGGCAGCTCGCGCAGCGGCGCGATCGGGCCGTGCATACGCTCGGGGGCCGCGCGCTTGAAACGGCGGTAGCGCCGGTCGCACACCGCGATCAGACCGCCGAGCGCCATCAACACGCAGCCTGCCCAGATCCAGTCGACGAACGGCTTCAGGTGCACGCGAACGGTCCAAGCCCCGTCGGTCATACGCTCGCCGAGCGCGACATAGATATCGCCGGCGAGCCCGCTGTCGATGGCAGCCTCGGTCATGGTCTGCTTCTGCACCGGGTAGAACCGCTTCTCCGGATGCAGTACCGACACCACGCGGCCGTGACGCAGGGCCTCGACGCGTCCGCGCGCGGCTTCGTAGTTGGGGCCTTGCACGTTCTCCACCGCAACCAGGCGAAACGTGTATCCCCCCAGCTCCATCGTCGCTCCGATCGGCATGCGCACGTCGCGCTCGGACTCGTAGCCGTTGACCAGTGTCACGCCGATGATGAAAACGCCGACGCCGGCGTGCGCGACGAGCATGCCGACATATGCGCCCGGCAGCTCGCGCAGCCGCGGCCACCAGCCGCGCGATTGCGCCCCGCGCGCGCGCACGCGTTCAATGAGATTCGCAGCCGTCGCACTCAACACCCAGGCGGCGAGGAGCACGCCGAATGCGGCGCCCGGCGTCCACGCACCCATCGCCAGCGGCGCGATGGCAGCGGTCGCGACACTCACCGCCACCGCCCAACGCAAGCGCCGTGCAAGATCGGCGCACGACGCACTCTTCCAACGCGCCATGGCTCCCACGCCCAGCAGAAACATCACCGGCGTCATCAGCGGCACGAACACCCTCTCGAAGTACGGCGGGCCGACCGAGATCTTGCCCATGCCGAGCGCATCCAGCAGCAGTGGATAGATCGTACCGAGCAGCACCGAGGCCGCCGCAACCATCAGCAGCACGTTGTTTCCGAGCAGCATCGATTCGCGCGACACCGGCTCGAAGGAACCACCGAGCCCGACTTTCGGCGCACGCGCGGCGAACAGCGTGAGCGAGCCGCCGATGACGAGCACCAGAAAGCCGAGGATGAAGATGCCGCGGCGCGGATCGGTCGCAAACGCATGCACCGAGGTGAGCACGCCCGAGCGCACCAGGAAGGTGCCGAGCAGACTCATGGAGAAGGCGAGGATCGCAAGCAGCACCGTCCAGGCCCTGAAAGCCCCACGCTTCTCGGTCACGGCGAGCGAATGGATCAGCGCGGTGCCGACCAGCCACGGCATGAAGGAGGCGTTCTCGACCGGATCCCAGAACCACCAACCGCCCCAGCCTAGCTCGTAATAAGCCCAGGCGCTACCGAGTGCGATGCCCAGTGTGAGGAACATCCACGCGACGGTGGTCCAGGGTCGTGACCAGCGCGCCCAGGTGGCGTCGAGCTTACCGCCGAGCAGCGCGGCGATCGCGAACGCGAACGCGACCGAGAAACCGACATAGCCCATGTACAGCATCGGTGGATGAAGGATCATCCCCGGATCCTGCAGCAGCGGATTCAGGTCGCGGCCGTCAGCCGGCATCGGGATGAGGCGCTCGAACGGATTCGAGGTGAGCAGCAAAAATAGATGGAAGCCCAGGCTCACGAGACCCAACACGCCGAGGATACGCGCGACCATGGCAAGCGGCAGATGGCGCGAAAACGTGGCTACGGCCGCCGACCACCCCCCCAGCATCAGCATCCACAGCAGCATCGAGCCTTCGTGCCCGCCCCAGACCGCGGTGAAGCGATAGATAGCGGGCAACCTGCTATTCGAATTCGATGCGACGTACAGCACCGAGAAATCGTTGCCGAGAAATGCAGCCGCAAGGCATGCAAAGGCAAACGCGATCAGAACGGCTTGCACGCAGGCGGCAATGCGCGCGAGCGCCATGAGCCCGGCGTCGGCGCGGGCGACACCGACGAAAGGCAGCGTGCCTTGCAACACGGCAACAACCGCCGCCAGGATCAAGGCAAAGTGGCCGAGTTCGGGGATCATCCGGATCGTTCGAGCGCCACGGGGGCGTTGGCGCCGCTGCGCGCAGCGGAATCCGCGCGACGCAAGCAGCCAGGCGATGCGAGCGCTATCTTAGCCCAGAGCGCCGCCGCCACGCCAGCCATCCCACGCGCCGCCCCCAAGGCAACGTCGCGCGAACCACTCGCCCGGCGCTCGTCGCGCGCACCCGCGAGGCCGCGCGACGGTCGGCGTGGGCCACGTGACGGCCGGCCTTCGTTTGCGCCGCTGCCATGCGGGCGACCGGGCGCGGCATGGATGCACGCGTTTGCGTACCCGCTCGAATCGTCTACGATAGGCGGCGACCCGCCGCGAATGCCTTCAAGCGGTGAGCGGCTGCGGACGGGCGGCGCTAATCGACGGAGACGACAATGGCACAACGACTGGCATACGTGACGGGCGGGATGGGCGGAATCGGTACGGCGATCTGCCAGCGCCTGCACCGGGACGGATTCAAGGTGATCGCAGGTTGTGGCCCGACTCGCGACCACGCCAAGTGGATTGGCGAACAGCGCTCGGCGGGCTACACCTTCCACGCCTCGGCCGGCAACGTCGCCGAGTGGGAATCGACGGTCGAAGCGTTCAAGGTGATCAAGGCCGAGCACGGTGCGGTGGACGTGCTCGTGAACAATGCCGGCATCACCCGAGACGGCCTATTCCGCAAAATGACGCGCTCCGATTGGGACGCGGTCGTCAACACCAATCTGAACAGCCTGTTCAATGTCACCAAGCAGGTGATCGACGACATGCTCGATCGCGGCTGGGGGCGGATCATCAATATCTCCTCGGTGAACGGCCAGAAGGGACAGTTCGGCCAGACCAATTACTCCACGGCCAAGGCCGGCATCCACGGCTTCACCATGGCGCTCGCGCAGGAGGTCGCAACCAAGGGCGTGACGGTCAACACCGTCTCGCCGGGCTACATCGGCACGGAGATGGTGCGTGCGATCCGCCCCGACGTGCTGGAGAAGATCGTCGGCACGATCCCGGTCAAGCGCCTCGGCGGGCCGGACGAGATCGCCTCCATCGTCGCCTGGATTGCCTCGGAGGAATCGGGCTTCGCCACCGGCGCCGACTTCTCGCTCAACGGCGGCCTGCACATGGGCTGACCCGGAGATTTTTCGAGCGGGACCAATTGGCTCGACGGCGGACCGCCGCGCGGTTCGTGCAATGTCGATCCACGCGGCAGCAGCGCCCGTATGGGGCTGCTGCCGCGGCCTGCGTTAATGCGCTCGATCGTCGCCACCTCGCCGGCGCTTTTCACGTCGAAGGCGGCGGATCGACTTTTATGCCTTACCCGCCGTCTTGCTAGAAAGGAATCCGATGCCGCGAAAATTGCTCCTCATCGCGGGCGTGGCGTGGCTTGCAGCGATACAAGCGTTCGCGGCACTCGCGCAGAACTGGCCGACGCGGCCGATCCGCATCCTGGTCGGCTTCGCACCGGGCGGATCGACCGACGTATCCGCGCGCCTTGTGAGCGACACCGTGTCGAAGGAACTCGGACAATCGGTGGTCATTGAAAACCGGCCCGGCGGGGCAGGCAGCATCGTGATCGAGGCGATGCTTCGCAGCGGCGACGCACACACCTTCGTCGTGGGTTCCGACTCGTCGTTCTACCAGCCTGTCCTGCGGCCTTCGCTCGCTTACCGCGCCGAGCGCGACCTGCGTCCGGTCAGTATTCTCACGAGCCAGCCCATCATCATCGCCATTCATCCTGCGCCGGGGTGGAAGTCGGTCGCCGATCTGCTCAAGGCCGCGAAGGCGCGGCCCGGTGAGATCGCTTATGCGCTGTCGTCCGCGACGGGAACGCAGGCGGTTGCCGCCGGAGTCTTCTTTCGCATGGCGAACGTCAAGATGATCAGCGTTCCGTACAAAGGCGGCGGGCAGGCAGTGGTGGACCTCCTCAGCGGGCAGGTGCCGGTCGCGGTGCTCGGCGCCGCGCCGCTCGTACCCCATGCCAAGAGCGGCAGACTGCGGCTGATCGCCGTGACATCCAGAAATCGCGCCAAGGCGCTGCCCGATGTGCCGACGCTTGCCGAAGCCGGCTTCCCCGAAATGGACATGTCGCAGTGGTTCGGCGCGGTGGCGCCGGCGGGAGCTCCGGACGGCGTCGTGACGCGGCTGTATACGGCCATCGGCAAGGCACTGTCGGACCCGAAGATTGCACAACGACTGTTCGACGTCGGATTGGAAGTCGTCGGCGCATCGCCGCAGGAAATGGCGCGACGCATGAAAGCCGAAACTCTGATCTGGTCGAAGGCCGCGAAGGAAGCAGGGTTGACCGGAAAATAGCGCGTCGCTGCGGCCGGCACCTACGTGACGCACCTTGAGAATGTGCGGGCTGCCGCCGTTTCTGCGCGGCACGAACCGTTGCCGGGCTCGCGTACCGTGTGTACATGCGGTTATGCTAGGCCCCCTCCCGATATGGTGTCGGGAAATCCGAATAGGCCGCTGGCCGGCTCATGTCGTTTTGGTGAATGGAGTCCGTCGAATGTCGAAATCCGTTGCATGCGTGTTCGTGCTCACCCTGTCGTTCGCGCTTGGCGCACCCGCCCGCGCGCAGGCGCCAGCCGACTATCCGTCGAAGCCGATTCGTCTGGTGGTCCCGTTCTCGCCCGGTGCGAGCAACGACAACCTGTCGCGCGCCACCGCGGACGCCATGTCGCCGCTGCTCGGCCAACCGATCGTGGTGGAGAATCGACCGGGCGCGGGCGGTATGATCGGCGCCGAAAACGTCGTGCGCGCCGCACCTGACGGCTACTCCATCCTCAATATCCAGGTCTCGTTCGCGACCAACGCCGCGATCCGCGCCAAGATGCCGTACGATGTGGCGAAGGATTTCGCGTACATCGGGATGATGACCACGAGCCCGATGATCCTCGTGGTTCATCCGTCGCTGCCGGTCAAGTCGGTACAGGAGCTGGTCGCGCTCGCGCGCAAGCGTCCGGGCGAGCTCAACTACGGCTCATCGGGCATCGGCGGCAGCAATCATCTCGCCACCGAGCTGTTCGCGAAGACCGCCGCCATCAACATCACCCATATTCCCTACAAGGGCATCGCGCTGGCATTGACCGATCTGATGGCGGGCCAGGTGCAATTGGTGCTGACCACCCTACCGTCGGCGCTCGGCAACGTGCGCAGCGGGCGGTTCAGGGCGCTCGCGGTCACCGGCGAGAAGCGCTCGCCATTCGCCTCCGACGTCCCGACCATGCGCGAGGGCGGCGTCGATTTCGTGACCGAATCGTGGTGGGGTCTGGCTGCGCCGGCGAAGACACCACCCGCAATCGTCGAGAAACTCTCGCGGGCCATGCGCGACGGCATGCAGTCGCCGGAACTGCGCAAGCAGTACGCGGCGCAAGGCGGCGAGCCGTCGCCGATGACGCCGCAGCAAATGACCCGGTACGTGCTCGGCGAGGTAGCGCGCTGGCGGCAAGTGGTGAAAGACGCGGGCCTGAAGCTGCAGTGAGCCTTTCCCACCGCGTCCGCGCAGACGCGGATCGGGCGCTCTTAAGCTCGGTTTAAGCGACCTGCCTCAGACTGGCGGGCTCGTGTCGGAGCGCTTGCAATGCGCGTGCTGTTGGTCGAAGACGATCCGATGATCGGCGCGGGTGCGCAGAAGGGCCTGCGCCAAGACGGATTCTCCGTTGACTGGGTGCGTGACGGGCGAGCCGCGGCCGCAGCGCTTGCCGCCAACACCTTCGACGCCGTGCTGCTCGACCTGGGACTTCCCGGAAAGAGCGGCGCCGAGGTTCTGAAATCCATGCGCCGTGCAGGCAACGACACCCCGGTTCTCATCGTCACCGCACGCGACAAGGTGCACGATCGGATCGCCGGACTCGACAGCGGCGCCGACGACTACATCGTCAAGCCATTCGACCTGGACGAGCTGGCCGCGCGCATCCGCGCCGTACACCGCCGGCGCACCGGCCGAGCCGATCCTCTGATCCGCGTGCGCGAGCTCACGCTCGACCCAGCGACACGGCGCGTCACCTGGCGCGGCCGGGAAGTGGCGCTATCCGCTCGCGAGCTGTCGCTCCTGCAGGCGCTGCTCGAGCGCCCCGGAGCAATCCTGTCGCGCGCGCAGCTCGAAGAGCGCATCTACGGCTGGGGCGAGGAAGTCGAGAGCAATGCCGTGGAAGTGTACGTGCACATGCTGCGGCGCAAGCTCGCCTCCGATTTCATCCGCACGGTGCGCGGGGTCGGCTACGTTGTTGCGCGCGAACCTTGAGCTCGATCCGCCGCCAGCTCGTCGTCAGCATGCTCGCCGCGGTGCTCGCCGCCGGCTGCATCGCCGCGATCGGCGTGTACTACAAGGCGCGCGAGGAGATTGACGACCTGTTCGACTACCAGCTGCGGCAGATGGCATTGTCGCTGCGTGACCGGGCGCTGCGCGGCTCCTTCCGCCTCGATGTCCCGGCCCTGGCCGAGGGACTGGACTTCGCCATCCAGATATCCAGCGACGAAGGCTTCCTGCTCTACTACACGCAGCCGGGCGTGCAGTTGCCGCTGCGCCCGCAGGCGGGCTATTCGAGCCTGCAGACCCCGCAAGGTTTGTGGCGCGCGTATGCGCTGCGCGAGCGCGGTTTGACCCTGCAGGTGGCGCAACCCGTGCCGATGCGCAATCAACTGGCGGGGCAGGCAGCCATACGCACGCTGGCGCCATTTCTGCTCGCCCTGCCGCTGCTCGCCGGACTGCTTTGGCTTGCGATCACGCGCGCGCTGAAGCCGCTCGAGGCGGTGACAAGTGCGGTCAAGGCGCGCACAGCGACGTCGCTGCCGCCGTTGTCGGAGGACAGTGCGCCGCAGGAAGTGCGCCCGCTGATCGCGGCGCTCAACGACCTGCTGGCACGCCTTGGGCGCGCACTCGAGGCGCAGCGCAACCTCGTCGCCGATGCCGCGCACGAACTGAGGACGCCGCTTACCGCGCTGCGGCTGCAAGCTCAGCTCGCCGAGCGCGCGACGGCACCGGACGAGCGCGCCGCCGCGTTCGCCACCTTGAAGCAGGGTCTGGAGCGCGCGGCTCACCTCGTGCAGCAGATCCTCACTCTCGCACGCGAGGATCCGAGCGCGGGCGAGCGAACCATGACCGAGGTCGAGCTCGGCGATATCGCCGCGCAGGTCGTAGCCGAATATTCGGCCTTGGCCGAGAGCCGCGGTATCGATCTCGGCCTGGCGCGCCGCGACCCCGAGTTGATCGTGCGCGGCGAGTCGCACGGACTCAGCACGCTGCTTTCAAACCTGGTCGACAACGCGCTGCGCTATGTCCCGCGCGGCGGGCGCGTGGACGTATCGGCGTTCCGCGGCGCTGACGGCATTACGCTGGAAGTCACCGACGACGGGCCCGGCATCGCGCCCGACGAGCGCGAGCGCGTGTTCGATCGCTTCTACCGGCGCACCGATTCGGACGAGCCGGGAAGCGGACTTGGGCTCGCCATCGTGCGCAGCATCGCGCAACGCCATCATGCGCGCGTGCAACTCGATTCTGGTCCCGGTGGAGTCGGTCTGGCCGCGCGGCTCGTATTTCCGCTTTAAGCGGCGCTTAAGCTTCGGGCCGCAGTATTGCGGTCATGCGCGAGGAGCGCGTTCACTGAAGCTAAGGAGACTGCGATGAAGATGAAGCCGATCGTACGAAGCCTGGCCGCGGCGGGTTTGATTACCGCGCTGGGCGTTGGCGGTATCAGGTACTACGAGCCGGCAACGGCGCAAGCGGCGGTCGAGACTGCGACCCAAGCACAGCCGGCAGCACCGTCCGCCCTGCCGGACTTCTCCCGGCTGGTCAAGCAATACGGACCCGCGGTGGTGAACATCAGCGTCGCGTATGAAGGGCAGGCGCAAGCCGGGGCGACGATGCCGGATTTCGGCGTCGCTCCGGGTGATCCGTTCTACGAATTCTTCCGGCGCTTCCAGATCCCGCAGAACCCGCAAGGGGCGGTACCCAGACATGGCATCGGCTCGGGCTTCATCGTCAGTCCCGACGGGACGATACTGACCAATGCCCACGTCGTGAAGGACGCCTCCGAAGTGACGGTGAAGCTCACCGATCGGCGCGAGTTCAAAGCCAAGGTCGTCGGCATGGACCCGCAAACCGACATTGCCGTGCTGAAGATCGACGCGAACAATCTGCCCAGCGTCAAGCTCGGCGACTCGAAGAATGTGAACGTGGGCGATTGGGTGGTCGCAATCGGCTCCCCGTACGGCTTCGAGAACTCGGTCACCGCGGGCATCGTAAGCGCAAAAGCGCGCGCCTTGCCGGACGGAACCTACGTGCCGTTCATCCAGACCGACGTCGCCGTGAACCCCGGCAACTCCGGCGGCCCTCTGTTCAATCTGCAAGGCGAAGTCATCGGCATCAATTCGCAGATCTACAGCCGCAGCGGCGGCTACCAGGGTCTGTCATTCGCCATACCCATCGACACCGCGCTGCACGTGAAGGATCAACTGGTCAAGTTCGGCAAGGTCACACGCGGTCGCCTCGGTGTCACCATCCAGGAAGTGAATCAATCGCTGGCGAGCTCGTTCGGGATGGATCGGGCGCGTGGCGCGCTGGTCAGTCAGGTGGAGAACGGAAGCCCGGCCGACAAGGCGGGCGTGAAGCCGGGCGATGTCGTGCTGGCAGTCGACGGCACGCCGATCCAACGCTCGATCGATCTGTCGCGCCGCATCGCCATGATGAAGCCCGGATCGAACGCCAAGATCGAGGTGTGGCGTGATGGCAAGCCGCGCGACCTCGCGGTCGTGATCGGCGAGGCGCCGTCGCAGCAGGTAGCCGCCGCCGACAACAGCGACCTGTCGGGCGCCCGCCTCGGGGTCGCCGTACGTCCGCTTAGCCCCGACGAGCAGAAGCAGGCGCACGTTACCGGTGGCGTGCTGGTCGAGCAGGTTGCCGGTGCAGCCGCAAGGGCCGGGATTCGCCCGGGGGACATCATCGTCTCGGTCAACCAGAAGCCGGTGAAGAGCGTCGACGAGCTTCGTGCTGCCACCAAGACGTCGGAAAAGACGCTCGCGATCCTCGTGCAGCGTGACAACGCCCGCATCTTCGTACCGGTTGAGCTCGGCTAACCGCGTCTCGGATGCGACTCGCGTCACCGGCGCCTGCGGGCGCCGGTGACGTTTTCGATCGTTACAACGTGTTACGCGCGCTAAGAATCGTCACTGTGCAGACAAGCGGCGAGCCAATCCGCGCGGTGCGGCCAACACCCGCTCCTCGCGGACCGCTGTAAGACGACAGCGGTGCTGCGAATTCCTGTGTGTGAGCGGGCCTGGATTCAGTGCGAGATCTGGAAACGCACCAGCACGCGCGAGCGCACCGATACCATTCCCGGTTCGATCGGCGTGGCGGAAGCTTCGGCGCGCATCACGGCGGCGTCGTACATCAGCGGCCGCATCGACCCCATCTCTTGCTCGGTTACGGATTGAACCGGACCCAGCGCCGCACCGAGCGCCGTCGCGATGGTCTCGGCTTCGGCCCGCGCGTCCTTCACGGCGTCGCGCAGTGCGTTGCGATGCGCGACCGACGGATCGCTCAGCGTGAAGACGACGCGCTGCACCTGATTGGCCCCCGCCTGTGTCGCAATGTCGACGATCTCCCCGAGGCGGGCGAGCTCGCGCGTTTCCAGGCGCACGATATTGGATGCCGTATATCCGGTCACGCGCGCGGGCGTACCGTCGCGCGGCGCGCTTTGCTCGGCGCGCAGCGAATAGGTGCCGGTTCCGATCTGCGCGCCCGCGCCGAGCGCCGTGCGCACCGCATCGAATACCGCCTGCATGCGCGACGCATTCTGCTTGGCCGCCGCCGCTGCCGTATCGGCGCGCGTCGTGACGCCGAAATCGAGCCGCGCGGTGTCTGGGGCGACTCTCGTCTCGGCCTCGCCGGTCACTTCGATGTACGGTGGCGGCGCCAACTCGGCGGCGATGCCGTTTGCGCTCCAGGCGATGCATACAAGCGTGGCGGCGGCGAAAACCGACGAGCGCACGCGTAAGAACGCATTCCTTACGGGAGAACGACGCGACATGACCGCTCCAGCAAACGTGTACAGGTGATGGCGTTGCATCGGGCGCGCCTGCGACAACAGCGTCAGTGCGCAGGAAGGCCGTTACGCAACAAATCGCGTGCGATGAACCAGCGATGGATCTCGCTCGGGCCCTCGTAGATGCGAAACAGCCGGCAAGCGCGAAAGATGTACTCCAAGGGCATGTCCTTGGTCATCCCCATGCCGCCGAACAACTGCATGGCGCGATCGACCGCGCGCGCGACCATCTCGCTGCCCTGCAGCTTCACCATGGCCGCTTCGCGCCGCCAGTTGCGCTCCCCCTGGTCCATCTTCCACGCGAGCCGCCAGGTGACCCAGCGCACCATCTCCATTTCCTGCCAACTGTCCGCAATCGCCCACTGCACCGACTGCCGATCGGCAAGCGGCGCGCCGAATGTCCTGCGCTCGTTCGCCTGCGGGATCATGAGATCGAGGCAACGGCGCGTATAGCCCATGGCGCGGCAGGCGATCTCCATGCGGCGCACGCCAAGCCGGTTCTGCATCGGCCCGAAGCCATTGCCCACCGTGCCCAGCACCTGATCGTCGGTGACCTCCACGTTGTCGAAGAAAACGGCATAGGGCGCATGCTCGCCCACGGTGTTGAACACCGAGGGTATGGAAAGTCCCTGGCTGCCCTTGTCGACCAGGAAAGCCGTGATGCCGCCGCGCGAGCCCTTGGACGCATCGGTCACCGCCATGACGATGATGAAGTCGGCCTTGCGCGCGCCGCTGATGAAGATCTTCTGGCCATTGATGACCCATTTGCCATTCTTGTACTCGGCACGGGTCTTCATGCCGGCGGGATCGGAGCCCGCGCCCGGTTCGGTGATCGCGATCGAGCTCTTCTTCTCGCCGTTGGCGTACGGGATGAGGTATTTCTGAATCTGGTCGCCCTTGCACGTTTCGCGCAGCATCCACAGGTTCGGGCTGTCCGGGGGCAAGGTGAACGGCGTGATGCTGTATTTCAGCTCCTCGACGACCACGGCCTTGGCCAGCATACCGAGATTCTGGCCGCCGTACTCCTCGGGCGCGTCGATGCCGTAGAGGCCGATCTCCCGCGCCTTGCGCTCGAGCTCGCGCTCGACCTCGGGCGCGATCAACGGTGCATCCGTGAGACCTCGCTCCGCCTCGCGGCGGATGACATCCTTCTCCAGAGGAATCAGCTCCTCCTTGACGAAGCGCGCGACCGTATCGCGCAGCATGCGCAGTTCTTCGGGTAAGGTGAAATCCATCCTCGTATCACTCCGTCTTGATGTGGGCCGCCTTCACCACGGCTGCTAATCTCGCAATCTCCGATTCGATGACGGCGGCGAATTGCTCCGGCGTAGAACTCCAGGGAAAATTGCCTTGTGCAGCCAGTTTGTCGCAAACGTCGGTCATCCGTAACACCCTGCCGATATCGGCGGCGAGCCTGCCGACGATCGCGCGCGGCGTACCGGCACGCGCGTCAGCGCGCACACGATGAGTCGACCCGCACGCCACCTCGCACGTGCGCAGGCGCCTTCGCGCGGCGTACGCTCTGAATCGCGCTCCACACCCTCGCCGGCGTGAACGGCATGTCGAGGTGGACGATTCCGAGCGGACGCAGCGCATCGATCAGCGCATTGGTCAGCGCCGGCAGCGAACCGCTGCAGCCGGACTCGCCCACTCCCTTGGCGCCGAGCGCGTTGGTGGGGGTAGGCACCGGATGGTCGTGCACGATCATGTGCGCAATCCAGCCTGCGCGCGGCATGACGTAGTCCATGAAGCTGCCCGTGAGGAGCTGCCCGGTCGCCTCGTCGTAGCGGGCGTGTTCGCCGAACACCTGTCCGGCGCCTTGCATCACGCCGCCTTGCACCTGCCCTTCGACCAACGTAGGGTTGATCACATTGCCCAGATCATCCACGGCAGTGTAGCGTACGACCTCGGCCGCGCCCGTCTGCGGGTCGATCTCCACCTCGGCGATATGACAGCCGTTCGGGAAGCTCATGCCGAACGTGCCCGCGGCGGTCGTGTCGAGCGGATGCGGTCGCGTACCGGCCAGACGGCGCGCCAAGTCGACAAACCCGACCGCGCGGTCGCCGCCATGGAATGCGCCTTCGGCATAGCGCAGCTCGCTTTGCGCGCGGCCGAGCATCGCGGCGGCGTGCGGCCGGGCGAGTTCGATCAGCTTGTTGCCGAGCACGTGAAACGCGCTGCCCGTACCGAGTACGCCGCGCGACCCGCCGGTGCCATTGCCGACCAGGTCCGCCGACGGCGGCATCGGGTGAAAGCGGATGCGGCTCGGATCGATGCCGAGGATACGCGCAACGATCTCCGGGAATGTGGTCTCGTGGCCCTGACCCGACGATTGCGTGACCGCATAAAGCGTCATGTCGCCGCGGTCATCGAAGCGCACGGCGACTTCATCCTTGGGCGCGGCGCCGCCACCGCCCGCCTCGAGATAGGTGGCAATCCCCATGCCGCGCAGCTTGCCGCGCGCGCGCGCCTGGCTGCGACGCGTCGGAAAGCCGGCCCAGTCGGCGCGCTGCAAGGCGTCGTCCATGACGCCTTCGAAGTCGCCCGAGTCGTAGACACCGCCGTTCGCGATCCGATACGGCATGGCCGAGCGCGCGACGAAGTTCGTGCGCCGCAGTGCGATCGGATCGAAACCGTGCTCGTGCGCTGCGTAGTCGACCAAGCGCTCGATCGCATAGGCGATGTCCGGTCGGCCCGCACCGCGATATGCCGACACCGGCACCGCGTTGGTATAAGCAAGACGGGTGCGACCGTACATGTGCGGGATGGCGTAGACGCCACCCATCGTCACGGTCAGGTTCTTGGTCGCGATGAAAGCGCCGAAGGCGGCCGCGTAGGCGCCAAGGTCGGCGCGATCATCGAAGCGGATGGCGAGGAATCTTCCTTGCGCATCGAGGGCAAGCTCGCCGGTAAGCGAGATGGCGCGGCCGTGAAAGTCGCTCACGAACGTCTCGCTGCGCGTGGCGACCCACTTCACAGGCCGGCCGAGCTTGCGTGCCGCCATCATGATGGCAAAGTACTCCGGATAGGCGGCCCCGCGCACGCCGAAGCTTCCGCCGACATCCTGTGCAACCAGAACGAGCCTGTCGTTGCCGAGCCCGGTGACGTACGAAAGCTGGCCGCGCATGCCGCCCACCCCTTGCAGCAGGACGTGCACCGTGTAGCGCCCGCTTCCCGCGTCGTATGCGACCAGGCACGCGCGTGGTTCCATCGGATTGCCAACCAGACGCTGGCTCTCGACGGTGAGCTTGCTCGTGTAGCGCGCGCGCGCAAATGCATCCGCGACGGCTTGCGCATCGCCCGACTCGAACTCGAACGCGAGATTGTGCGCGATGCCGTCATGCAGCAGCGGCGCATCCTCGCGCAGCGCCGCATCGAAACCGATCACCGGACTGCGATCGCGGTAGTCGATCTCGATCAGGTCACGTGCGTCTTCTGCGATCGCCACAGTGCGGGCGACCACGATCGCAACCGGCTCGCCGACATAACGCACCCGCCCGGTCGCCAGCACCGGATGAAACGGCTTCAACAACGGCTGCCCGTCCTTACCCGGATAGCCCACCACGTTGGGGAGCGACTTGAAGCCTTCTGCTCTCGTATCGTCCGCGGTGTACACGGCAAGAACCCCGGCTAGCGCCAGCGCCCGGGTCGCATCGACATGCACGATGTCGGCATGCGCCCGATCGGAGCGCACGAACACCGCGTGGCATTGATCGGGCAGGTTCCAGTCCGAGGTGTAACGCCCTTGCCCGGTGATCAGACGTAGGTCTTCGCGTCGTCCCACGATGCTTCTCCTACGCCGCCGGCGTGACCGCACGCCGCTCCTGCACCGACGCGAGCACGGCCTCGGTGGTGGCAACGACATGGACGCATTCTTCGCCGTCGGGAAGTAGGCTGCGCGTGCCGGCGATCTCGCCCTCGAAGGCGCGCACCTGCAACTCGTAGTTGGCGCTTGCCTTGAAGCGCTCCTCGCTGCATCCCGTCGCATCGCGTACCCGGACGCAGTGCTCGGGCGCGAACCGCAGCGCCGATGTGACCAGGGTCGCTGCCGAGCCTTCGATGATGAGGTTGTTCTCGGCGCTCGCAATCTCGCGTGTGGCGCGGATCACGGCGTGGCAATCGTCCGACATGCGCCCGAGAATGGTGATCTGGTCGTCCGGTTCGCCCCGGCGGCGATCCGGATGGGTGAAGGCGCTCACCTCGGCGAAGCGCTGGCCGGTGAGCCACTGCACCTGGTCGATCAAGTGTACCCCCACGTCGTACACCACGCCGCTTTGACGCACGTCGCTTCGCCAGGTGGTGCGTGGCGGCATTGCCGAGGCACGCTCGAGCGAGATCGCGGCGATGCGCCCCAGCCGCCCCGAGCGTACGATCTCGCGCGCACGCACTACCGCCTGCTCGAGGCGCAACTGATGCGCCACACGCAGCACCACACCGGCGCGCGCGCACGCCTTGGCCATCTCGCGCGCTTCGGCGACATTCATCGCAAACGGTTTCTCGCACAGCACATGCTTGCCCGCACGCGCAGCCGCGCACACGATCTCGCGGTGGGTCGCATTCGGCGTTGCGACATAGACCGCGTCGACCTCGGGATCGGCCAGCATGGCGCCCAGGCTCGCGTGCACCCGCCCGATCTTGAAACGTTCGGCGAACGCCTTGCCTTTCGCCGGCGAACTGCCGAGGCATGCAGCCATACGCGAACCCGGGCTTTTCGACATCCCGGGCCCGGTGAACTCGGTGCTGACCCAACCCAGGCCGATGATGCCCCAGCGCAGCGGCGAGGCGGACTTGCTCATTGCGATCTCCATGGTGCGAGCGGCGCGCCGGTGCCGCCGGGAAGCAGGGTGTTGCATGCCTGGTCCGGGCTGTTCATCGGGTCGGTACGAGGACGGGACGCCAGCGCATGCGTTAGTACGGGATCAGTTCGCCTGGATGCCGGCTTGCTTCGCGAGTTTGGCGAAATCCGTCACCTGTACGCGCAGGTATGCACCGAACTCCTCCAGCGAGGTGCTCGCCTTAAGCACGATGCCGCGCTCGAGGAAGCGATTGCGCGCCTCCGGCACCGCCACCGCCTTGACCACTTCCTGTCGGATGCGCTCGCGGATCTCCCGCGGCGTTCCGGCCGGCGCCACGATGCCGTTGAAGGTCGAATCCCGAAAACCCTTCAATCCCGCCTCCTCGATGGTGGGCAGTTCGGGAAAGAGCGCCGAACGCTCCTTGCTGGTGACACCGAGCGCGCGCAGCCGCCCCGCCCGGATGTGCGGGAACGAGGTGCTCACCTGGTCGAACATCAGCATCACCTGGCCGCCGATCAGATCGATGATGGCCGGGGCGTTGCCCTTGTACGGAATATGCATCAACTTGATACCCGCCGCGCGGCTAAACATCTCGGCCGCAACGTGGCCCGTCGAACCGTTCCCGGCGGAAGCGTACAGCAACTCCCCGGGGCGTTTCTTCGCCAATGCGATCAGCTCCTTCGTGGTCTGCACCGGCAGGGACGGATTGACCGAGAGCACCATCGGGATATCGGCCGTCAGCGAAACCGGCTCGAAGTCCTTGAGCGGATCGTATCCGGCCGCAGCCACGATTGCAGGAACGCGGGCAAAGGTGTTCGAAACGGTGAGAAACGTATAGCCGTCGGGCGCCGCGCCCTTCGCGTAGCGCGTGCCGACGATCGCACTTGCACCCGGGCGGCTTTCCACCAGCACCTGCTGACCGAGCCCCCGGGTCACCTGCTCGGCAATGGCGCGCGCGACGATGTCCTGGTTACCGCCTGCGGCCACCGGGTTGATGAAACGCACCGGCTTGGTTGGATAGGCGCTTTGCGCCTGAGTAGTCGCGCTGGCGCCAAGCGCGACTAGCGCCACCATGACGGCCATGGCCGCCGCTTGCACCGCCCGTCTCCTGTTCGACACGAAACTCTCCTCGTCTCCACTTGGTCGCCGCCGCGACGCGGCGCACGGCAGGCGCTTTGGCTCCCCTTCGCCGGCCCGGCACGCCGGCACGGAACGCCGCGGTCTACGTCACGGCTTCCGGCCCGTTCGTGTCTCGTTCCGCTCGGCGCACGTCGATTCTAGCGCTTCCATCGCATCTGCCGCGGTTTCCGCATACCCGCCAGGCGCAATCACCCGTGCACGATCGCAACGAGTGTTGGCATAATCTCATTGGCCGCGACGCGCATCGATGCTCAACGGGCGCAAGGCGCGCGAGGCTGCCGGCGGACGGCCGATCGTGGCCGACATGCCGGATTCGAGGTGAGTCATGTCGAACCTGCACCGCGCGTGCCGCATGACGTGCGCGCTCATTGCTGCACTGGGCAGCAGTGCGCTGGCCGCCCAAACGTATCCATCCCGGCCTGTACGACTGATCGTCTCGTTTTCGCCCGGGAGTGGTTCGGATGCCATCGGCCGAATTCTTGCCAGCGCACTGAGCTCGACCCTGGGACAACAGGTGGTCGTGGAGAACCGGGCCGGCGCCTCCGGCAGCACCGGCGCGGAACTTGCGGCCAAGGCAGCCCCGGACGGTTACTCGATCCTGCTCGTGAACATGGCGCATGCGGCGACCGCGCTGTTGTACAAGAACCGCGATTACGATCTGCTGCGCGATTTTGCGCCGGTCACGCAAGTCGCCTCTGCGCCATCGGTGGTGGTTGTGCATCCGGCGGTACGGGCTAAGACGCTGGCTGAGCTCGTTGCGCTCGCAAGAGGACGACCCGGTGATGTCGCCTACAGCTCGGGCGGCGTAGGCACGCCGACCTTTCTTGCCGGCGAGCTCTTCAAACAGCGTGCCGGCGTGAGGCTGCTGCACGTACCGTATCGCTCCGGCGGCGAAGCGATCACAGCGGTCCTGACCGGTGAGGTCTCGGTGTATTTCGCGCCGGTGGCGACCGCTTTGCCCAACGTCCGTCAGGGAAAGCTGCGCGCGCTCGCTGTCACCAGCAGCGAACGCGTTGCGCTCCTCGGCGATTGTCCGACCGTCGCCGAACTGGGCTACCCCGGCTTTCGGGCGGGCAACTGGTACGGGTTGGCGGTACCGGCCAAGACCTCGGCGGAGATCATCGCCGCCATTCGCGGCGCCACGCTCAATGCGCTCGGCATGGCGAAAACGAGGCAAGCGCTCCTCGGTCTGGGATATGTTCTGATCGGCGACGAGCCAGAGGACTTCGGCGCTCACATCAGATCGGACATCGAGAATCTCACGCGTATCCTGCGAAAGCTGCACATGCGGTTTCACACCGGAGAGGAGCAATGAAGCTCGCCTTCGTCGTCCACAACGAGCACTACACCGAGCGCGTGATGGGCTTACTCGCGAACTGCGGAATCGACTACTACACGCGGTGGGAACACGCCAAGGGCAAGGGACACGAAACCGAACCGCACCTGGGCAAGGGCATGTTCGCGAGCCTCAACAGCGTGCTGATGATCGCGTTCGAGGATGAGGCGCCGCTCAGCGCGCTGATCGAGGCGATCCGGGCGGCGAACGCCGAGATCACGCGCCGCGCCGACCATGTTCGCCTGTTCCAGGTGCCGCTCGAGCGCGTGATCTGACGCAGCAGTGCCGCGCTTCGGGCGTGCTATTGCGCCCTGCCGCGGCTGCGTAGATAAACCGGCAGATCCATCGTCGGCGGGCGCGCCGGAACCGCGCACATCATGTCGCACACGAAGCCCCGGTGGTAGTGGCGATGGCCGAGGATGTGCAGCAGGATTTCGGCGCGCGTCATTTCGCCTGCATTGCCGCCGATGAGCGTGAACTCGATGCGCTCGCCCAGGTCGCGCGCGCTCAGCCGATCGCTCCACGCGATGTACCAGTCATCGACCTCGCGTTGCAGCCGCCACAGCGCATCGAGCGGCGGATGATCGTCCGTATTGCGCGCCTCGTAGCCGTGTTCGCGCCGCTCGAGATGCGCCTGCCAGATGCGGTCGATGACGTAGTTGTGGTTGAGCGTGTGCACCATGTTGCGGAAGATACTGGTGCGCGGCTTCGTTGCCTCGCCTTCGGGCAGTGCGGCCACGGCGTCGAACATGAGCTCGTTGGCCCAGGCGTTGTAGCGCGTCAGCATGCGTGCAGTGTCGGTGTCCATGCCACTTCGTCCTTCGCGGTTGCCGGGAATCGGCACGCTAGCACAGGAGCCGGCGCAGCACGCATCGGCAAGCGCCGGCATCGATCATGCCGGATCTCTCAACGGCGGTCAGTCGGTGGATTCCCCTTCCAGACACCCAGCGCAAGACACGCCCATCCCGCGAGCAACGCCACGCCGCCCAGTGGCGTAATCGCGCCGAGGGCGCTCGCGCCGAACAGCACGAGCAGGTACAGACTGCCGCAGAAAACGAGCGTGCCCGCGATGAAACACCACCCCGCCGCGCGCACCAGCCGGCGCGGCCAGCGCGCGTGAACGCAGGCCACGGCGAGCAGTGCGAGCGCGTGATACATCTGGTAGCGCACTGCGACTTCGAACGTGGCGAGCGCCTGGGCTGCAACGTGGCCCTTGAGCGCATGCGCGCCGAGCGCACCCATGCCGACCGCGATCAGTGCGAGCAGGCTTGCGGTGACGAGAAAAAGCCGTTCCATAGGCATCCACGACGGGCGCGAGTCGCACAGCATCGTTTGAAGCGGACACCGGGTCAAGCGCCGGTTCTGCCGGCACGCCGCTCGCAGCATCCCGGTGCGCTTGTGTGCAGGTGCCGGCGCTGTTAGCATTGATACCAACTCCGTATCAATTGCTACAGCACAGCCGGATTCCGCGATGAGCGCCGTACTCGAGACCGCAGAGGTCGATCTGCATAGCCGCGGCAGCCGCGAGCGGCTGGCGCAAATGATCGTCACGCTGTTCGACCACTGGCGCCTCGCGCCCGCCGACCAGGCGCTGCTGCTCGGGCTCTCGCCCGATTCGCGTGCGACGGTGGCGCGCTACCGCAGGGGCGAGCCGCTGGCAGACAGCGCCGATCTGCTGGCGCGCGCAGGGCACCTGCTGGGCATCCACAAGGCACTGCGCATCCTGCTTCCGCATGACACCGACCTCGCCTATCGCTGGGTCAGCACGCCCAACCGACGTCTGGACGATCGCACGCCGCTGGAGATCATGAAGCAAGGCTATGAAGGCATTCTCGCCATGCGCCGCTACCTGGATTTCGAACGCGGCCGCTAGTGTCCCGAGTCAGAAGTCGTTGCAACAATGTTCTTGATGCTCGCGACGCCACGAGTGGCAAAAGTGTCGAAATCGACGCCAGACGCGAAGCGAACCGCAGCCAGGTTGGACACCTG
>WYBJ01000089.1 GCA_011525945.1 Burkholderiaceae bacterium | reverse complement strand
TCGAGCCCAACCGCCTTGGCCGCGTCTTCGAGCGCCCCCGGCAGCGCCATCGCATAGGCCATGGCGAGCGTGCAGTAGGTCTGCTCGGGACGCAGCACGGGCCAGTCGTAGCGCGGCACCATGACCTCGTTCCAGATCGCCAGTTCGAAGGCCGCGTTGTGGGCGAAGACCGGATGCCCGGCCGCGACGTGGTCCAACAGCGCGGCAGGGCGCGGCGCGTCCGGCGTCCACACCAGCGGGTCGGCGGTCTCCGACAGCGTGTACGCGCCGCACCACACGGCGGTAGTCTCGTGGCGGGCGTAGTTGAACAGCCCGACCGTTTTCAGATCGAGCGCGCTGCGCGTTTCGAAGTCCAAAATTATTTGGCCCACAATGTAGCCCCTTTAAACCCCGGCCGGCGCTACTTACCGCGTAGCCCGAATGCCCGACGACGGGCCGCCACTGTTCCGCATCGTCTTTATCCAGTGGCTCTTGAGAGCACCCTACCCGGGGTAAGATGCTCTAAAAAGCCCCCGACCCGAAGGCCGGAGGAAATGGGGTGACTGGTCAGAACGGAATGTCGTCGCCCTTGCCGAAGACCGCCGAGCCGGCGTCGGCCGCGTCGTCGGCCACCGCCTGGAAGTCGTCGGCGCTCGCTGCGACGCCGCCACTTAGGCGCTCACCATGCTCGTGGAATTGGATGCCGGCCACGCCCGCGCCCACGCCGTCGCCATCGTTCGAGTACCCGAAAAAGTTCAGGTAGACATTCACGTAGCACCCGGAGTACGGTGCCCGCGGGTCGTTCGGGTCGGTGATCACGCGCGCCTTGCCGGTGGCCGGATCGATGAACTTGTCGTAGACCGGACGCGGCGGGTTCGTCTTCGCATTGTCGCGGGCCGAGATGTAGAACATGCCCCGGTAGGCGGCGCCGTACGGCTTGTCGGCCTTGAGCGCGCCGTCGTGGATCGGCAGCTTGTCCTTCGCGGCAAGCGTCTTCAAGACGGTGTCCGCATCCTCTTTCCACTTCTTGACCGCAGCGGCGCGGATCGCCTGCTTGAGCTCCTTGAGTTGCGGATGGTCGGGCGGCAGCAGGAAGCTGCCCGAATAGTACGGATCGCCCTTGCCTTTGTATTGCTCCGCCTGGCCCGCCATGAACTTCGGAAACACGACGCGCACGTTCTTCAGCAAGAATGCTTTGCCTTCCATTAGTGATTACCTCGTCAGAAGTTAAGGGGATTTGCTGCCGGAATCGCCTCAAACGAATCGGCGGTGACTTGCCGATCCGTCGGGGCGCGATCGTCGCCGTCGGGCACCAGTGCTGTGCCCGACGACACCGATTCGATGAAAGGCGCGAGTACCGTCTTCGCCTCGGCTTTCTTGCCGCGAGGCGCGGACTCGGCCACGACCTTCTCCAATTGCGCGGGCGAGAGCAGCTCTCGCGGCGCGTACGGGTCGATGGCGTGCTCCTGCGCCCACTCGATCACGTCGCCGGTCGAGCGCCAGCGGCGGGTCGGCCGCTTGTCGACCAGCTTGAAGCCGGGGATCACGATGCCGCGCGACGCCTCGGCGTAGGCGAACGCCTCCAGCGCCTTGATCTTCGCCTTGACGGCGGCCACGCTCTTCAGCGCTTCGGCGAGCGCCGCCGGGTCGTACTCGGCTAGCTCCCCGAACCTGGCCGCCATCAACTGATGCTGCTTGGCGGTGAGCGCCGGGCAGTCCCGGGCCGCCGGGCAGAAGGTGTCGTTGCACCAGGCCCCCGGCACGAGGGGCGCGTCGGCTTGCCGCGTGCGTTCGGCGGTCTCGCGCAGGTCCGCTATGAAATCCAGCAGCTCGGCCGCGCTGAACGACCAGACGCGCACGGGCTCGGCGTACTCGATGCGCGGCTGCACGACGCACACTTCGACGGTGTGCACCGGCTTGCCCACGGCGAGCAGGGCGCCGAGCGCGTAGATCCGCAACTGCCGGTTGCCGGTGGCTTCGACGAACTTGCCTGCGCCGTACTTGAAGTCGGTGACGCGCAGCAGCTTGGCCGCCGGCCGGTAGCGCACGTGGTCGGCCGTGCCGCCCATGTCCGGGTCGACCTGCTGCAGCGCCTCGAGCAGCGGCATCTCGACCCACGTTTGGTCGCCGGCCTGATGCTGGCCGCGCACCTCGTCCAAGTAGAGCTGCACGGCAGTTACCATTTCGGCATCGCAAGAAACTTCATGCGATTCGAGGATAGTACGAATTCCAAGCCAATCTTCCGGCTTGGAATTCGTTTCCTGCCTCGCCACGCCATGCCTCGCCTGGCCTCGCCCAGCCTCGCCATGCGATAAACATTCTGCCGCGATGTGGTGCGCGAAGGTGCCCTGCGCTGCGTAGATGGTGGGGCGGTCTTTGCCGGCTGCGGCTTCGACTGAGCCCGCGCACTCCATCCACCTCGCCGCGGCACTGGCGGCGAGGCGCGCGTGCTTCCCGGGCATCAGGCGTTCTCCTCGTTGGCGAGCTTCGCCAGATGCAGCGTTACCACCATACGGTATTGCGAGGTTCGGGCGCGAGTGAGAATATACCCGTCCGCCAGCAGCTTGCTTAGGCAGTAGAAGTAGTCGCTCACGGCTGCTCCCCGGCCTGCACGGCGGCAGCGTGGGCGATGAACGCGGCGCGGTGCTCGGGCCGCAGGTCACGGCCGCGCGTCACGCCGAAGCGGGAGAGCGCCTGCACGCAGATCTCGGTGGCCTGCGCCGGGCCGACGGCTTCCTGCTTGGCGTTGAAGAGCGCTTCGAGCGCCTTGCCGACCGCCTCGGCGGACGGTGGCTCGCTCGGCGTCGGCGCGTCGGGCATCTGGAATGCCGCCGGGGAGGGGACGGCCTGCGGTGCGGCAGCGCTCGCCGCCTCCACTACCGGCCCACTAGTAGTCGGACTCGCGGTATCCGCAGGAGCGCTCGCCCCCTCCCCTTTGGCATCCTTGGTGCGCGGGCCGTAGGGCTCGCGCCTCTGGCCCTTGTCGGCGCGCGGTTTGCGCGTCCGAGTGGGTGCCGCAGCCGGCGCCACGTTCCCGCCCAAACCCGTCTCGGATGGGTCGGGCAACGCAGCAGCCCCGGCTGCGGCAGCCGGGTCGGCCTTGGCGGGGCGCCCGCCCAGGTCGTAGATCTTTCCGAGGGCGACGATCAGCTCCTCGGGGCTCTTGAATTCGAAGGTGACTCTCAGCACATGTGCCTCCATCTAAGGGTAGCAAGTTGGGGGGTAGGGCGTCAAGCCCTCAGAACAGGTTCTGCACGGCGCTCGCGCCGGCCTCGAGCGCAGGAAACTCGGGAACCGGCGCCGGTTCACGCGGCGCGCGCTGCCGCTTCGGCGGCTCCCGGACCGGGATCGCGTTGATATCGTCCGACTTGAGCTCGGGCATCGGGTCGAGCGCCGTACCGTCGGCGTTCGCGCCATGCGGGCGCGCCATCGGATGGATCTGCCCGAGCAGGCGCAGTACCTCTGCCGCCTCGGTATAGGTCGGGAACTCTAGCACGACCTTGACGCTCACGCCACCCTCGCTTTCAGAATCTCGCGGCGCACGGTCGCCGGATCGAGGTCGAACTCGTCACAGAACCACAGGAACGAACCCTGCTTCTGGCTGCGCGACTCGAGCCAGGTCAGCGTGCGGTGGTACTCGGCCACCGCTTCCTCGACGACCTGCGCCTCCTGCTTCCTCGCCAGTACGACGCGCGCGGCGAAGACGCTCGCGAGGACTTCGCGGTCTTCGGTCATACTGGCAGCACCTCTCCGCGGAACAAGACCCGACCGTCCGGCGCGCAGTGCACCAGCTCCGGCCCGATGAACCGCCCACCGCGGAACCACAGGATCGGGAAGCCCTCTTGCCAGTTGATCGGGCGGTCTTCGGTGTAATGTAGGAAGAGCGGACTGTCGATCGGAGCCATCGTGCCGGCGTGAATGCCCCAATGAAGGCCATGCACATTCGTCACCGAGTACGCTTTCAGCATGTGATCATGCCCGGTCACGTAGTTCGTGCCGGACCATAGAACGTTGCTCTGCCCTGCGTGCATGCCTCCCTTGAATCGATGCTGGACGACCACTTCCGAGGTACCGTCGGGACGCACAAAGTCTGTGCGCCACGCTGGCGCCCACATCGGGAAATGTTCCTTCAGCGTGAAGCCCGGCACACCCTCGTATTGCGGCACTAGATCGGCCAGCTTCGTTTCAAAGCGCCCGTCGTGATTGCCGAGGTTCCAGAGCAGGAACTTCAGAAAATCCAATTGCTCGTAGTCGGCGAGACGCGCAGCAGCCAGCTTGATCTCACTCGCGACCGATGGTCGCGCGGCCAGTTCGGTGAAGGAGCCCACCGGCCATCGGCTGATACTGGCACCGTCGATGGCGTCGCCGTTGTTGATCACCGCCCACGGGCGTAGCGCCTTGGCGAGGTGGATCGACGCGCGGTGCGCGGCCGATGGCTCGCCGAAGTAGTGCGCGTCGCTGACGACGAACACGCAGCCATCTTGAATCGGTAGGAGTTTGCGCGCCTTGCCGCGCCGCGTTTGGTAAGAGTCCGGGTCGTTCACGCGCACCTCGCGCGTGACGGGCGGGCGCTTCACGCCGGCTGCCGGGGTGGGCCGCTGCTTGAGTTTCAACTCGCGATTCACTTGACCACCTCCACATCGAACCGGCCGAAGCGTGGGCGCCAGTCGCCGAGCCCGACCACTTGACCTGCGTACTCGGCCGCGCGCAACACGGTGTCACGGTCCACGAGTGCCGGCTGGTACTGAACGACAACGATCGCAGACCATTCCTTGAAGCAGGGCCGGGTGCGCATGACGCGGGACATCTGCACCTTGGCGCTCACGCGCAGGACATGCCCTGCGTCGTAGAGCTCGTCGGGCGTCGTGCCCTGCTTGCCGCCGATCTTCAGCAGCGCGTCGTCGTTCACGAAGACGGCCGCGTCGAAGCGCTTCTTCAGCCCCTTTTGCACGCCGGCGCTGCCGTCCCGCAGCGCGCGCTCGATGGCGACGCCGGGGATGTAGAGTTCGCCCTCGTCGGTCAGGTAGAGCGAGCCGGCGAACTCGAGTCGCGCGGTGCGCTCGATGCCCGCGTCGGTGCCCTTCGTGGTAGCCTTCGCCGCAGATTTCAACTCCTTAGCGATCGGATCGAGCGGGTCCGACAGCCGGCTATTGTGCTGCAACAGCGGTGCCGCCCCGACCAGTTTCAGTTTCAGGGATTCCATGCTCTGCTCCTTGTCTCGCCACTGGCGCGGAATTGCGCCCCTGGGCACTGCAAGTTCGTGGGCGGTTTACCCGCCGCCCCGGGTACTACCCAAGCCCTGCCTCGCCTGGCCCCGCCAGGCCCAGCCGCGCCTGGCCCCGCCAAGCCACGCCGACTACCCTTGCGGGAGCCGCAGCAGCGGCCTCTTGCGAAGCCGCTGGTACTGCCCTCGCCAGGCCACGCCACGCCACGCCACGCCACGCCGCGCCACGCCACGCCGACTACCCTTGCGGGAGCCGCAGCAGCGGCCTCTTGCGAAGCCGCTGGTACTGCCCTCGCCTAGCCCGGCCGCACCTGGCCACGGGCCGCTTCAAGCTCTTTCTCCAGTGCCGCTAGAGCGCGCCAAGCCACCTTTGTGCTATGGCGCACGCCATCAATGTCGACTGTGCCCGCTTCCCACAGATGCCGACACAATGCGTCGTGCTCATCCTGTGACTTGCTCCGGTCCCAATGCAGACGCTGGCCGGGGTTATGCTGCTGATTGCCGATCCATGACAATTCAGCGACCGCCTGCAGTGCATGCGGGAAATACCGGATCAAGCCCGAATACAGCGGGATGTGCTTCCTGGCTGCGGCTTCCGTCGGTAGGCCCGCTGTGCTCAGCTGCGCCCCGGATACATCGACCCGCGGCCCGGGATTGGGCACGCGCTCCGGCGGGCAATGCCCGGGGCTGAGCGTCACGGCCTTCGCGCCGTCGGCGGCCAATTCGGACTGCGTGCGGTTGTCGTATGTCATCAGTACACGTCTCCATTCTCGGAGCGCTTGCGCTCCTCGTAGGGAGCGACGACCCGGCGGTAGAACTCGAGCTTCGCCGCTTCGAACGCACCGATCACTTCATTCATCCTACTATACCCGGATTCCGGGGCCTCGGTCAAGTACTCCACGGCGAGCACCGTGAAGCAGTAGTTCAGCTCGCCGGCGGTGCGCGGCCGGGGCCAAGCGCCATCGCTCAACCGATCCCGCGATTCAGTGTCAACGTAGGGCATCAGCACTTCCTCCGGGTCCAAACGTCGTGCGCCTTCAACAGTTCGGCGACGCGCTCCATACTCGATTCATGCGTCGTGCGCCCGGCGTTCCACTGGCGCACCGTGGTGCGCAGTTCCTTGAGTAGCGTGCTCACGTCCATCAGCGGGACGCTCGGCGGGCTATCGCGTCGCATGCGCCATCCTGAAGTACGCGAGCAGATCGTCCCACGTGTCAAACCGGCGGTGCGCCATGTGGTCGAACACGCCGTGCGTCTTGCCGACGCCGCCGACGATGTACCGCCGGCGCATCGAGCTAGGGTAACAGGCGATGCCCCATTCTACATAGCGTCCGCCGGTCGTGCTCTCGCCGTCCAGGTCGAGGATGATGCAGTCGGCGGCATACACCTGCGCGATATCTTTCTCGGCCAGTGTGTGGTTCCACTCGGCTTCGTTCAACTGCGCGGGCCGGGCGGGTTCGTACAGCCAGTCGCCGGTGATCTCGTGCCCAAGTTCGCGCAGCGCGTCGGCCATCGGGCGCAGCCGGTTGCGGGCGGTGAAGGTGCCGCTTACGTAGATCTTCACAGCAAACCCTCCAATCCCATTTTGGGTAGGTTCCAACCCAAACCGCGCGATAGCGCGAGCAGGGCGAAATAGTCCTCGGCGCGCATTAGAATCATCCAATCGGTGCGCCCATCCTCGCGCATCGCTACCACGGCGCGCGTGCAGTCGGTATGCCGCTTCAGCGCGTCCTGCGCCTGGTCGAGAAAGCGGCGCACGGCGATACTGTGATACCGCTTCACCTCGTACAGCGTCGGCGGCACGGGCACATCCCCGCCGCCGGCACGTACTTGGGTCAGGTTGCGCTCGGCCTCGAGATAGCCCGCCTCCTTCAGCTGTGCGCACCACTCACGCTCGCCGGCCGCGCCCTTCCTGCGTTGCGATGCTCCCATCAGTGCACCAACGCGCAGCCGACGTGGATCAGGGTGACATCGCCGCCCGGTAGCACGACCACGGCGTACTGCTGACCGAAACCGAAGTCAAGCGTGCGGAGCAGCCAGTCTTGCAGGTGAGCGTCAATCATGCGATCTCCGGCAGGTTGTACGGACGCGGCAGCGGGATGCCGTGCTCGCTGGGCGGTTTTGCGGTGTAGATCGTGGCCTCGGTGTATTGCGGGCCGTCCATATACGAGAGCGTCGGTGCCCGCGTGTCGATCACGTGCACCTCGCTTTTGGTCGCGCGGCACCAGCGTTCGGCGTACTCCTTGGCACGCTTCTCGTCCTCGGAATCGGCCAGTACGCGCGTGCTGCCGGCGGGCCGCACTTGGTAGCGGGCGGGAGTCATACCGTGCCCTTCACGCGGAAGGACTCAACAAGGGGCCATACGTCGGGGCGGCCCAGGGTGGTGCACCACTCGGTGGGCACCTCGATTTCGCGCTCGTCCAGTTGCAGGGCGACGCCATGCGTGTGCATCAGCCGCCGCGCTGCGTAGCGCACGATGCGGCCCGTGGCGGGCGTCAGGCTGAGCAGAGGCTGACGGGGCGGGCGGATCATGCGCCATCCCCCGGCCACTTCGGGAGCAGGCTGAAGAGCACAGCGATCACGAGCGCGATCAGCCCGGCCCGAATTACCGGGCTCGCCGCGAGCGCGTCGCGCCAAAGTTCGAGTTCGGTCATGCGCAGGCGGCGCGCGGCCAGCGCTTCGAGGGCCGGTCCTGCCGGGCGCGC
This sequence comes from Burkholderiaceae bacterium, assembly GCA_011525945.1. Classification (GTDB taxonomy): domain Bacteria; phylum Pseudomonadota; class Gammaproteobacteria; order Burkholderiales; family WYBJ01; genus WYBJ01. The sequence continues at coordinate 1,736 of WYBJ01000089.1, read as the reverse complement.
TCGAGACGGTTGCGAAGCGTGCGCGGCGCCGGGCCTTCCCGGCGACGTTGCTTGGCGAGTCTCATGATCGTTTCCCCTTGGTCAGTTCCGCGATGCGCTCGCGGTGTTTGCGGGTGGCTGTGTAGTTATGCAGGCGCCGGCGGGCGTCGCGCAGCATGTACGCAATTCGCGCGCGTGGATAGTCGGGCGAGTGCGGCACGTTCAGCTCGACCCCGTCCGGCCCGCACTGCACGAAGAAGCACGTGTGCCGCCGGCCGTCGCCGTGGGAGGGCGTCCAATCGTATTTCGTTAGCTTCACGCATTCTCCTCGCGCGCGTCGCGGATAGCGCGCTCGAGGGCGCGGCCGGCGGCGAAGGCATGCTCGTGCAGCTGGTCCCATAGCACCCGGTGCGCGTGCTGCTCGAGCGCGCCGGCGGCACGGTCGTAGTCGGCCTGCGCGCAGGCCAGGCGCTGGCGCGCGGTCACTCCCGGGCGCGGGATACCGGCTGCGGCGGCCGAGCTCAGGCGGTACCAAGCGGCCGGGTAGCCACCCGGTTGCGCGGCCATCAGGCGCGGCTCGGGGTTGCCGGGCCGGCCGGGGCCGAGATCATCGGAATCCAGGGTAGGCGCGGCGCGCCCTTCGTGGTGGAAGTCGGTCATTTCATCTCATGATGCCTGAGTACCGGGCACTTGTCAAGCGTGTCCATCCGGCCTCCCGTGCCTTGTCGGCGTAGCGGCGCGCCTTGTCGGCGTAGCGGCGCGCCCACTCGGCGTAGCGGCGCGCCCACGCGGCGTCGTTGCGCGCCCTCGCGGCGTCGTTGCGCGCCCTCGCGGCGTAGTCGCGCGCCGCCGCGGCGTAGTCGCGCGCCCTCGCGGCGTAGTCGCGCGCCCTCGCGGCGTATTCGCGAGCCTGGTAGCTCAGCGTTTCCATCCTGCCTCCCGTGCTTTGGTGGCGCAGTCGCGCGCCCACGCGGCGTAGCGGGGCGCCGCCGCGGCGTAGCGGCGCGCCCACTCGGCGTAGTGGCGCACATTCGCGGCGTAGTTGCGCGCCTCCGCGGCGTAGATGCGCGCCTTGTCGGCGTAGCGGCGCGCCGCCGCGGCGTAGTTGCGCGCCCACGCGGCGTAGCGGCGCGCCCTCGCGGCGTATTCGCGAGCCTGGTAGCTCAGCGCGCCCACCTTCACTCCTCCACTCCGTCCAGGAAGCCAGCGGGGAACTGCGCCGCCAGGAACTTAGCTCCCTCCGCGTCCGTGTAGTCCGCGCCCTTGTTCGCGCAGTAGTCGGCGAACGCGCACAGCATTTCGAGGGTATCGAAGTCGGCGACGCGCACGATGCGGCTGTTGTTCGCGCACACCTTGCTGTCGTGCACCTTCGCGTCGCGCATTTCGACGACGGCGTAGGCGACGCCCAGCCAGTGCGGCAGGTCTTGGATGCGCAAGGCATGCAGGGAGCCCTTCTCGCACGGCTTCCCGACTTCCACGGTCATTTCCGGCGCGTCGACGTAGACAGTGCGCGGCGTGCCTTCCGGCGCATCCGACCGCGGGTTGGAAAACTCCCACACCATGTCGCCGCCGAAGCAGGGCACGAGGTTGCGGTTGCCATCGAGGGCGAGGGCTTTAACGTACAGCTTGGTGCTCATAGCGATTTGCTCCTTGAAAGTGGGTTATGGGGCTTACTGCGGCTTGTTCATCGGGAAGTCCCCGAATCCTGCCTCCCGTGCTTGGTTGGCGCAGTGGCGCGCCTGAGCGGCGCATGTGCG
>WYBJ01000088.1 GCA_011525945.1 Burkholderiaceae bacterium | reverse complement strand
TCTGCGGGCACATTGACTTGCGCCGCCAGATTATCCAGCGACAGGACGACATACGCGACGCGCACCTGTTCGGGGATTTCGAATTCGCGTGGGTGAGCGTCGTAGTAGGCCTTGAGCGCCGGCTCCTCGATGCCGATCTGCGCAACGAACTGCGACGGATCGATAGTCACGATCGATACTTCGCGAGCCTGCTCGGAGAGCCGGATCACTCGATCCAGCGCGGTGTTGGACACGAAGTTACTCTCGCCGAATGCGTCGGCGAGCGACTGCAGCAGCAGATCGCGCCGCACTCGGGCCTCGAAGCCGAGTGCGCTCATGTTCTGCGAGCGCAGGTATGCTTCGAACAGGTCGTGCGAGAACTTGCCGTCTTGCCGAAAGGCCTCCTGCGAGGTGATGAAGTCGTGCAACTGGCTGTCGGTCACCGTTATCCCGTTGCGTAGCGCTTGCGACAGGAGCAGCCGCTGTTGCACGAGCTGATCGAGCGCGGCAAAGCGCACTTGCGGCGAATCGAGCAGAGTCTGATCGACGGGCGCATTGCCCAGCATTCGCCGCATCGCCTCCTGTCGCTCGCGCAACGCCTGCTGGTATTCCTGCTGGCTGATGCGGTAATCGCCGATGCGGGCGACTTCGGCCCCGAGTTCGCCGCCGCGGAAGTAGCTGTCGACACCGAAGAACGCGAACGGAAGGAAAATGAGCGCCAGGATGACCTGGATGACGCGCTTGTTGTTGTGGACCCAATCGAACATGACGTTTGCTTCAGGAGACCTCTGCCAAGCCCGCCGCGCCATTGCCTGTGCGGGCCATGTGTTCAGTCCCGGCGCAGGCCCGCGAGCGCACCAACAAAAAAGGCGAACGCTCGTTCGCCTTTTCGGAATTGGCGGAGTGGACGGGACTCGAACCCGCGACCCCCGGCGTGACAGGCCGGTATTCTAACCAACTGAACTACCACTCCGTTGCCTGGAGACCGATTGGTGGGTGCTGAGAGGGTCGAACTCCCGACATTCGCCTTGTAAGGGCGACGCTCTACCACTGAGCTAAGCACCCGAACCCGGAATTCATGTCGGGGCACCGAAGCCTGCTACGCTGCCCGCCACCGCTCCTCGACGAAGCGCGCTAGTTTACCGCGCTCTTCAGCTCCTTGCCAGCGCGAAACTTCGGCACCTTGCTGGCGCGAATCCTGATGGTGTCGCCGGTCCGCGGGTTGCGCCCGGTGCGCGCTGCGCGACGTCCTACGGAGAAGGTGCCGAATCCCACCAGCGTAACGTTCTGTCCTTTACGCAGCGAAGTCGTAATGGCGCCGAGTGCGCCATTCACCGCCCTCTCGGCGGCAGCCTTGGAAATATCCGCAGCCTTGGCGACCGCTTCGACCAAGTCGGCCTTGTTCACGTGGGTTCCCCTTTCGTAGCTCTTGGTCGTGGCCGGCCGGGCGCCGGCACGATGGTGGAACGTGCTTTATAGCAAGCGCGAAAAGTTGGTGTCAAGACAAGCGCTGCGCGCAGCGCATGCATTGCTTGCTCAACGCGCGTCTTAGCGCGCGCTGAGCAATGCGCAACGAGCACCTACTAATGCTTCAGCACCGCACTGTCTTGATCCGATGCCGTAGGAATAGGCGCCACGTCCTTCGCCTCGCCTTCGACGAGCGCGTCGGGCACGCGCTCGAGCGCGAGCTCGAGCACCTGATCGATCCATCTCACCGGATGGATGTCGAGCCGGTTCTTGATGTTGTCCGCAATCTCGGCCAGGTCCTTGGTGTTCTCCTCGGGGATCAGCACGGTCTTGATGCCGCCGCGATGCGCGGCGAGCAGCTTCTCCTTCAGCCCCCCGATCGGCAGAACCTCGCCGCGCAGCGTGATCTCGCCGGTCATCGCCACATCCGCGCGCACCGGAATTGCGCTGAACACCGACACCAGCGCCGTGCAGATCGCGATCCCGGCGCTTGGCCCATCTTTCGGCGTCGCTCCCTCGGGCAAGTGTATGTGGATGTCATTCTTCTGGTAGAAATCCGGCTCTATTCCGAGCTTGCGCGAACGGTTGCGCACCACGCTCAAGGCGGCCTGCACCGATTCCTGCATCACCTCGCCGAGCTTTCCGGTCGTGATAGTCTTGCCTTTGCCCGGCATCACCACGGTTTCGATCGTGAGCAGCTCGCCGCCCACCTCGGTCCACGCGAGCCCCGTCACCTGGCCGATCTGGTTGTTCTTCTCCGCCTGGCCATAGGTGTAGCGCCGTACACCCAGGTGCTTCTCCAGGTTGCGCGAGCTGACCGTAGCCTTGTCGCTGCGCTCCTGCCGAAGCAGCAGCGACTTGACGACCTTGCGGCAGATCTTGGAGATCTCGCGCTCCATCGCACGCACGCCCGCCTCGCGCGTGTAGTAGCGCACGATATCGCGTATCGCGCTCTCCGAAACGCTCAGCTCCTCCGCCTTCAGCCCGTGGTTCTTCATCTGCTTGGGAAGCAGATAGCGCTGGGCGATATTGACCTTCTCGTCCTCGGTATAACCCGAGAGCCGGATCACCTCCATCCGGTCGAGCAGCGCCGGCGGGATATTGAGCGTGTTGGCGGTCGCCACGAACATCACGTCCGACAGGTCGTATTCGACCTCGATGTAGTGGTCGACGAAGGTATGGTTCTGCTCCGGATCGAGCACTTCGAGCAAGGCCGAGGCAGGATCGCCGCGGAAATCCATGCCCATCTTGTCGACCTCGTCGAGCAGGAATAGGGGATTGCGTACCCCCACCTTGGACATGTTCTGCAGGATCTTGCCTGGCATCGAACCGATGTAAGTACGCCGATGGCCGCGAATTTCGGCCTCGTCGCGCACGCCGCCGAGCGACATGCGCACGAACTTGCGATTGGTCGCGCGCGCCATCGACTGCCCGAGCGAAGTCTTGCCCACCCCGGGCGCGCCGACCAGGCACAGGATCGGCGCCTTCACCTTGTCCACACGCTGCTGCACTGCGAGGTATTCGATGATGCGCTCTTTAACCTTTTCGAGGCCGTAGTGATCCTTCTCCAACACCCCCTCGGCGGCCTTGAGATCCTTGCTGATCTTGCTCTTCTTGCGCCACGGCAAGGACACCAGCGCATCGATGTAGTTCCGCACCACGGTTGCCTCGGCCGACATCGGCGACATCAAACGCAGCTTGCGCAACTCCGCCTCGGCTTTCGTGCGCGCGTCCTTCGACATACCGGACTTCTTGATCTTCTTGTCGACCTCGTCGAGATCCGCACCTTCCTCGAGCTCGCCGAGTTCCTTCTGGATCGCCTTGACCTGCTCGTTCAGGTAGTACTCGCGCTGGCTCTTCTCCATCTGGCGCTTGACGCGCCCGCGGATACGCTTCTCGACCTGCAAGATGTCGAGCTCACCCTCGATCAGCCCAAGCAGATGCTCCAGGCGCTTGCGTACGTCGAAGATCTCCAGCGCTTCCTGCTTCTGCTCGAGCTTCAGCGGTAGATGCGCGACGATCGTGTCGGCGAGCCGACCGGCGTCGTCGATGCCCGACAAGGACGTGAGGATCTCCGGCGGGATCTTCTTGTTGAGCTTCACGTACTGGTCGAATTGCGCGAGCATGGCGCGGCGCATCGCCTCGACTTCGGTGCTCTGGGCCGGATCGGGCGCAACCGGAATGACCGTGGCGGTGAAGTGACTGCGCGCATCCACGACCTCATGCACGCGGGCGCGTTGGACACCTTCGACCAGTACCTTCACGGTGCCGTCCGGGAGCTTCAGCATCTGCAGGATATTCGCGATACTGCCGGTGGCATACAGATCCTCGGGCCCCGGCTCGTCCTTGGCCGCCGATTTCTGCGCGATCAGCATGATGCTCTTGCCCGCCTCCATCGCGGCTTCCAGGGCCTTGATCGACTTGGGCCGGCCGACGAAAAGCGGTATGACCATGTGCGGGAAGACCACCACATCGCGCAACGGCAGCAAGGGCAGCACGAGGGGGTTCGCGAGTTCGGCTTCTGACATGTCACGCAACCTCGAAACGAGTGGACAATCTAGCTTGGGGCGGCAAGCGCACGATCAACCGTGCGCACGATCGGCCGCGTGCGCGGCGGCTCTGTACGATCCGGGCACGGGACGCTAGGCCGTACCGGCGATCTTGGGCTGATCGGCGTAGATCAGTATCGGCCGCACGTCCTCGCCGCCAGCGCCTTCATCGATCACGACCTTCACCACATTCTCCATCGAAGGCAGGTCGAACATGGTATCGAGCAGCGCGTGTTCGAGAATCGAGCGCAAGCCCCGCGCGCCGGTCTTGCGTGCGAGCGCGCGGCGCGAAATCGCATGCAGCGCCTCTTCGCGCACTTCCAGCTCGACGCCTTCCATCGAAAACATCCGCTGGTACTGCTTGATCAGGGCGTTCTTCGGCTCCGTCAGAATCTGGATCAATGCTCGCTCGTCGAGTTCTTCCAGCGTGGCCACCACCGGCAGGCGGCCGACGAACTCCGGGATAAGCCCGTATTTGATCAAGTCCTCCGGCTGCACATCCTTCAGAACAACGCCGATATCCTTGCGATTGTCGCGACTATGGACCTCGGCGCCGAAGCCGATGCCGCCCTGCTCGGAGCGGGCACGAATGATCCGGTCCAGGCCATCGAACGCACCTCCGCAGACAAACAGGATATTGGTCGTATCGACCTGCACGAATTCTTGGTTGGGGTGCTTGCGCCCGCCCTGTGGCGGGACCGAAGCGATCGTGCCCTCGATGAGCTTCAGCAGCGCCTGCTGCACGCCTTCGCCCGACACGTCGCGGGTAATGGACGGGTTGTCCGATTTGCGCGAAATCTTGTCGATCTCGTCGATGTAGACGATGCCGCGCTGCGCCTTGTCCACATCGTAATCGCACTTTTGCAGCAACTTCTGGATGATGTTCTCGACGTCTTCGCCGACATAGCCCGCCTCGGTGAGCGTGGTGGCATCGGCGATCACGAATGGCACGTTGAGTAGTCGCGCCAGTGTTTGCGCGAGCAAGGTCTTGCCCGAGCCGGTCGGGCCGACCAGGAGGATGTTGCTCTTGGCGAGTTCGACGTCATCGCTCTTCGCCAACGTCTTCAACCGCTTGTAATGGTTGTAGACCGCCACCGAGAGAATCTTCTTCGCCTGCTCCTGGCCGATCACGTAGTGGTCCAGGATACGGCAGATCTCGTGTGGCACCGGCAGATCGGATTTCGCACCCTTGTTGCCGTGTTCGGTCTGTGCCTCTTCGCGGATGATGTCGTTGCACAGCTCGATGCACTCGTCGCAGATGAACACCGACGGACCGGCGATCAGCTTGCGAACCTCGTGCTGGCTCTTGCCGCAAAACGAGCAGTACAGGAGCTTCTCACCACCGATCTTTTCTGACATTTCCGCGAGATCAACCGTCTTGGATTGTGGGAATTCCAGATACCTTAGGTGCTCGCCGATGACCCGGGTTCCGCAGGTCGCCGCGATGCATCGCGCCCGCCTATCGGTTCAGCGTCTCCGCACGCCGCGTCAGAACCTTGTCGACCAGGCCGTACTTCACCGCATCGTCGGCGGCGAGAAAGGTATCCCGGTCCGTGTCGCGCTCGATCTGCTCCATCTTCTGTCCGGTATGGTGCGCCAGAATCTCGTTCAAGCGCTTCTTCAGATACAGGATCTCGCGCGCGTGAATCTCGATGTCTGAGGCCTGACCCTGGAAGCCGCCCATCGGCTGATGGATCATCACGCGCGAGTTCGGCAGACAAAAACGCTTGTCCTTGGTGCCCGCCGCGAGCAGCAGCGAGGCCATGCTCGCGGCCTGACCGACACACAAAGTACTCACATCCGGCTTAACGAACTGCATGGTATCGTAGATCGCCATGCCTGCAGATACCGAACCGCCCGGGGAATTGATGTAGAAGTAGATGTCTTTGTCGGGGTTTTCCGACTCGAGGAACAGCAACTGGGCGACGATCAGGTTGGCCGTCACCTCGTTGATCGCACCCACCAGGAACACGACCCGCTCTTTGAGCAAGCGCGAATAGATATCGTACGCACGCTCTCCGCGGCCGCTTTGCTCGATCACCATCGGAACCAAGCCGAGCCCGCGCGGTTCGACCCGGTCCCCAGTTGCGCGCGTTGTCATGCGTTGGCTTTCCCCATCAGTTCTTCGAGCGCCGTGACTTTGGTCTCGATCCGGGCAACCGATACCGCCCAATCGACCACGTTTCGTTCGATCGCAGCCGACTCGAACTCCTGCAATCGTTCCGGTGAAGAATAGTACCACTTCACCACTTCCTGAGGCTGCTCGAAGCTCTTGGCGTGATGCTCGACGGCCGCCCGCACCTGCTCGGGTTTCACCTGCAGCGAATGCGCCCGCACCACCTCCCCGAGAATCAACCCCAACCGTACGCGGCGCTCCGCCTGCGACCGCAATATATCGGCCGGAAGTGGCATATCTTTCGCCTTCACGCCGCGGGCTTCGAGATCGCGTTGCGCCGCCTGTGCCAGATTACGCATTTCCAGCTCGACCAGGGATTGCGGCACATCGAGGCTCGAGCGATCGAGCAACGCCTGGAACACCTGATCTTTCAGGCGGCTCCGGATACGAGCCTCGACCTCGCGCTCGACGTTGGTACGCACTTCCGAGCGCATCTTGTCCAGATCGCCGTCGGTGATACCGAGCGACTTGGCGAATTCGGCGTCAAGCGGCGGCAGCCGCGGCTCGTCGACCGTATTCACCGTGACGCTGAAGCGTGCGGTCTTACCGGCCACGTCCTTGCCGTGGTAATCGGCGGGATACGACAGATCGAAGCTGCGGGTTTCGTTCGGTAGCACGCCCAGAACCGCGTTCTCGAACTCGGGCAGCATGCGGCCGGACCCGAGCACAATGCGCACACCCTTGCCGTCGCCGCCCTGGAAGGCTTGGCCGTCGATCTCACCATGGAAGTCGATGGTGACAAGGTCATCCTTCTGTGCCGCGCGTTCGATCGTGTGATAGGTGGCGCGTTGCTTGCGCAGGACCTCGATCGTCCGGTCGACTTCGGCGTCGGCAACTGCAAGCGCTGGGCGTTCGATGGTCACGCCCGCGAGATCACCGAGCTTCACCTCGGGATAGATCTCGAAGGTCGCGCTGTACTCGAGATGATTGACGCCTTCTGCGCCTGCCGGGCGCGCCTCGAACTTGGGGTAACCCGCCACGCGCAGGTTGTTGTCGCGCACGGCCTCGCCGAAGATCTTCTGCAGCTTGTCGGCGAGAACTTCCTGGCGCACTTGCGACCCGTATTGCTGGGCAACGACCTTGAGCGGCACCTTGCCGGGGCGAAAACCATGCATCTTCATCGTCTGCGCGAGTTTTCTCAATCGCGTGGATATCTCGCTGTCGATGTCTTCGGCGGGTAGGCTGATGGTGAGCCGCCGCTCGATGTTACCGATTGCTTCAAGATTTGCTTGCATCACGCTGCCTCACAGAATTCGATGGTGCGAAAGAAGGGACTCGAACCCCCACGCCTTTCGGCGCCAGAACCTAAATCTGGTGCGTCTACCAATTCCGCCACTTTCGCACGGCCGCCGAGCCGGACCCAGTGTTCCAATTCCGCACCCGGTACTACGATTCGCAGCGCGGCGCCCTCCGACTCCGCTGCCGCGTATTCGAACGCAGCGCCCGTTCCATCGGGCGCGATCGCCGCTCGCCAGGCACTGCCCGCGATTCACGCACGCGCAGCGTTCGCCCGTGCCGCAGCCGCATGCCGATCGGCACCCGAGCCTCCGGCAAGCGGACAAGTGTAATATTATTAATCACTTGCCGCCAGAGACAGTTTCTTGCCGCGGGCCTCGCGCCCAATCTTAAGCGTTTGTTCCAAGGTCGATTTCGATGGGAGCAGGTCACTATGAGAACTTCCCGGTGGCGTCGCTGTTGCTGCCCGCGCGTCTGCGGCATCCGGTCGGCGTGATCTATCGCTTCGCACGCAGTGCGGACGACATCGCCGACGAAGGAGACTGCCCGGCTCCCGTACGGCTGCAACGGCTGGCCGATTTCAATTTGCAATTGACCCGCATCGAGCGCGGCGAACGCGTGCATGCGCCGCTATTCGAAGACTTGGCGGTCGTCATCGACCGCTTCCGGCTCCCGTTCGCGCCGTTCCGCGATCTTCTGTCTGCGTTTTCCCAGGATTGCGTCAAGTCCCGCTACGCCGACTACGACGAACTGCTGGACTATTCGCGCCGCTCGGCCGACCCGATCGGGCGACTGCTGCTGCACCTGTTCGATGCATACGGCACCGAGACGGTCGCGTGCTCGGACCGGATCTGCACGGCCCTGCAGCTCATCAATTTCTGGCAGGACGTAGCGATCGATTACGCGAAGGATCGTATCTACCTGCCACTCGATGACATGCGCCGCTTCGGCGTGAGCGAGGCGCAACTCACCCAAGCCAGTGCCGATCATGCGTTTCGAGCGCTGATGCGCCATCAGGTCGAGCGCACGCGCCGCCTGTTGCACGGCGGCGCGGCGCTCGGACAACGGCTCCGCGGACGCATCGGATTGGAGATCCGGATGGTGATCGCCGGCGGCGACACGATTCTGCAAAAGCTCATCGCCGCCGACTATGATGTATTTCGGCACCGGCCGGTGCTGCGTTCCCGGGACTGGTTGTCCATGTTCGCCCGCTCGCTCGGAGGCGATGGCCGGATCGGCGCTCGCCATGCGGCATGAGTAACGCCGCATTCGTGCCAAGGGCGGTCGTCGTTCCCGGTGTATGCACGCCATGAGTCCGCACGAATACTGTCGCGCCCGCGCACTGCGAAGCGGATCGAGCTTCTACTACAGCTTCCTGTTCCTGCCCGACGAGCGCCGGCGCGCCATTACCGCACTCTACGCTTTCTGCCGCGAGGTCGATGACGTGGTGGACGAGCTGACCGACCGATCGGCCGCACGCATGAAGCTTGCCTGGTGGCGTACCGAGCTCGACGCGGTCTACAGCGGCTGTCCGCAGCATCCGGTAGCGCGTGCTTTGCTCGACGTGGTCGGTCCCTTCGGCCTGCAGCGTAGCCATTTCGGCGAGATCATCGACGGCATGGAGATGGATCTCGACCACGGACGTTACACCGACTTCACCGCCTTGCGCGCGTACTGTCACCGCGTGGCAGGTGTGGTCGGCTTGTTATCGGCGACGATCTTCGGCTATCGCGACGCGCAAACGCTCGACTATGCGCACGACCTCGGCATCGCGTTCCAGCTCACCAACATCATCCGCGACGTCGGCGAGGACGCACGCCGCGACCGGATCTACCTGCCGCAGGAGGATCTTGCGCGCTACGGCGTTAGCGATGCCGACATCATGACCGGACGCACATCACCGAACATGCGCGAGCTGATGCGCTTTCAGATCGCACGGGCGCGCAGCTTCTACCAGCAGGCGCTGGGGCGGCTCCCTGACACCGACCGGCGTGCGCAGCGAGCAGGCCTTGTCATGGCGGCGATCTATCAGCGCCTGCTGGACGAGATCGAGACCGACGCGTGCGCAGTACTGAGAGCGAAGGTTTCCCTCACCCCGGTCACCAAGCTGTGGCTCGCCTGGAAGACCTGGTTCGCAGCGTGAGCGCGACGTGCTGAACGATCGCGCCGCGCCTGCGCAGGTCGGCATCATCGGCGGCGGCTATGCCGGCATGGCGGCCGCCGTGGCGCTCGCACGTCGCGGCGTCCGGGTGGCAGTCTACGAGGCGGCACGCCAGCTCGGAGGCCGCGCCCGCAGCGTCGTTCACAACGGCCACAAGCTCGACAACGGCCAGCACATCCTGATCGGCGCATACCGCGAGACGCTCGCGCTCATCGCTGAGGTCGGCGTACACGCCGACCCGCTCATGCGCTTATCGCTCGAGTGGACGGTGTTGCCCGAGTTCGTCATGCGTGCGGCGCGTTTACCGGCTCCGTGGCATCTTGCGGTCGGCTTGCTGCGCGCCAAGGGGATGAGTCCGGCCGCGCGCGTGGCCTGCGTTCAGTTCGTCGCGTGGGCGCAGCGCGCGCGCTTTCGCCTCGCGCACGACACGACCGTGGCCGAGTTGCTGTCGCGCCACCGCCAGCGTGCCGACGCGATCCGCTACCTTTGGGAGCCGTTATGCGTGGCGGCGTTGAACACCCCGCTCGCGCAAGCCTCGGCGCAGGTGTTCCTGAACGTCTTGCGCGACGGGCTTGCGTCCGTGCGCTACGCCTCCGATCTGCTGCTGCCCAGAGTCGATCTCGGCGCCTTGTTTCCCGAGCCCGCCGCCGAGCATGTTCGCGCCCGCGGCAGCGACGTGCACCTTGGCTGTGCCGTCACGCGCGTCGAGCCGGGCGCGGACGCATTCACGTTGCATAGTCCGCTGGGCGCCGCGCGGCACCGATGTGTGATCGTCGCGACGCATCCTGCCCGTATCCCCGCGTTGCTTGGTCACATGGATCGCCTCGCCGCAAGTCTTGCGCCCATCGGCGCGATGAGCTATCAGCCGATCGTCACGATCTATGCGCAATATGCCGCTCAACCCGAGCGCAGCGTGCCGATGCTCGGATCGAGCGGCGGCACGATGCAATGGCTATTCGATCGCGGCGTCATTACGGGCGAGCGCGGTATGCTCGCCGCCGTGATCAGCGCACGCGCGAGAAACGAAATCGCGAGCCACGACTCGCTCGCGCGGCGCGTGCTGGAGGAGATTGCCGCCGTGCACCCCGATCTCGGATCGGCGCAATGGTTTCAGGTGATCGAGGAGAAACGCGCAACCTTCAGCTGTGTCCCCGGCATGATGCGCCCCGCTTCGACCACTGCCGTGCCGCGCTTGTTCCTCGCCGGCGATTACACCGAGCCCGACTATCCGGCGACGATCGAGGCGGCGGTCAGGAGCGGCTTGCGATGTGCCGCGGCTGCGCATGATGCGCTCGCCGCGGGGTAAGAACAGAAACCCGCCGGTGTAAGATACGCAGTAGATTCCAACCAACGTGCGGAGACAGCCTTGACGCAGCGCGAATCGATGGCCTACGACGTGGTCGTGGTCGGAGGCGGGCCAGCGGGACTCGGTGCAGCCATACGGCTGAAGCAGCTCGCGGCCGAACGCGGGGCCGAAGTGAGCGTGTGCCTGCTCGAGAAGGGCTCCGAGATCGGCGCACACATTCTCTCCGGCGCGGTCATGGATCCAGGCGCGCTCACCGAACTCATCCCCGACTGGAAAGCCCAGGGTGCGCCGCTGAACGTACCCGTAAGCGAGGACCGGTTCGTCTTCCTCTCCGAAGGCGGATCGTTCCGGGTGCCCGACCTGTTTCTCCCGGCATGCTTTCGCAATCACGGCAACTTCGTGGTTAGCCTCGGCAATGTCTGCCGCTGGCTTGGCACGCAAGCCGAGGCGCTGGGGGTCGAGATCTTTCCGGGCTTTCCCGCCGCCGACGTGCTCTACAACGAAGACGGCAGCGTGAAAGGTGTCGTCACCGGCGATCTCGGTATCGGTAAGGATGGCCAGCCGACTGACAACTACCAGCCCGGCATGGAATTGCACGCCAAGTACACGTTGTTCGCCGAGGGCTGTCGCGGGCATCTCGCGCGCCGCCTGCAGGAGCGGTTTCGTCTGCGCGAAGCGTGCGATCCGCAGGTGTACGGCATCGGACTGAAGGAGCTATGGCAGATCGATGCGGCGAAACACAAGCCCGGGCTTGTCATGCACACCGCCGGCTGGCCGCTCGACCGCTCGACTTATGGCGGCTCGTTTCTCTATCACATGGAAGACAACCTGGTCGCGGTCGGCTTCGTCGTCGGCTTGGGCTACACCAACCCCTACCTCAACCCGTTCGAAGAGTTTCAGCGCTACAAGACGCATCCGGCCATTCGCGGCTCCTTCGAGGGCGGCAAGCGGCTCGCATACGGCGCGCGCGCGCTTTCGGCGGGCGGCCTGCAGTCGCTGCCCAAGCTGGTTTTTCCGGGCGGCGCCTTGATCGGCGACGACGCGGGCTTCCTCAACGCTTCGCGCATCAAGGGCAGCCACGCGGCAATCAAGTCCGGTGCGCTCGCAGCCGAAGCGGTGTTCGATGCGCTCGGCGCCGGGCGCTGCGCCGATGAGCTTAGCGCTTACCCGGAAGCGTTTCGCAAGAGCTGGCTTCACGAAGAGCTTCACAAGGCACGCAACTTCAAGCCCTGGATGAGCAAGGGACTCTTCACCGGAACGATCATGGTGGGCATCGACCAGATCGTCCTGGGCGGCAAGGCGCCCTGGACACTGCACCATGCGCACGCCGACAACGAGACGCTCACCGACAAGCGCAATGCCCAGCCCATCGAGTATCCCAAACCCGATGGCGTGCTCACCTTCGACCGGCTCTCGTCGGTGTTCGTCTCCAATACCAATCACGAGGAGAACCAGCCGGCGCATCTGACGCTGAAGGATCCGACCGTCCCGATTCGCATCAACCTGGCACGCTACGATGCCCCGGAGCAACGATACTGCCCCGCCGGCGTGTACGAGATCGTGCGCGACACCGACGGCAGCGACCCGCGGCTGCAGATCAATGCGCAGAATTGCGTCCACTGCAAGACCTGCGACATCAAGGATCCGACCCAGAACATCGTCTGGGTGACCCCGGAGGGTGGCGGCGGACCGAATTATCCGAACATGTGAGCGGCAGCGCGCCTCACGGTGCTACAATCGCGCCCCTTCTGCAGGCGCCGCAGCAATGTCCGCCCCGATCCGCAATATCGCCATCATCGCCCACGTCGACCACGGCAAGACCACCCTGGTCGACAAGCTGCTGCGCCAGGCCGGCGTATTCGCCGCTCACCAGCACGTCGCAGAGCGCGTCATGGATTCGAACGACCTCGAGCGCGAGCGCGGCATCACCATTCTTGCCAAGAACACCGCAGTCGAATACCAAGGCATCAAGATCAACATCGTCGACACGCCAGGGCATCGCGATTTCGGCGGCGAGGTGGAGCGCGCACTGTCGATGGTCGATGGCGTGCTGGTGCTGGTGGATGCGGTCGAAGGCCCGATGCCGCAAACGCGCTTCGTGACGCGCAAGGCGCTCGCGCTCGGCCTGCGCCCGATCGTGGTCGTCAACAAGGTCGATCGCGAGGGCGCACGCGCGGAGTGGGTCGTGAGCCAGACCTTCGACCTGTTCGACCGGCTCGGCGCGACCGAAGACCAGCTCGACTTTCCGGTCGTCTATGCGTCCGCATTGCAGGGTTGGGCGGTGCTGGATCTGGCGGCCGCGCCGAAACTGCACGCCGACGTCCAGGCGGCCAACGCCTCGATGCGGCCGCTGTTCGAGGCGATTCTGCGCCACGTTGCCGCGCCCGCCGGCGATCCGGACGGTGCGTTGCAACTGCGCATCAGCGCGCTGGATTACTCCAGTTACGTCGGCCGCATGGGTATCGGACGTATCGAGCGCGGACGACTGTACCCGGGCCAGGACATCGTGGTACTGAATGCCGAGCAACAGCCGCTGCGTGCACGCATCGGACAGTTGCACGGTTTCCGCGGCCTCGAGCGCGTGCCGCTCGATAGTGCGGCCGCAGGTGACATCGTCGTTGTCAGCGGGGTGGAAGCGGTGAGCATCGGTGCGACCATTGCCGATCCCGAATGCGCGCAGGCGCTGCCGGTGCTGGCAGTGGACGAGCCGACCCTCACGATGACCTTTCAGGTCAACACCTCTGCGTTCGCTGGGCAGGAAGGACGCTTCGTCACCAGCCGGCAGTTAGGGGAGCGTCTCGCGCGCGAGCTGAATACCAATGTGGCGCTGCGCGTCGAGGAAACGTCCGACCCCGACATCTTTCGCGTCTCCGGGCGCGGCGAGCTGCATCTCACCATCTTGCTCGAAAACATGCGGCGCGAAGGTTACGAGCTCGCGGTCGGGCGACCGCAGGTGATCACGCGCACCATCGACGGCGTGCTGTGCGAACCGTTCGAGGCGCTCACGGTGGACCTGGAAGACGTCCACCAGGGCGCGGTCATGGAGGCGCTTGGCACGCGGCGCGCAGAGCTCACCGACATGGCGCCCGACGGCAAGGGGCGGGTGCGGCTCGAATACCGCGTTCCGGCACGCGGGTTGATCGGGTTTCAGAACGAATTCCTCAATCTTACGCGCGGCTCGGGGCTCATGAGCCACGTGTTCGACGATTACGCACCGATCAAGCCGGACATGCCGGGGCGGCGTAACGGCGTCCTCATCTCCGGCGACAACGGCGAGGCGGTGGCATACGCGCTCGGCAAGCTGCAGGAGCGCGGACGCCTGTTCGTCAAGCCGGGCGATCGCGTCTACGAGGGCATGGTGATCGGCATCCACAGCCGCGACAACGATCTCACGGTCAACCCGGTGAAGGCGAAGCAACTCACCAATTTCCGTACCGTGTTGAAGGACGATGCGATTCTGCTCACCCCGCCCATCGCGATCTCGCTCGAGTACGCGGTCGAATTCATCGCCGACGATGAGCTGGTCGAAATCACGCCCAAGACGATCCGCATCCGCAAGCGCCACCTGAAGGAGCACGAGCGCAAGCGCGCTGCCCGCGGCGTCGAGCGCGCGACCGTCGACTGAAGCGTGAGGATCGAGACTTACTACGCGTCCGGCTCGTTGCCGAGCAACGCCCGCTTGAGCCGGCCGTCGACCGGCGTGCCGCCGAGCCAGATACGCAACAGCGCGCGGTTGAAGTCCGCACCCGGGATGGTGATCCGGGTGACGCCGTTGACGGTAACGCGGGTCCCGATACCCGGCAGGTAATCGAGCAGCACCGCCCCACCCTGGTTGATGTGATCCACCTGCCGCATCATCGCCGCCAGGTCGCGAATACGTGTCTCCAGGGGCGCCAGCTCGGGCGGCTGATTGTTTGCCGCGAGCCCGTCGTTCAACGCGCTGATGAACTGCTCCGCGGTGATCTCCTCCTGCAGGATGTGCAGCGCGATGCGCTTCGCCCCCGGATCGGACAGCACCGCATCGGATGCGGTCATCTTTCTGGTGAGATAGAGCGCTGCGACGTAGACCTTGACGACGATCAGCTTGCGCCGCACGCCGGCACCGTTAAGCACCAGCTCAGGAACGCCCTGAGCAATGTAGATGCGATCGTCGAGGCGTACGCCCTCGACCTCGGCCGCGTGAGCGGCAGGCCCCACGGCATACAGTGCGAACGAAAGCAGCAGCGCGCGCGCGAACATTGCGAGAGTCCTTCAGCTGCGCTGGATGTTAAGCCAAGCTCGATTGAGCGGCAATCGGCCGCGCCCGATCGCGGCCCGCACCGGGCGCGCGACTGCGTTCGGCCTACGTCGGGGCGCGAAGGACGCCGATGCGCAGCAGATGGAAAACCGCGTGCGCCGCGCGAGCGCACACGGCTACGCAGTCAGGCCGATTCCAATATGCCGGCGGCACCCATCCCGGTACCGATACACATGGTCACCATGCCATATTTCTGACTGCGCCGGCGCAGCCCGTGCAGCAGCGTCGCGACCCGGATCACCCCCGTAGCGCCCAGCGGATGGCCAAGCGCGATCGCGCCGCCGAGCGGATTGACGCGCGCACGGTCCAGGCCGAGATCGCCGATCACGGCCAGGCTTTGGGCCGCAAACGCTTCGTTCAGCTCGATCCAGTCGATATCCGCAAGCTGCAGCCCCACCTGCTGCAACACTTTCGGAATTGCCTTCACCGGCCCGATCCCCATGATCTCGGGCGGCACCCCGGCAACGGCATAGCCGACAAAGCGCCCCAACGCCTTCAGGCCATGGCGCTTCATCGCCGCTTCGCTCATCAGCACGGCTGCCCCGGCCCCATCCGACATCTGCGAGCTGTTGCCCGCCGTCACCGAGCCCTTGGCGGCGAACACGGGCTTAAGGCGCGCGAGCCCCTCCGCGCTGGTATCGGCACGCGGCCCTTCGTCGGCGGTCGCGCGCCGCGATCTCACGACCACTTCGCGTGCGGTCAGATCCGGTACGCGATCCTCGATCGGGTACGGCGTGATCTCGGCATGGAACTCGCCCGCCTGCGTTGCGTGCAGTGCTCTGCGATGACTTTCGGCCGCGAACAGATCCTGGGCTTCACGCGTGATCTTCCATTGCTGCGCCACCCGCTCGGCGGTGATACCCATGCCGTAAGCAATGCCGACGTTCTCATTGCGCTGGAAAATCGCCGGGTTGTAGGAAACCTTGTTGCCGCCCATCGGCACCATGCTCATGCTCTCGGTGCCGGCCGCGATCATCACGTCGGCCTCGCCCAGACGGATGCGATCCGCCGCCAGCGCAAGCGCCTGTAGGCCCGAGGAGCAGAAGCGATTGATCGTCATACCCGCAACCGAGTCCGGGAAGCCGGCCAGCAGCAGACCCATGCGCGCGACGTTCATCCCCTGCTCGGCCTCGGGCATCGCGCAGCCCACGATGACGTCATCCACCTCGCCCGGCGAGACGCCGGGGCACTGCGTCATCGCCGCACGCAGCACATGCGCAAGCAAGTCGTCCGGGCGGGTATTGCGGTACATCCCGCGCGGCGCTTTTCCCACGGCGGTACGCGTCGCCGCGACGACGTAGGCGTCCTGGATTTGTCGTGTCATGGTCGGTTCCGAACGTCCGGGAGGGATCGAGGGTGAGGGCACGAGCGGCACGGGCCTAGTTGCGCAGCGGCTTGCCGGTCTTGAGCATGTGATCGATGCGCGCCTGGGTCTTCTCGGTTGCAATCAGCGCCATGAAGTGCGTGCGTTCCAGGTCGAGCAACCAGTCCTCGTCGACGAGACTGCCCGCCTCCACCTCGCCCCCGCAAATCACGACCGCCACCTTGGTGCCGATCAGGTAATCGTGCTCCGAGATGAAGCCGCCCTCGAGCATGTTGACCATGAACGCCTGGAAGGTGGCTATGGCGCTGCGTCCGGCGACCGGAATGTTGCGCGGCTTGAGCGGCGGCCGATAGCCGCTGTCGGCGAGCGCGCGCAGTTGCGCCTTGGCGACCGTCAAGAGCTCGAAGCGATTCATCACGATCGTGTCGGCGCCGCGCAGGTAACCCAGCGCCTTGGCGTGTTCACCGCTGCGCGCGACTTCGGCCTTGGCGATCAGTTCGAAGTAGCGGCGCACGAACGGGAACAGATCCGACCCGCGCGCCTCCTGCGCGGCACGCAAAGCCGCCTCCTTGCAGCCGCCGCCGGCGGGCAGCAGACCTACGCCCGCCTCCACCAATCCCATGTAGGTCTCCAGTGTGGCGACCGCGCGATCGCAATGCATGATGACCTCGCAGCCGCCGCCGAGCGCGAGCCCGTCTGCCGCCGCGATGGTCGGTATGGCGCAATAGCGCAAGGCCTGGGTCGTAGCCTGGAATTTCTGCACGATCTTCTCGACCTCGGCCAGACGCCCCGCCATCAACTGATCGGCGACGCCCATCTGGCGCGCGGCCTTCAGCGCGAGCGACTCGGCCTCGCGGCGCAGTTTGCGGATGAAGCGCCCGACGCTCGATGGCTCCGAGCGGCGTTGCCCAGCGGCGTCCTTCTTCAGGTTGGCGCCGATCGAGAACGGCGGCTCGGTCTGCCAGATGATCAATCCGGCAAAATCGCGCTCGGCGATCTCGATCGACTGCAGCACGCCGTCGAGCACGTCTTCGCCGATTGCGTGCATACGGCTCTTGAAGCTCACGACCGCCGCGTCGTCGCCACTGTGCCAGAGGCGCACGCCGCTGTTCTCGAACACGGTCTCGCCATATCGGCGCGGCTCGCCGAGCAACAGATCGGGGAAGGGCTGGCGGCGATACACCCGCAGCGACGGGCGCGGCACGTTCGCGCGCTCGACCGGCGAATACGAGCCTTGAGGATCGTGTACGCCGGTGCGGCCGGGCTCGCATACCCACGCGGGCAACGGGACATTCGCCATCGTGCGGCCTTGCGCGATATCGTCGCCGATCCATGTGGCCACCTGCTGCCAGCCGGCCGACTGCCAGATCTCGAACGGGCCGCGATCCCAGCCGAAACCCCAGCGAATCGCCAGATCGACATCGCGCGCGTTGCGCGCGATGGCCTCGAGATGCACCGCGCAGTAGTGGAAGGTGTCGCGCAGGATCGACCACACGAACTGCGCCTGCGGGTGACTCGATGCCCGCAACTGCTCGAGCTTGCGCGCGGGATCGTCGAGCTTGAGGATCTCGGCCACTGCGTCGTCGGCCTTGCCACCGGCAGGTCGATACGCCTTCGTACCCGGATCGAGCACGCGAATCTCGTCGCCTTGCTTCTGGTACACGCCGCGGCGCGTCTTCTGGCCGAGTGCGCCCGCTGCGATCAAGTCCTGCAGCCACTGCGGCAGGGCGTAGTAGCGCCGCCACGGATCATCCGGCAGGCTTTGCGCCATCGTCCCGACGACGTGAGCGAAGGTGTCGAGACCGACCACATCGGCCGTGCGCAAGGTTGCGCTCCGGGGGCGGCCGAGGCGAGTCCCCGTCAGATCGTCGACGACATCGAAGCCGAGGCCGAGCCCTTCGGCGTGATAGAGCGTAGCCAGCATCGAAAACACGCCGATGCGATTGGCGATGAAATTCGGCGTGTCCTTGGCGCGGATCACACCCTTGCCAAGTGTCGTGACCAGGAAGCCCTCGATCGCGTCCAGGTGTGCCGGGTCGGTGGCGGCCGCCGGGATGAGCTCGACGAGGTGCATGTAACGCGGCGGGTTGAAGAAATGCACGCCGCAGAAGCGCGTGCGCAACGGCTCCGGCAGGGCCTGGGAAAGGTGTTCGATGCTGAGTCCCGAGGTGTTGCTCGCAACGAGCGCGTTCGCGCCGATATGCGGCGCCACCTTGGCATACAGGTCGCGTTTCCAGTCCATGCGCTCCGAGATCGCCTCGATCACCAGGTCGCATTCCTTCAGCAGATCGAGGTGCTGATCGTAGTTCGCCGCCTCGATCGCATCGGCTTTGGCGCGCACCGACAGCGGGCTGGGTTCGAGCTTGCGCAGGTTGTCGATCGCCTTCAACACGTTGGCGTTCGGATCGCCTTCCTTTGCCGCCAGCTCGAACAGCACCACCGGCATATCGGCATTGACCAGGTGAGCGGCGATCTGCGCCCCCATGACACCCGCGCCCAGGACCGCGGTCTTGCGAACGACGAATTGCGAGGCGTTCATGACGATTCCTCAAGCGGCGAGTGTGCCCGGGCTGCGGCCCGTGCATGTGTGCGCCGGGCGGGCATCAGAACGAATGCGAGTACGCAATCGTCAGGATGTCGGCACGGTTGTCGAAGTGACCGATCTGGCGAAATCCCGTACCGAATACGCGCGTGTTTACCTTCGCATCCGAGACGAACTCGTGCGCGTAAGCCAGATCGAGCTTGCCGTTTTTCGACACCGCGTACTGCGCGCCGAGCGCCACCCAGAAGCGGTCCTCATCGGGGAGCCGCGCGGTGCGGTCGGTGTTGTTGGTCGGCGTCGGGTCATAGGCGAGGCCGAAGCGGAACTTCCAGGCCGCGCTGTAGCGGTAGTTCGCACCCACGCCGACGCGCCAAGTGTCCTTCCAGTTCGTCGGCAACGTGGCGCCCACCAGCGCATTACCCGACACCGGACACACGCCGAACGAAACCCCGCGGCAAATCGGTACGATCGACTTGATCCGGCTCCAGCGCGTCCAGGTCAGATCGGCCATCAGTTCCCACAGCGGCGTCACGGCGCTCACGATGCTGAGCGAGGCATTCTCCGGCACACGCAGATCCGCGCGCATATTCGCGTTCGCCGCCGGAACGGCGGAGAACCTTGCGTCACCGTCGAGCTCGTATTTGATCGACGAGCGGTAATGCAAGCCGACGCGCGTCCCGGGTGAAGCCTGCACCATGATGCCGACGTTCACACCCCAGCCGATGTCGTCGGCCTTGAGCCGGGAGGTACCCAATTGACTGGCATTGCTCAGCTCGGCCTCCAGATACTGTGCGCTGAGGCCCGCGCCAACGCTCACATTGGGCGCCACCTTGTAGGCGATCGAAGGATTGATGTTGACCGTCTTGATTTCGGACAGAAGCGCGATGCGCTGGCCGATCCAGCCCGAGTTGTATTCGGTCTTCAAGCCAAACGGCACGTTCACACCCACGCCCACGCTCAGCTTGTTGTCGACGTTCATCGCGAAGTAGCCGTTCGGCACGACCGCCCAGCCGCCGCCGTCGCCGCCATTGCCGCTGCCCAGAATCGCGGGAATGGTCGAACCCTCGTCGCGGAATTTGAATGACGTGTTCAGCACCTGAGCGGCGATGGATAGGTGCTTGCCCGGCGCGAGCGCCGACATCGCCGCCGGATTGGTCCAAACGACGCTCGCATCCTCGGCAGCGGCCGCGCCGCCGGCGTAGGCGTTGCCCGTCCCCGTACCGGATTGCGTCGCGATGCCGAAGGCGCCAGCGTAAGCCGAGCCCGCTCCAGACGCGAATGCGGCACCTAGCGCCGCTGCGATCAAGTTCCGTTTCATGGCCGTTCTCCTGGCGTGGAACCGACTCCATCGTACGCCAACGCCGTCCGATATTGCAGCGGCAGCGGAGCAATGTCGACTCATTCGACGCCCTGTTGCGGCGATACGACACGCGGCCGGCGTTCATCGTCGACCGCGACATACGTCAGTGTGGCTTCGGTCACTTTGACGCACACATCGCCGAGCGGGCGCCGGTGCGCGAACACCTCCACGTCGACGGTGATCGACGTGTTGCCGACGCGAACGACATCGGCATAAAAACTCACCAAGTCGCCGACGAAAACCGGCTTGCGAAACACGAACGAATTGACCGCGACGGTCGCAACGCGCCCGCGCGCCCTACGAATCGCCGGGATGCTGCCGGCGATGTCGACCTGCGACATGATCCAGCCGCCGAAGATGTCGCCGGCGTAGTTCGCGTCCGAAGGCATGGGTACCACGCGCAAGACCGGATCGCGACCTGCCGGCAGGCCGGCGGCGTGCTCTTCGTTCATGTTCGCATCCTTCGACTGGTGCACGTAGCATTGCCCGTGACGCGGCTTGCGGCGAGTGCGCTTCGCACTTCGCGGTTCACCCTTCAGCGCCCCCCATGCCCACTGTACATCTCATCGAGTTCCGCACCGAACTTCTCCATCACCCTCGTGCGTTTGAGCTTCATCGTGGGTGTCAGCAGGCCGTTCTCCACACTCCACGGCTCAAGCGTCAGTGTCACGCGGCGCACCTGCGCATAACCGGGGAACTCGCGCATCTGTGCGCCGACACGCTCCAACGCCTGGCGCACGACCGGCGCCTCGCGCAGCGCATCGTCGGCCTGCGCCTCGATGCCGAGCGCGGCCGCCATCTTCTCCCACTGCTCCCGGTTCAGTACCGCAATAGCCGAAAGGTAAGGTCTCGCCTCGCCGATCAGCAGCACCTGTTCGAACAAGGGGTCGCGCATGATGGCGGTCTCGATATCCACCGGCGGCACCTTCTCGCCATTCGAAAGTACGATGATCTCCTTCAGCCGGCCGGTGATGAATATGTGACCCGCCTCATCGATGCGTACCGTGTCGCCGGTGTTGAGCCAGCCGTCGGCAGTGAACATGGCCGCGGTCGCTTCGGCGTTGTTCCAGTACCCCATCATGACATTGGGCCCGCGCACGTGCAGGGCGTCGTTGTCGCCGACGCGCACCTCCACGTCGCGAATCGGCGTGCCGACGCTTGCGGGTACGTTGTCTTCTATGCTGTTGGCGCTGATGATCGGACTCGATTCGGTGAGCCCGTAACCCTGCAGTATCGTAAGCCCCAGGCCGATGAACACGCGCGAGATATCGGGCGGCAACGCAGCCCCTCCAGATAGGGCCGCCCGCAGATTACCGCCGAGGCGTGCGCGGATCTTGCTCGCGACGAGCGCATCGAGCAGTGGCCACAGCAGGAATGCGGCCGACCAGCCGGCGCGACCCTGGGTATGCTCGAAGCGCCGCCAGCCCACATCGACTGCCTTCTGGAAGAGTTTGCGGCGGATCGCGGGGCCCGCGGCAAGGCGCGCCTGGATTGCGCCGTAGACGCGTTCGTAAATGCGCGGCACCGAGATCAGTATCGTCGGGCGCACGCTCACGAGATCTTCGCCCAGCACCTGAACGGAGCGCGCATAGGCGGTGAGCGCACCGGTCATCACGGTGAGGTAGTAGCCCACCGTGCGCTCGAAGGTGTGCGACAGCGGCAGGAACGACAGGAAGACGTCGTCGCGACGCACCGCCATCTTGAGCGTAGCCGCATACGCGTTCGTGAGCATGTTGTTGTGCGACAACATCACGCCCTTGGGCCGACCCGTGGTCCCCGAGGTGTAGACGATGGAAGCAAGCCGCATCGGATCGACATTGACATGCTCGACCTCGGTCGCCGCTTCGGGCAACCAGCGTTCGGCGTAAAGCACGCGCTCGTCGCCCGTATCGCCCTGCGGGCGTTTCATCAGCAGCACGCGCACGAGCCCGGCGAGTTGATCGCGCACCGGCTCGAATGCCCGCCATTGCTCGATCGAGTCGAGCAGCAGAACCTTCGCGCCGGAGTCCTTGATGATGTAAGCGACGTTGTCGGGACGGTCTTGGGTATAGAGCGGCACGACCACCGCGCCCAGACCCATGGCAGCCTGGTCGTAGATGACCCAAGTGGTGCAATTGCGCAGCATGACTGCCACCCGGTCACCCGCGCCCACCCCGTCGCGTTGAAGCGAGTGCTGCCAGCGCGCCACCTGCCGCTCGATGTCCTTCCAGGTATGGTCGCGCCAGCGACCCTCGGTCTCGTCGTATTCGCGATAACCGGCGGCATTCGGCGTACGGCGCACGCGCTCGCAAAACAATCCGTCGAGCGTCTTTGCCTCCGTGACCGAAATGGTGTCGACCCCGCGGCCGTTTTCAGCCATGTTCTCTCCCCGCTTGCTCTCGTTGTCGTCGCGCGCTCACCGGCCTCACGCGGCGCTACCGGCGCGCGCGGCTTCGAATGCAGCGCGCAACGGCTCGAAGCTCACCGGCTCGGTAGTCTGGACAAGCTCGCTGCGGTCCAGATCGCGCGGAAAATCGTCCACCATGATCGCCTTGCGGCGCAGGCGCGCGGCGCGTTCCAGCGTCTGCGCCTCCTCGGCGCTGATGAGGCCGGCCGCGAGACTCACCTCGACCTGCTCCGCTGTCCAGCGCGCCGCAATGGTCCCCGCGCGCACGGCCGCCTGGATTTTCGCCTCGACCGGCTCGGCCGCAATGGCCGCTCGCAGCGCCGCTTCCAGGGCGCCGACCGGATCGCTCTCCTCGCTCGGAACGTAGGCGCCGCGCGTCAGGCGCTCGCGTGCGGGTCCGGGCGTGCCGAGGATGCGCGCAATGTCGCGACCGAGCTCGTCGGGAGGCACACGAAACATGCGTCCGAGCGGGAACACGATCCAGCGCATCAGCAACGCCGCCGCCGCATTGGGCAGGTTGCAGAAAACGACGAAGAACGCTTCCTGAATGCGATAGAGCGCATCGCGCACGCCCCAATGCAGCATCGGCAGGTCGTCCGCCGGCGAGCCGGCGTCGTGATAGCGCTTGAGCGCGGCGCAGGCGAGGTAGAGCTGGCTCAGGATGTCGCCCAGCCGCGCCGACAACAATTCGCGCCGCTTGAGCGAGCCGCCCAAGGTCAGCATGCACAGGTCGGCGACGAGGGCAAAACCAGCCGACATGCGGGTGAGTTGCTGGTAGTAGCGGCGCGTGTGTGCGTCGCCCGGCACGC
Organism: Burkholderiaceae bacterium; assembly: GCA_011525945.1. Classification (GTDB taxonomy): domain Bacteria; phylum Pseudomonadota; class Gammaproteobacteria; order Burkholderiales; family WYBJ01; genus WYBJ01. Next base: position 2,048 of record WYBJ01000088.1, on the reverse strand, counting down.
GCGCCAGACGCGCTTCGCTCAGGCCCAGCCAGAGCGCGCGGCAGACGTTGGTGACGACGAATCCGACATGACCGAAGAGCGCACGATCGAAGCGCACCAGCGCGCGGCGGCCATCCTCATCGTGCGTTGCCTCGATCTCCTCACGCACGAACGGATGGCCTCTGATCGCGCCCTGGCCGAAGATGATCATCGAGCGCGTCAGGATGTTCGCGCCCTCCACTGTGATGGGAATGGGCGTCGCCTGGTAGACGCGGGCGAGATAGTTGCTCGGCCCGAGGCAGATACCCTTGCCGCCGTGCACATCCATGGCGTCGTTGATCACGCGCCGACCGCGCTCGGTCAGGTGGTACTTGACGATCGCCGATACGACCGCGGGTTTCTCGCCGAGGTCGACCGCGCCCGCGGTCATGATGCGTGCCGCATCCATGACGTATAAATTGCCGCCGATGCGCGCGATCGCCTCCTGCACGCCTTCGAAACGCGCGATGGGAATGTTGAACTGGCTGCGCACCCGCCCATAGGCGCCGACCGTGAGCGCGCACAGCTTGCCGACGCCGACGCCGTTGGCCGGCAAGGAAATCGAGCGTCCGGCCGCGAGGCAGTTCATCAGCATGCGCCAGCCCTGGCCCACCTGCTCGACGCCGCCAATGACCGTATCCATCGGCACGAACACCTCGCGTCCCCAATTGGGGCCGTTCATGAAGGCCGAGTCGAGCGGCAAGTGGCGCCGCCCGATGTGTACGCCCGGCGTATCGGTCGGGATGAGCGCGAGCGTGATGCCGAGATCCTGCTCGCCGCCGAGGAGGCGCTGCGGATCGTACAGGCGAAAGGCGAGCCCGAGCAGAGTGGCGATCGGACCCAGGGTGATGTAGCGCTTCTCCCAGGTGAGGCGCATGCCGAGCACGTCCGAGCGTCCCTGCCACTCGCCGCGGCAGACGATGCCGTAGTCGGGTATGCTGCCGGCATCGGAGCCCGCCTCGGGGCTGGTGAGTGCGAAGCAGGGCACTTCGAGCCCGCGCGCGAGGCGCGGCAGATAGTGATCCTTCTGCGATTGCGTGCCGTAGTGCAGCAGCAGCTCGGCGGGACCGAGCGAATTTGGCACCATCACCGACACCGCAGCGGTGGTCGAGCGCGAGGTGAGTTTCATCACCACCTCGGAGTGCGCAAGCGCGCTGAACCCCTTGCCGCCGTACTGGCTGGGGATGATCATCCCGAGGAAGCCCTCGTCCTTGATGTACTGCCACGCTTGCGCGGGCAGGTCGCCCAGCTCGCGCGTCACTTCCCAATCGTCGACCATGCGGCAGAGCGTTTCGACCGGGCCGTCGACGAATGCCTGCTCCTGCGCGCTCAAGCGCGGAGCGGGATAGGCGAGAAATTTGCGCCAATCGGGCCGGCCGCTGAACAGATCCCCCTCCCACCACACCGTGCCCGCGTCGAGCGCTTCGCGCTCGGTTTGCGAAATGGCCGGCAAGATGCGGCGAAAGAGCGCGAACAGGGGCGAGGCGATGAGCGCACGGCGCAGCGGCACAACATTGCAGAGCGTCGCGACGAGCACGAATACGAGCCAGAAGATCGATCCCGCGCCGGCGACGAAGCCCACCGCGACAGCAGCAAGGGTCCAGAGCCACAGCGGCGCGGCGAAATAACCGAGCACCCAAGCCGCAACGACGGTCACAGCAAGCGTGGTCCAGACCGAGATCACAACCGCCGTATCCTCCTGCCGGGCGCTCGTTGGGCCACCACCGAACTACCCCAAGGCGGGCGTACGCGCCCTACTTTCGATCGCTTGCGCCAGCGTCGAGGTGTACATCGAACGCGATCGGCTCCGCACTGTTGCATCTGGCACGGAAGCCGGAAGAAATTGCGCTGCTGCGGCCGTGCCGCACGGACTTTACACGCGAGGGCGTGCGCCGTCCAGCCGAAGTCTTTTCCAACGGGGTATGAGTCTGAAGGGTGGGCCGTGTTTCTAACGGGGTATGAGTCTGGAGTGGGCGCTGGAATCGATCATGATGCGAGGCATGGTGATCGACATGAACGACGCAAAGTTG
>WYBJ01000087.1 GCA_011525945.1 Burkholderiaceae bacterium | reverse complement strand
GGTGACTGTCTTGCAAATCATCACATTCTCCTTTTGTCTGACGTTGTTAGCCACGGCTTCCCATGGATCGAAGGTCGATGCGGCGCATCGAAACCTCACTCCGGCTGCGCGCCGGCGCTGTTCGCGCCCGCATCCAGTGCATTCGCGATCGCACCCAGGAGGACACGTTCGTCGACGGGCTTCAGCAGGTAAGCGCTCATATCGCCGGCGCGCGCACGCGCACTGGTCTCTTCCGTATCGTGTCCGGTGATGACGATCACGGGCACGCGACTCCCACGCTCCGACAAACGCGCCTGGACATCGAACCCGCTCATATTCGGCATATGCAGATCGAGAACGATGCAATCCGGAGCCGCGCACTGCGTGTACTCAAAAAACTCCGTTCCGGACGGAAAGGTAATCACGTCCAGCCCCGCGGAGCGAATCAGCCGCTGCAACGCGATCCGCACCGACTCTTCGTCATCCACCACGGCGATCAGCGGGCGGGGCTTCGTCATGATGGGCGCAACCATAGACCGATCATCGGGTGAGGCAAATTGGACCTTGGTCCAAGATGGATGGCCGCGTCTGTGCGCGAAAATGCGACCGAAAGTGCCGACGGCGGGAGGGATCGCGCATCGCTGTCGGGCGTCGAGGGCCAATTCGGTGAGGTGCCCATTGGACTATCGGCCAATTGAGTTCGAGGCGGATGACCGCTAGGGTCGGTACGGGTCCGCCGCGCCTCCGCTCCGCCCGCGCGCGCATCGAGCCGCAAGCGTGGACGACGGATGCGCCGCGGACCGGCATCCATTGAATTCCGAGGTAGCGCGGATGGCAAGCACCACGATCGAGCCGCAGGCGCCGGGGGAGCAACCGCACCATGGGGGGGATCCGGGCGGCGTGACGGAAAGCTTCGCCGGGTTCTCAGTCTTCGGCGGACCGCTGCATGCCTTGCTCGCGCGACTCAAGCTCGCCCGGGGGTCGAACGTGACCCCGGTCGGATTCGCCCTCGGCATAGCGCTTTGGTCCGTTCTGGTCGCGCTTGCGGCGCTGGAAGGTCAGCTGCACCGGATCTTCTCGCTGGACGTGATCGCCGGCCACGTTCGCCTGCTGATCGTGATTCCGATGCTCTTCATGTGCGCATCGAGCGCAGCGCCTCGAATGGCCGCCTTTGCCCGCTACCTGATCCTTTCGGGTGTCGTGCGCGGGCAGGCGGTCGGGGAACTCGTGCGTCATGTCACGACCGTGAAGCGCCTGCGCGATTCTTTCGTACCCGACGTTGTCTGCCTGGCACTGACCCTTGGGCTTGCCATAACGTACACGCCGCTGCCGCTGTTCTCCGGTGCGACCGATGGGTACGACCCGGCTCGCGCCGCGGCGCCTACCCTGTTAGGTCGATGGTATTGGTTCGTATGTCTGCCCGTTTTCCGCTACTTGATTCTTCGCTGGCTATGGGCGCTGCTGCTCTGGGTGTACTTCCTGTTGCGACTGTCGCGGCTGGCGCTGAAGCTCATTCCAACCCACCCGGATCGCGCCGGCGGACTCGGCTACCTGGGGATCGTGCACGCCGAGTTCTCGTTCTTCGTCTTCGGCATGTCGTGCGTGCTCGCGGCGAACTTCGCCGAAGACGTCCTCGCCGGATTGATGACCCTGAATATGCTGTATTCGAGGCTGTGCTTCCTGCTGGTCGGGAACTTCGTGCTGTTCGTGGGGCCGCTGTTCCTCTTTTCACGCAAGCTCTGGGAGGCTCTGGCCGAGGGCACGACGCGTTACATGGAGCTGGCCGCGCGCTACGTCGACGAGTTCGATTGCAAGTGGATCGGTGAGGGCGTACGCCACCGCGGCGAGCTGCTCGGAACGCCCGACCTGCAGACGCTCGCGGATCTCGGCAGCAGCGTGGAAGTGGTCGATAACATGAGCCTGATTCCGGCCAGCCGCAGGCTCCTCCTTTCCCTGGCTGTCGCGGCGCTGGCGCCGATGATTCCGATCGCACTCATGCTGCTCCCGGGCGATGACATCGCGGCCAAGCTGATCAAGTTCCTGCTGGGCAGCGCAGACTCGGCGACCACGCAGCTCTCGGTGTGTCTCGCCTTTGCATGTCTATCCGACCGGGCGGCCGGCGCCCGCTACGGGTTGCGCGCAGCCCGCAGGGAGAAAGCATGAGGCGTTTGGTCGTTCGCTGCGCTTGCGCCATGGCGTGGGCGGGGTTGTTTGTGCTGATGCTGGCGATCGCCGTTTGGACCAGTCTCGTGCTGTTGTACGCGGGCCCGTTCGGCGACGAGGCGCGCAGGGTGCTGGCGATGCTCGCAGCCGCCTTGGGAGTCGCGATGCTGCTGGCCATGCCGGCCGCGCGTTGGCGCTGGACCGCCATGACCATCTATCTCGCGATCTTCGGCGCGACCGTCGCCTGGTGGGCCGCGCTCGAGCCGTCGAACGAGCGCGACTGGCAGACCGACGTAGCCGTCCTGCCGCGCGCCGAAATCAATGGCGACATCGTTACCGTGCGCAATATTCGCAACTTCGACTATCGCAGCGAAACCGACTACACCCCCGCGTACTACGACAAGCGCTTCGATGTGCGCGAATTGCAAGGGGTGGACTTGATCGCCGTGTATTGGATGGGCCCCGCGATCGCGCATGTCTTCGTCAGCTTCGCGTTTTCCGACGGCAATCACCTCGCCGTCTCGATCGAAACGCGCAAGGAGAAGACCGAGAGCTATTCGACCCTGCGCGGCTTCTTCCGGCAGTACGAGCTTTTCTACGTCGTCGCCGACGAGCGCGACGTGATTCGGCTTCGCACCAACTACCGCAAGGATCCTCCCGAGCACGTATACGTCTTTCGGGTGTACGGGCCGACCGAGAACGCCCGCCGTCTCTTTCGCTCCTACATGGCGAAGATCAACGGCTTGCACGCGCAGCCCGAGTTCTACAACACGCTCACGACGAACTGCACCACCAACATATGGTTCCACAGCGAGACCAATCCCGGGCACGTGCCCTTCAGCTGGAAGATCCTGGCAAGCGGCTACGTTCCCGAGTATCTGTACCAATTAGGGCGCCTGGACACGTCGAAATCCTTCGACGAGTTGAAACGCCAGGCGTACGCCAATGTACGCGCGCATGCCGCGGACCAGGCAGCCGATTTCTCGCGCCGCATCCGTGCTCCCGTACCGAGCGGCGCTCGACTCGATGCCGCCCCACCAGGGCGATGAGCAGTCGCATGCAATCTTTTCAGACCAGTTGCAGCACCCGCGCTGCTGTCTGACGAGGGAGTGCACCGTGCCGACTCGACAAGCGTTCTTCGTTGGAATGGTTGCTCTCGCGCTAGCGGCGGGGATCGGGCGGCCGGGTCTTGCGCCCGCCGCCGGATCAGCGGCCGCAACGAATGCGCCCGATTCTCGCCCGCGCCCGAAGATCTGCCTGGTGCTGTCAGGCGGCGGTGCGCGCGGGGCTGCGCACGTGGGCGTGCTGAAAGTGCTGGAGGAATACCGAGTGCCGGTGGACTGCATCGCCGGCACCAGTATGGG
>WYBJ01000086.1 GCA_011525945.1 Burkholderiaceae bacterium | reverse complement strand
GCCGAGCGCCTCTACCAACTCGGTCGCGGCGTGGACATGGCGTGGGCAGTGGGCGAGGTAGTCGATCTCGTCGAGTGTGAGCGCCGGCTCGAAACCTATGCGGGTGCCATCTATCGGCCTTGCGACAGCGGTGAGGGGACGGCGCTGGATTGCCCGGAAAGCGGTTCTTTGAACAGCTTGTGCGAGCGGCATCGAGCCAACGGGCATCGTTTCACCAAGACGAAAAAGGGAACACTGCTCTTTACGCAGGCGCCCAAGCCGCGTTTCCGGTCGGTGTCCTACAACAGCTCGATAAGCCGTTTGCTATTCGATCTGCGCAACACCGTCAAGGCGGGCTCGCCCTTCGCGCCTTGGCCACTGGCGCGAATTGTCGAACTCGTCCTGAGGATACGTGGCCGAGTCGACGCGGAAGGCACGCCACAGTGCGGAGCGGCCTGGAATCTTTGGGACAAACTGCCCGACAAGCGCAGTGAAATTACTAGCGTTCTGATCGGACGCAACGCGACCGAGGCAGACAAGCACCGGCGCGTGCGCATTCTGCCTTTGCCGTCCATTGGGCATGTGCATGTAAGCCGAGACGTCCGGCGCGTGGCGGTGGAAGTGCCACCCAATTGTCCGCTACGCGTGGACGACATTGCCTGGGCATTTTCTGGACTCGAAATCGCCTCCTCGATTGACGAGACTACCGGGGAACTCCATTCAAACACTCAACTGGTTCCAGCAGAGGATCGCTCGATATTGGAACATTACGGCCTCGGCTCCAGTGAGTCCGCTCGCGTCTGGCGCAGTGTCACGCCGCTGGTGCTCTCTGAGGAAACTGGCCGCCGCCGCATCGAACCCGCACGCTTACGCGCGGAAGCCAAGGGTGGTCCAGAGCGGCTGGCCGAATACCAGCGTGCTGCTGGTGCAGTGATGCACGCATTGCGCCATGCCGGTGTTCGAGCATCGGTGGCGTCAGTGCGAGTCCAGCGGGAACCCTTCGAAGCGAAAGGATCACGGGCGGAGCTTTTTTCGCCCGGCACGCGCTTCGCCAAGGCGCGCCTCTGGCATGCGGTAATTTCTTTCACAACACCCGTGCAAGGTCCACTGGTACTTGGCGATGGACGTTATGCTGGTCTCGGACTTATGCGGCCGGTTGAAAGCGTCATCGGTGTGCACGCCTTCCGAATTGTCGGGGACCTGGCGGATGGAGCTAGACCGGCGACGATTTCCGCATCCCTCCGTCGGGCAGTGATGGCCCGGGTGCAAGACATGCTCGGACTGCGGAAACCACTGCCGCCCTTCTTTACCGGGCACGAGCGCAATGGAGCACCGGTGCGAGGGAACGGACATCAACATCTCGCATTCATCACGGACCTTGCGCGTGACCGCCTGCTGATCGTAGCGCCCCACGTGATGGAGCATCGCCGTCCGACTCGTGATGAAAGGCGACATCTGTCCATACTCGCTGCATCGTTGGTCGGGTTAGCCGTCTTGCGGGCTGGTGCGGCAGGCAAACTGAAACTGACATCCATTGTCACTGACGCGGACGATCCGTTGCTTGCTCCGGCGACGCGCTGGGAAAGCGCCACGGAATATCGAGTAACACGGCATCCCAAAAGGATAACGGACCGCGACGCGTTGGTCGCTGATGCCACAGCCGAACTCGCACGACGAAATCTCCCAAGGCCCGCACGGATCGAGGCGATCGAGTGTGTATCAGGCCCTCACGGCGGCATTTCCGGACGCATGCGCATCGAGTTCGCGGCAGCCGTCAGTGGCCCGATTCTTATCGGACAAACCTGCCATAGCGGTGGAGGCTTGTTCGTGACTGCCGGGCAACGTTGATGGGCAGGAGACAACCGAAACCTTTGGCCCGCTTCCAGATAAACTCGAAGGCGATCTGAGAGGGCAGCACTTGACCGCCGACTTCGCCGTTGCGAGAGAGAATCCCTACGGAAAGCGCTTCGACATCCGCGCGACGCTTGCAACACCGAGCGGCCGGCGTATTCTTTTCCAGAGCGTCTGGCAGATCGACAAGGGCACGGATGTTCCGCGGCTGATAACCTTGTATCCGAGGTGAAGAAATGGCATTCGAACTCTATTCCGAAGTCATTCTGACGGCGGACCTGCCGGAGGACAGCCTGAAAGCCGGAGACGTAGGCACCGTGGTCGAGCGCCACGCTGTGCCGGGGACGGAAGAGGGCTACAGCGTCGAATTCTTCGACATGACGGGCAATACGGTGGCAGTCGTGACCGTGCGGGGAAGTGTGCTGCGCGCCCCAACGCAGACCGACCGTCCTGCGGCGAGAACGATGACGGCAGGGGCATGAAACTACAGAATCGATCTGGAAGTCAGCAGGGCGGGCAACGGAAGTGTGGTTCTTCGAGGATCGCTTCGAGGTATCGAGCCCGGGCGGCCTCATCCCCGGTCTCACGTGCCGCACGGTACGCGCTACATTGTGGACGGATCGTTGCAGGCTCCCGATGGGCGACCGCCGTTGGTACGCACGGTATGGATCGTCGAAGCAGAATACCGGCCGCGGCTGATCACCGCATATCCGCGACAGAGGTAGCGTACGCCAGCATTCAAAGAGCATGATCGGGTAGTGCTTACGTCCGACCTGCCGGGCGAGAAGCTCGCCGCCGGGGACGTGGGGACGATCGTACATGTCCATCGCGATGGGAAAGCGTACGAAGTCGAGTTCATGTCGCTCGATGGTGAAACTATTGCCGTCGTTACGCTGGAGCTCGCGCAGCTCCGGCCGATCGAGCGCCGAGAGATCGCCCACGCCCGGCGCGTCGCATAGCGATCCGTCCGGGACTCCGCGATGCGGGTCGCTTCCCGCATCGAGCATGGCAGGAAGTCGTCGATCGCCGCCGGCTGCCAGGCGCGGAATTCATAAACGGTGGCAGAATACTGCTCCAATTCGCTGGAGCTCAGCGCATCCGCGCCAGGAAACCAGCGCGAACAAAAGACAGGCGCGATTATCACGGTGTCCCTCGTTTTTCTCCCGGACCGAACCGAGTTCTTCCTGTGGGGTGAGAAGCGTCTGCCGCCCGCGCTCGTCGCGGTGGCGCAACGCGGCTTGCCCGCCCAGTTCGGCCTCGTTACCGCCGACAGGCGCGCGTCGGTCCCCGGCCTGGCACTGCCGCTGCTGGACACAGTGGCAAGCCTCGCGCTCGTTCCGGCGGCCGAGATGCCTTCGCTTCCGGCGTCGGTGGCTGCCTGGAGCCTTGCCAGCAAGCTCGTGCTCGACCTGGTGAGCCGCGAGCGCGTGGTGCCGATCGTCGGGCGCTTGCGCGAGCGGGCGTTCGTCCGCTGGGGTGCGGCGCTGGCCGCGCCGGAAGACGCCGCGCAGGTGAATGCGCTCTCCCGCAGCATGCCGCCCGCGGCCCATGCGGTGCCGGTCGCGGGGGCCGCCGCGCGCGCGGTCTGGACGCCCGAGGCGCTGCTGCGCGCGTTTCTGGATGCCACCGTCGACGCCCTCGTCCGCAGCGCGCGGGGAGAAGCGGCGCTTCCGGGGTCGCGCGCGACAAAGCGTCGCGGCAACGGCGATGCCGGCTTCATACCCTGGGAGCGGCGCTGGGAAGCGGCGCTCTCGGCAGGGGACGGAACGTTCGAGGCCGAGGGCTTTGGCGAGCGTACGCTGCTCGACGATCTCGGCGCCTGGAGCGAGCCCGCGCTCGGCGCGCTCGGGCGCCTGCGTGCCTGCTTCCGCCTGGAGCTGCCCGAGGCCGGGTCCGAGTCCTTCACGCTGCGCTACCTGCTGCAATCGCCGGACGACTCGAGCCTGCTCGTCACGGCGGCCGAGGTCTGGGGCACCACGGGGCGCAGCCTCGCCAAGCTGGGGCGCGCGTTTCGCGACCCGCAGGAATCGCTGCTCGAAGCCCTGGGAAGAGCCGCGCGGCTGTTTCCCGCCATTGCTTCGACTCTCGCCGAAGCAAGGCCCGAAGCGGCTGCGCTGGATCTGGCCGCTGCGTGGCAATTCCTGAGCGATGGCGCTCGCGTGCTTGCCGATGCGGGCTTCGGCGTCATCGTGCCGGCCGAGCTTACCGCGGCGGGACAACGCCGGCTGAAGCTGAGGATGCGCGTGAACGGCGCAACCCGAGTAGCAGGCGCGGTTGAGGGTACGGCTGGCCTCGGCCTCGACCAGCTTCTGGCCTTCGAGTGGGAGGTGGCCCTCGGCGACGAGACGTTGAGCGCGCGCGAGCTCGCGGCCCTGGCCCGGCACAAGGCGCCGCTCGTTCGCCATCGTGGTCGCTGGATCGCCGTCGATCCGCGCGAGCTCGCCGAGATCAACCGGCGCTTGGCGGAGAAGCAAGGACGGATCAGCACGCGCGAGGCGATCGTGGGCGCACTTGCGGGCGAGATACGCCTCGGCGGTACTCGCGTCGCGGTGACGGCAGCCGGCGCCTTCGGCGATCTGCTTGCGCGGCTGCGCGAGGGCGCGGCTCGCGCCGCCGCGCCGCCGCTGGGTTTTCGCGGCACGCTGCGCCCGTACCAGGAGCGGGGGCTCGCCTGGTTGCAGACGATGGGCGCGTTGGAGCTGGGTGCGTGTCTGGCCGATGACATGGGCCTGGGCAAGACGATCCAGATCCTCGCATTCCTGCTGCACCGCCTGGAGCACTCGGCCGAGGACCAGCGTCCCGCGCTACTGGTTGCGCCCACGTCGGTGCTCGGCAACTGGGAACGCGAGGCCGCGCGCTTCGCCCCTGATCTTCGCGTCGTACGCCACTACGGCATGGACCGGGCGCGCGTATCCGAGGACATCCCGCGTGGAGCGGGCACTGTCGTGGTGACGAGCTACGGCCTGCTGCGACGCGACGCGGCGCTGCTCTGTTCCGTGCAGTGGTCGGCCCTGGTGCTGGATGAAGCGCAGAACATCAAGAACGCCGCGTCGGTGACTGCGAAAGCGGCGCGCGCGCTGCCGGCGATGCACCGCTTCGCGCTCACCGGCACACCGGTCGAGAACCGCCTCGCCGAGCTGTGGTCGATCCTCGAGTTCGCGAATCCGGGGCTGCTCGGCCCGCTCGAGACCTTCCGCCGCGAGTTCGCCGTCCCGGTCGAGCGCTACGGCAACGATGAGGCCGCGGCGCGGCTGCGCCGGATCGCGGGCCCGTTCCTGCTGCGGCGGCTCAAGAGCGATCCCGCGATCATCCAGGATCTTCCGCCGAAGAACGAGATGAAGGTCGTATGCACCTTGACCCGCGAGCAGGCCACACTCTACCAGGCGGTGCTCGACGAGGAGATGCGGCGCATCGAAGCGGCCGACGGCATCGAGCGCCGCGGCCGGGTGCTGGCGCTGCTGATGTTCTTGAAGCAGATCTGCAACCACCCGGCGCAATACCTCGGCGAAGCGGGGCCGCTGCCGCGGCGCTCCGGCAAGCTCGACCGCACGGCGGAGATGCTCGAGGAGGCGCTCGCCGCGGGCGACAAGGCACTCGTCTTCACCCAGTTCCGGGAGATGGGTGATCGCCTGGTCGCGCACCTGGCGCAGCGGCTCGGGGTCGAGGTCGCATTCCTGCACGGCGGCACCCCTCGCAGGGCCCGTGACGAAATGGTGCGGCGTTTCCAGGAGGAAGCGCACGGCCCGCGCGTCTTCGTGCTTTCCGTCAAGGCGGGCGGAACCGGCCTCAACCTGACGGCGGCGAGCCACGTGTTCCACTTCGACCGCTGGTGGAATCCGGCGGTCGAAGACCAGGCAACGGACCGCGCCTATCGCATCGGCCAGCGGCGCAGCGTGCAGATCCACAAGCTCGTTTGCGCCGGCACGGTGGAGGAGAAGGTCGACGGCATGCTGGAGAGCAAGCGCGACCTCGCCGCCAAGGTGGTGGGCACGGGCGAGAAGTGGATCACCGAGCTCGGCAACGCCGATCTGCGCGAGCTGTTCGCGCTGTCCGCCGCCGCTGCCGTGGACGGCGAGGACGACGCGATCGATGACGTAGACATCGCGCTTACACGCAGGGCGCGAAGCGCGGGCCGCCGCAGTCATGCCCGCGCCGCGGAGGTGCGCTCGTGAGCCGCTGGGACGGATGGGGCTGGTACATGCCCGCGCCGAAGCAACCGCCGCCGCAGCGAGGCATCAAGCTCAAGAAAAGCGGCGCCACCTGGTGGGGCCGGCGCTGGATCGAGGCTCTGGAGCGTATGTCGCACGGCTATTCGAACCGGCTCGCCCGCGGTCGCAGCTACGCGCGAGCCGGCCGCACGCACGACCTCATCGTGAAGGCGGGACGGGTCAGCGCCAAGGTAACCGGCTCGCGCCCAACGCCGTACACGGTGACGATCGCGCTCACGACGCTCGCCGACACGGTCTGGGATAAAGCGATCGCGGCGATGGCGAGCCAGGCGCAATTTTCGGCCGAGCTGCTGGCAGGCGAGATGCCGCGCGAGATCGATAGCGCGTTCAAGCAAACGCGGGCGAGCCTCTTCCCGCTGAAGGAGGCTGACCTCGTGACCAAGTGCACCTGCCCCGACTGGGCCAACCCGTGCAAGCACGTGGCGGCCACTCATTACGTGCTGGGCGAAGCGCTGGACCGAGATCCGTTCCTGCTTTTCGAGCTACGGGGCCGCACCAGGGCGCAAGTGCTCGATGCTTTGCGTGCCGCGCGTGCTACCGAAGGCGAAGAGCGATTGCTTCGGGGCGCGAAGCGCCCGGCTGCGTCCGCTGCTGAGATGGCCACCGTGGTTCTCGGCAAGCTCGATCTGTCGGACTACGAGGGGTTACGCGCGCCGTTGCCCGTACTGTGCCTCACCTTCGAGGCTGCGCCGATTGCGGGTGGATTGCTCCGGCAACTTGGCAGGCCGCCTAGCTGGGGCTGCGAGATCTCGGCCGACGAGTTGCTCGGGCCGACGATCCGGCGGGCGGCGGAGCAGGCGCGCAGCCTTGCCATGGCGGAGGTGGAATCTGCGCCAGATCAGGAATCATCACAGGTCGCGCCGCCTCGGATTGCGCCCGCGAAGCGACGCAAGCGTTGACTCGGCTGAATCGCTCGCCGCAGCCTAGGCGGCCTTTTCGGATAGCAGGTAGGAATCTTGCTGTGCCGAAAGCATGGCCGAGCAGCGTGAACTACCGCTCGAATTTCCGGAGCTTTCAGCCGACGCACCCCTTATTCCGGTGCGTATGGTCAACGAGTTCGTCTACTGCCCGCGGCTCGCCTATCTCGAATGGGTCGACAGCGAATTTGCCCACAACGCGGACACCGTAGAGGGGGCGCTTCGGCACAAGGCCGTCGACAAGGGCGGCGGCAATTTGCCTGTGGCGCCGGTGGCCGAAGAGACGATTCATGCCCGGTCGGTCGCGTTGAGCTCGACGCGCCTTGGCATCACGGCAAAGCTCGACCTGGTGGAGGGCGAGGGTTCGCGGGTTACGCCGGTCGACTACAAGCGCGGCAAGCGCCCTCACGTCGCGACCGGCGCTTACGATCCAGAGCGGGTGCAGATGTGTGCACAAGGACTGTTGTTGCGCGAACACGGTTTCGAATGTAACGAAGGAGTTCTGTACTTTGCCGGTTCGCGTGAGCGTGTCCGGATCGAATTCGACGAGGCGCTCGTCGAACAGACGCTTTGCGCAATCCACGGACTGCGCGGGGTGGCGCTCTCGGGCCACATGCCACCACCGCTCGAAGACAGTCCGAAGTGTCCACGCTGCTCTCTGGTGGGTATCTGCATGCCCGACGAGACGCGCTTTCTCGCGCATTCGGGCGTCGAGCCGAGGCCGCTGTTTCCCATGCTCGACGAGCGTTTGCCGCTGTACGTTCAATCGCCGCGGGCGTTCGTGCGCAAAGACGCCGAACGCTTCGTGATTGAGATTGAGAAAGAAAGAGCAGCCGAGGCGAGGATCGGTGAAGTGTCGCAGATTGCCCTATTCGGCAGCACGTCGCTGTCGTCGGCCGCCTTGCACGAATGCTTCAGACGTGACATTCCGGTGACCTGGCATACGTATGGCGGCTGGTTCGTTGGTCACACGGTTGGCACGGGGCATCGCAATGTCGAGACGCGCACACACCAGTACCGTGCGAGCTTCGACGCGCAAAGCTGTCTGCGCCTAGCGCGCGGTTGGGTGCACGCCAAGATCGCCAACTGCCGCACGCTACTCAGGCGCAATTGGCGCGGCAGCGCGCAGTGGGAAGATCCCGAAGAGCCGGCGCGGAGCGATGCGGTGATCCAGAGCGAGGGCGAAGAGATTCCGCACGAGCTGGTGCTAAACCTGCGAGACGACATGGCGCACGCGCGCTCGGCGCGCTCGATCGAGTCGCTGCTCGGTATCGAGGGCGCGGCGGCCCAACGCTACTTCCAGAACTTCGCATCGGTGCTGCGTAGCGCGGACGGCGGGAATCTTCAGTTCGACTTCATGAAGAGAAACAGGCGTCCACCCCGTGACCCGGTAAACGCGCTGCTTTCGTTTGCGTACGCCATGCTTACGCGCGAATGGACGATTGCGCTGTCGGCCGTGGGCCTCGATCCCTACCTCGGCTTTTATCACCAGCCGCGCTTCGGCAGACCGGCGCTCGCGCTCGATATGATGGAGCCGTTCCGCCCTTTGATCGCAGATTCGACCGTGCTGATGGCGATCAACAATGGCGAGATACGTCCAAGCGACTTCGTGCGTGCGGCGGGAAGCTGTAGCCTGAACGAGTCGGGACGCAAGCGTTTCATCGCCTCGTTTGAGAGGCGCATGAACCAGGAGGTCACGCACCCGATCTTCCGTTATCGACTGAGCTACCGGCGGCTGCTCGAAGTGCAGTCGCGGCTGTTGATCCGCTTCCTTGCCGGAGAGATCCCGGAGTATCCGAACTTCGTTACCCGCTGAGCGTGGAACATCTGTTCATCATCAGCTACGATATCGCCGACCCCAAGCGCTGGCGGCGCGTGTTTCGGATCATGAAGGGTTACGGCGCATGGTTGCAGCTTTCCGTGTTCCAGTGTCGCCTTTCGCGGCTACGGGCGCTTCAGCTCGAATCGGAGTTGCGCGACGCAATGGATCAGCGCAACGATCACGTACTGATTGTCGATGTCGGGCCGGCCGAAGGTGTCAAACCCAGAGTGCTGAGCCTTGGGAAGTCGTTCGAGCCCGTACAGCGCGAGGCCGTTATCGTGTAGGCTGGCGCTCGCCGATCGGTTGCGAGCGCTGAGGCGACCGCAAGACGTTCGGCAGCGCTCGCAAACGCAGTAAGCTCTTTAACAAGCAGTGGAATCGGGGATGTGGCCGATTCGGCAGTTGCGCCGCTTCGCGGATAATCCGGACTGCATTCCGGAGCACTCGCAAAGCGGCCTCCGAGGTGATGGCGGCTGTGGCATCCCGGTGATGATATCTTCCGAGGCACGCGTGCCTCGGCCTCATTGAAGCAGCGGACAGTTCGTTCAACTCAGCTTGCTGTTGCGTGATCTTCCGAGGCACGCGTGCCTCGGCCTCATTGAAGCGGGCCGGACCAAGCCAAGTGGCCCACGGGCCTGCGATCTTCCGAGGCACGCGTGCCTCGG
>WYBJ01000085.1 GCA_011525945.1 Burkholderiaceae bacterium | reverse complement strand
TCGCGGCCTGCTGCTCGATGAGCGCTGCATGATCATCGCCAATCGCCTGTTCTTCCAGCGTGAGATCGAAAGTGGCGCGATAGTTGAAAAGTGCGTGCCCGATATGACTTTCGAGGTTACGTACGCCATGTTTCATCGCAAAGGCGCTGTTCTCGGCCGGGCGACTCTCGCGCTCATGGCCGAATTGAGGCGCTCGGCGCTGGAGCAGTTCGCAAAGTTCATTCATCCCCTGGCAAGCTGACGGAGTACCGATGCGAGACTTCAGCCAAAGAATCTGCCTATTGTCCGCCCTGCTGATTGCTGCCCCGCTGTCCGCGCAGTCGCAGGAGTCAGGCGAGACGCTTGAGGTAATTACCGTAACTGCCCAGCGCCGCGCGGAGCCGCTGCAGACAACTCCGGTGTCGGTCACCGCGCTCACCGGCGATGCGCTGGTCGATCGGCAGATCGACGGCATGCTCGACGTCGCGGCGCAGGTGCCAAACCTGCGCATCGAACCGGTTACCGCGCTGCCGAACTCGGCGCGCGTCTTCCTGCGGGGAGTCGGCGAAGATCAATCGACTCCGACCACCGATGGCGCAATCGGCTTTTACGTCGACGGGGTGTTCCATCCGCGCATGCAGGGCGCAATTTTCGATTTCTCGGACGTGGAACGCATCGAAGTCCTGCGTGGACCCCAGGGTACCCTGTACGGGCGCAATACCTCTGGCGGCGCAATCAAGATCATCACAGCGGATCCGGGCGACGTGCTTGCAGGCTCGGTGGATCTGACGGTCGGCAGCTATGATCGCCGGCAGATCCGCGGTGCGATCGGCGGACCAATCTCCAACTCGCTCAAGGGCTCGCTCAGCCTGCTGAAGAATGAACGCGACGGCAACGTGGAGAATCTCACGCTCAATCGCGATGTGAATGCCAAGGACACCACCGCGCTGCACGGCAAGCTGATCTGGTCGCCGGCCGAGTCGCTCGAACTGAAGCTGGCAGCCGACTGGTCGGAGGACCTCGCCGATGTCGGTGTGGGTGCAAGCGCATTCAGCGGCTATCCTGCGGATCTCTTTGTCACCACTGCCGACGGCGACCCGGACGGGTACCTTCGAACACGGGGCGTTGCGCTGACGGCTGCGTGGAGCAGGGGTGCCTACACACTGACTTCGATCAGTGCGTCCCGCGACCTGGACAATTACGGGATTTTCGATAACGACGGCGAAGAACGCGTCATCCAGCATTTTGCCTTCGACACCCGTCAAAGCCAGTTCACCCAGGAATTCACACTGGCGTCCGATTGGGGGCGGACTCAGGCGATATTCGGCGTCTACTTCTTCAATGAGAAGATGGACCACGACACGGTCAACTACCTCGCTAGTCGGGCGAATCCCGCGGCGCCCGTCACCGCGCTGCCGGACCTGACTCACCAGGAAACCGAAAGCTACGCCGTGTTCGGCCAGGCCTCGTTCGCCGCGACCGATGCGCTGAGCTTCACGCTGGGAGCACGCTATACGTGGGACAAGAAGGACTTCCTTGATCGCTATCCGACTCGCGGACTTGTCTACGCCGCTGACGAGGACTGGACCGCGTTTACGCCGCGTCTGGCGGTCGATTACAAACTGAATGAAAATTTATTCCTGTTCGCATCCTGGGCGGAGGGCTACAAGGCTGGCGGCTTCAATCGCAGCACCGTGGCGGTCACGGCGCTCACGCCGTACGATGAAGAGGAGGTCTCGACCATCGAGGTCGGGGTCAAGGCCGAGTTCCTCGATCGCCGGCTGCGCACGAACCTCACGCTATTCGACAATGACTACCAGGACCTGCAGCTGTCCGCATACGACCCCGCGACACTGGTAAGTCGGCGTTTCAATGCCGCAGCGGTCACCACCCGAGGCGCCGAACTCGAGCTCAATGCAGTGGCTGCCCGCGGCCTGTTCGCCTACGCGACGATTGGCTATCTCGACGCCCGCTACGATGAGTTCTACAACCTGGTGAACGGGGTGCTGACTGACGTTTCCTATCTTGATCTGAAGGGCGCTCCGCGCTGGTCATATACGGCGGGCTTTTCCTGGGATATGCCGCTGCCGGTGCCCGGACTGCTGCGTCTCAATGGCAATGTGAGCCATCGCACGCACATGGAGAATGTCGTCGCGAATACGCCAATCGTCGCGACGCCGGGCCTCACCCTCGTCGATGCCTCACTGATGTGGACTTCGGAGGACGAGCGGTGGTCCGCGACGTTTGCCGGCAAGAACCTCACGGACAAGGAGTACATCGGCGCCGGCCTGCACATTGGAGGCTTGCTCACGGTGCTCTATCCCGCCGACCCGCGCACATGGTCGGCTGCGGTCAAGTACCGGTTCTGATGGCGGCCGCGGGCGGCCTGCACGAAGTCTGCTACGGCGTCCCGGATCTCGACGCCGCGTCCGACTACTGGGCCGCCTTCGGCTTTCGCCGGGGCGCGGGCGGCCGGCTCGACGAACCGGCAGCGCTTGCCCTGTACGGTGTGCATTCAGCCGTGAGTTCGCTGCGCCTCGAGCACCTCGATGCGGACCACGGCCTCGTGCGGCTGATGCAGTGGGAACGACCGCTCGGGCCCGGCATCGGACTCACCGGGCTGCGCGCACACGGCAGCCGCTGGGTGGCGCAGTTCGTCGCGAGCGCGCTCGATGTAGCCAACCATGGTGCGCTCGCGCGGCGCCAGGGTGCGCCGATCCTGGACCTGCCGCCGAGCTTCATTGACCTGTCGTCGTACAATCCGCAGCTCTTCGGCGGCCGGCCAGTTCGACCCTTCGCCGACACGCTGGTCGCGGTACGCGAGTACACGCTGCTGCAGCCGCTCTGGCGACAGGCGCTGCTCGAGCGCTTCCACTACGAGAGCCCGCTGCTCGGCCGCATCGACAACCATGCGCTGCTTCGCGCCTCACAGATTGTCAACGCGAGCTTCATGGTCGCGAGCGACGACGATACGGTATTTTCATTCTACGAGTCGGTGCTGGGGCTCAGGCAGCTGCCGGTGCAGACCGTCACCTGGGAGGCCGCGATGGCGAGCCGCGCCGTGTTCGACTTGCGCGAGGGTGAGACACACTGGTGTCACACTTTCGAGGAGCCACGCTCCGGAGACCGCAATCAGGAACGTCGTTCGGGCCGGCTCTACCTGTTCCGCTTTCCGACCGCATCACGACTCGACGATCGGATCGCGCAGTCTCGGCCCGGGCATCTCGGCTGTACGCTGTTCACCTGGCGCGCGCATGACCTGGCCGCTCTGCGCGCAGGTTGTGCAGTGGCCGGCTGCCGCGCCATAACAGAAGTGGTGGCCGACGAGTTCGGCGTGCCGGCATTCAGCGCAGTGACGCCGGACGGCATGACCTGGACCTTCCAGCAGGCGAGCGACACCGAACGCGAGCGGTTCACACCGTGAAGGTCACGGAGATCCTCGCGCTCGCCAGGGGATACCCGACCCGGCTGTGGCTCACGTGCTTCGGGGCCTATGCGCTGTCGCAGATGGATCTTGCGCTCTGGAGTTATGCGCTGCCGGTCATCCGGGTCGATTTCGACCTGAGTCGTACCCAGATCGGCGTGCTGACCGGCGCCGCATTCGCGCTCGGCGGCATCGCGCTCGTGTGGCTCGGCATGCTCGCCGACCGAATCGGGCGCAAGAAGTCCATGATCGGCGGCATCGTTGCCGCGTCGATCTTCGTCGCCGCGCACGGACTCGCAATGAACCCGCTGGCGCTCGGTGCGCTGCGTGCCGCCAGCATGGCGAGCGGCGGATTGCTCTACCCGGCAACAGGGGCGCTCGTCGCCGAGGAGGCGCCGGCGAGGATCCGTGGCCTGATGACCGGACTGCTGCAGGTAGCCTATCCGCTTGGCTGGTTCCTTGCCTCGATACTCGCGGTGTTCGTGCTTGCGGACCATGGCTGG
>WYBJ01000084.1 GCA_011525945.1 Burkholderiaceae bacterium | reverse complement strand
TACGCGTGCTGCTCGGCCCGCAGGCCGATCGCTTCACGGCCGCGGGGATCGCTGCGTTCCTGGGGGGCAGCTACATCGTCAAGCCGCAGTCGGACCGCATGGGGGTGCGCTTGCAGGGCGATCGCATCGAGCACGCGCGCGGACACGACATCGTGTCCGACGGCATTGCGGCCGGCTCGGTGCAGGTGCCGGGCGACGGCCAGCCGATCGTGCTCATGGTGGATCGGCAATCGACCGGCGGCTACACCAAGCTCGCCACGGTGTGCTCGTTCGACTTCGGCCGCATCGGTCAGCTTCGGCCCGGTCACAGGCTGCGCTTCGAGGCGATCGATATCGCCGCGGCGCACGCGCTGCGGCACGAATGGCGTACGATGCTGTCCGGCCTGGCTGTTTGACACCGACAGGAGCAACGACCGATGGACATCGATCTCAACTGCGACATGGGCGAAAGCTACGGCCGCTGGACCCTCGGTGCCGATGCCGAGATCATGCCGTTCATTTCGTCGGCGAACATCGCCTGCGGGTTTCACGGCGGCGATCCCCACGTCATGCGCGCGACCGTCGCGCTCGCGCTGGCGCACGGCGTTGCGATCGGCGCACACCCCTCGCTGCCCGATCTGATGGGCTTCGGCCGGCGCGCGATGGCGGTCACGGCGCAGGAGCTGAAGGATTGCGTCTGCTACCAGACCGGGGCGCTGCGCGAGTTCGCCCGCGCGGCGGGGGCCGGTCTGCAGCACGTGAAAGCGCACGGCATCCTCTACGACATGATGGAAAAGGACGAGGCGCTTGCCGCGGCGGCGGCGGAAGCCGTGCTCGAAGCGGCGGACCGGTCTCTCATCATGGTGAACCTGGCAGGCGGCAAGGCCGAGCGCTGCTCGCGCGCCAAAGGACTGCGGGTCGCGGCCGAAGGCTTCGCCGACCGTGCCTACAATGCCGACGGCACGCTCGTCTCGCGCCGGCTGCCAGGCGCCCTGATCGACGATCCGCAGCGTGCCGCCGCGCAGGCGGTGCGCATGGTGACCGCTGGCAAGGTGCGCGCTATCGACGGCGCCGAGGTCGACCTGCGGGTGCAAACGATCTGCTGCCATGGCGACACGCCCGGTGCGCCTTCGATCGTGCGGGCGGTGCGCGCAGCGCTCGAGGGCGCGGGCTGTCGCGTGCGACCGATGGGCGCTGGCGCCGGATCCTGATTCGTCGCCGGGCGCACGCCCGAGAGCCCGATCGCAACGCCTCATGGGCTGTGCTCGGGGTCAGCGCTGAGCGCATTTGCCGCCCATAACGCGACCGCGCGCCGCCGAGGGGCCGATGCCGCCGAGCACGCAAATATTCGTACGGACCGATCCTGGCGCGGCGCTATACTTGCGCGCGAACTCAGGAAGCCCGCTTGTCATGCGACCGCTTCGTCCACCCGGGTGTCTTTCGCCGGGGAAGCGGACGCGAGGCGCCGAGGCTCCCGTGGCCGTTCGTCTCGACGCCTGACTGGAGGAGGTCCGCATGAATCGTGCAGCGATTGCCGGCGCCGGTTGTTGCGCCGCCCTATTTTGCATTCCCTTCGCAAGTGCTCAGGCGCCGGCGGCGAAATCGGCGGCGGGGACCTGGCCGGTGCGTCCGCTCCGGATCGTCATCCCGTACCCGCCGGGGGGCACCTCGGACATCCTGGCGCGCTTGCTCGGCGTCAAGGTCACCGAGCACTGGGGCCAGCAGGTGATCGTCGAGAACCGCACCGGCGCCAACGGCAACATCGGTGCGGAATTCGTCGCCCGCGCGCAGCCCGACGGCTACACGTTCCTGCTGACCGACATCGGCAATCTTTCGATCGCGCCGAGCGTCTACAAGCTCGCCTACGATCCGCTGCGGGATCTGACGCCCGTCACGACCGTGTCGTACTCTCCGCATCTGCTCACCGTGCACCCGAGCGTACCGGTGAAGACCATGCGCGAGCTGATCAACCTGGCGAAAGCGAATCCCGGCAAGCTCAACTACCCGACGGGACTCGGCGGGGCGCCGCATTTTGCCGGCATGCAGTTCGCCCAGCGTACCGGCATCGATTGGACTTACATCGGCACTCGCGGCGGCGCCGACTCGGCGCTGATGGTCGCGTCCGGCCAGGCCGATGTGCTCTTCCTCGGTATGCTGCAGACGCTTCCCCACGTCAGGAACAAGCGGCTGAAGCTGATCGCGGTATCGAGCGCGAAGCGCATCGATGCGCTGCCCGATACGCCGACCGTGGGCGAGGGTCCGGGGCTCGCGGGTTTCGTGACCGGATCGTGGCAGGGGGTGATGGCGCCCGCGCGTACCTCGCCCGATGTCATCAGCAAGTTCAACGGCGAGCTGGCGCGGGTGCTGAGCCTCGCCGATGTGAAACAAAAGCTCACCAGCCAGGGCACCGACCCGGTCGGCAATGCGCCGCAGGAAACGGCCAAGTGGTTCGGCGCCGAGCACGCGCGCATGGCGAAGCTTATCAAGGATACCGGCTTCAAGCTGCAGTAGGCGTGGAGCGCACGCCGCGTCGCTCGTCACGCGTGCGCGCTGCGCCGAGCGCAGGCCAGACAGCCGGCGCGAGCGAGCGGACGCGCCACCCCGGGCGTCGATAGGCGGGACGCTCGCCGTCGTCGCGCGGCCGAGCCGCGGACCCGATCGGCAACGGGCTTCGACGCGATGCGGCGCAGCGTTGCGCGCGCGCTTGACCCGGGTTTACCGCTCGCGCCGAGCCACCCCCCGGCGCGCGCTTCGGGCTCGGCGCCGGCGCGATCGAGACGCGCGCCGCCGTTGGGACATAATCGCTCCGTGACGCGGCGCGCGCCCGGCCATCGATCGCCCATGCCGTTTCCGGCTCGCACGGCGCATCGACGAGGACTGCGGCGTGCCGTCGCGCGCACGGGCGGAGACGCATAGCCATGGACATTGCAATCTTGTTGGGCCTCATCGTGTTGAACGGTGTGTTCGCGATGTCGGAGATCGCCATCGTGACGGCGCGACGCGCACGCTTGCAGGCGCTGGAAGCGGGCGGCGACGTCGGCGCGGCTGCGGCGATCCGACTGGGCGCGGAGCCGACCGAGTTCATGTCGACGGTGCAGATCGGCATCACGTCGATCGGGATCCTGAACGGCATCGTCGGCAACGCGGCGCTGTCGCCGCCGCTCGCGCTATGGCTGCAGCGCTTCGGTCTGGATGCTGCCAGCAGCTCGCTTGCCGCCACCGCGCTGACGGTCGTGCTGGTCACCTATCTGACGATCGTGGTCGGCGAACTGGTGCCCAAGCGCCTGGGGCAGATTCGTGCTGAAGGCATCGCGCGCGCGGTGGCGCGCCCGATGGCGGGTCTCGCCTCGGCGACCAAACCGTTCGTGCGGCTGCTGGCGTGGTCGACGGACTTGTTGTTGAAGGCGATCGGCGTATACGGCAAGCAGGCTCCCAAGGTGACCGAGGAGGAAATTCACGCCCTGCTCGAAGAAGGCTCGGACAGCGGCGTGATCGAGACTGAAGAGCATCAGATGGTGCGCAACGTATTCCGGCTCGACGAGCGCCAGATCGCCTCGCTGATGGTCCCGCGCAAAGAGATCGTTTACCTCGACTTGGAGCGCCCGCTGGAGGAGAACTTCAAGCGTATGGCGCAGGCCGTGCACAGCCGCTTTCCGGTATGCCGTGGCGGTTTGCGCGATATCGTCGGCGTGATCAGCGCAAAGGAGCTGCTGACGCAATTCCTTCGCCAGCGCACCCTGGATCTGGCCGCAAATCTCGCGCCGGCGGTGTTCGTTCCCGAATCGCTCACGGGCATGGAACTGCTGCAGAACTTCCGTTCATCGACCGCACAGCTCGTGATCGTCATCGACGAGTATGGCGAGGTGCAGGGTATCGTGACGTTGCGCGATGTGATCGAAGCGATTACCGGAGAATTCCATGATCATGGTTTCGAGGAACCCTGGGCTGTCGAGCGCGCGGACGGCTCCTGGCTGATCGACGGTCTCATGCCGATCCCGGAACTCAAGGACCGGTTGCATCTCGGTCACGTCCCGGAAGAAGAGCGCGGGCGCTACAACACGTTGAGCGGGATGGTGATGCTGCTGCTGGGACGGGTACCGAGAACCGGCGAGACGGTGGAATGGGAATCGTGGCGCTTCGAGATCGTCGACATGGACGGCAAGCGCGTCGACAAGGTGCTTGCGACACCCCGCGCGCGCGTGCTGCCGCCAGACGACCCCGCGACTACCGGGACCGACCTCGGCTGACGCGCTGGCGCTCGGCCGCCGCCGTGGCCACGGTCGACTCGCATCAGTCCCTCGAGGGTCGCGAGCCAGGTCGTGCGGTCGCTTCGCCCATCGATACCATCGATACCACCGGAACAGGAGGATGTGATGCGAATCGAGGTCTTCTCCGGCAACGGCATGCGCGCCGCGCTGGCGCAGCTTGCGCCGCAATTCGAGCGCGCGAGCGGCGATACGCTACAGGTGAGCTACGACCCGGGCCAGATCATCCTGCGCCGGGTCGAGGCCGGCGAGACGGCCGACGCCGTCGTGGTTGGCGAGGAGACGATCGATCGACTGATCGCGCGTGGATTCGTGGCCGCGGCCAGCCGTCGGGTATTGACGCGAAACGGCATCGGGCTGGCGGTGCGCGCGGCCGCGCCGAAGCCCGACATCGCAACCGAGGCGAGATTCGTGCAAGCGTTACGTGCGGCGCGTTCGATCGCCTATACCAGCGAAGGCGCGAGCGGCATCTACTTCGCGGCCCTGATCGAGCGCCTGGGGCTCGCGGACATGGTCCGGGCCAAGGCGCGTACGCAGCCCGGCGGGCTCATCGGCGAGCTGATCCTCACCGGTGAGGCCGAGATCGCGATTCAGCAACTCCCCGAGTTGCTCGCGGTGCCCGGGATCGACGTGGTGGGGCCGCTTCCGGACACGGTGCAGAAGATTGCGACCACAGCCGCCGGCGTGTTCGCCGGTTCGTCCGCGGCAACACAGGCTGCGGACCTGATCGAGTTTCTTGCTTCGCCCCGAGCGCGCGCAGTGTTCCGTGCCTGCGGGTTCGATTCCGCGAGCTGATTTGGTACCATTCCGCTGCTTATCTTCCTCGACCAAACGCGGCACGACAGGCGTACAGTCGGTGCGCGCGTACGCCATGAACTTAAGAGAGAGGAGTCGTGATGACAGAATGGCTGACTGAATTGAAACGCGCGATGATCGTCGCCTGCGCGTTGCTCGCGGCGGGCGGTTGCGCGAACCTGCCCTCACCCGGTACGCGCCTGGACGCCGACGGGCTGCACAACGCGATCGTAGCCGACAACGCCGATTACGTGCGCGCCGCGGTGGACGCGCATTGGGTCGGAGTCGACTCGAGCATTCCCGCGCCGGTTTACATGGAGGGCACACCGCTCATCACGATCGCGGCACGCGCCGGCTCGGTGGACGTGGTGCGCTATCTCATCGCTGCCGGGGCGGACCTCAATGCGCAGACGCCGGCGTACGAAACGGCACTGATGCTCGCGACCTACTTTCCGACCGAGAACGGTGAATCGAGCAGCCGCCAGGAGCAGGTTGCGCACATGCTGGTCGAGGCAGGCGCCGCGGTCAACGCCCACCCATACAGTTACACCGCACTCGCCTACGCCGCGTATCAGGGCCGTGACGATCTGATCGTGTATCTCATCAAGCACGGCGCGCACGTGAATACCGGCTTCAACGCCAACCAGGTATACGTCAATACGCCGCTCATGATGGCCGCGATACAAGGCCACGCCAGCTCGGCGGCGCTGTTGCTGCGGGCCGGCGCCGATGCCCGTACCCGCCTGATCAGCAGCGGTTATACGGCGGCCGAACTGGCGGCCAAGCACAACGGCCGCAGCCTGGTGCCGTTGCTCAGGTGCGCCGAGGCGGCCGGTCCCGGGCCTGCTTTCATCCAGCGCTGCGAACGCAGCGCTGCGCGCTAGCGCAGCGGCGGCGTTGCGGCTACGAATCGGCCGCGACCGGCGGCTGGCGATGACGTTGGTATTGAACGCCGCATCCGGGCGCCGCGTACGAGAGGCGACCGGTATGCGCATCACAGCCGATCGGACCGCGCAGCTTGCCGTGCCGTTGTCGTATTGCGCGGCCGATCCGAGCGTCGGCGTCGCGGCCGTGTTCCGTACGAACGCCGCTCTTGCTGCCGCCGGCGCTCGCTCGAGCTCGCCCCCGCTGCTCACAAAATAAGCAGCGCTCGTTGCGCGCGCACGCTACGTATCGCGCCCGGGGCGTATCCCAAGCTTGTGCACAAGGTTATCCACAAAAACTGTGGGTATCGCTGCTGCAGCGCGGCGACCAGCACGCACTCGTTGATTTTGTTCTCAAGGTTTCGGCGCGCCCGGTCGCTAACTGCGGCTGGCCGATCAACCGTGCGAAGCACCGGCTGCGAGCGGGAGGCGGCTCAAGTTCGGCGCTCGCACGCCGATTTTCCGCCAGCGCTCGCTCCGATTCCGAGGCGCGTCGCCGGCAAGCAGGATTCGATGGGTATAAGCGAGAAAACTCGATTCGAGGAGCTCAAGGCGAGCGGCTTGCTGCCCTCGCCCAAGGGAGTCGCGCTCGCCGTCATGCGTCTTGCGCAGGACGAGTCGACCACCAACGCGCAGATCGCGCGAGCCGTCAAGGCCGATCCGGCGCTGTCGGGCCGCATCGTCAAGGCGGCGAACAGCGTGCAGTTCGGTCTTCGCCGGCCGGTGGCCGCGATACCCGACGCGATCGTGGTGCTGGGGCTATCGACCGTGCGCCAGCTCTCGCTCGGCTTCTCGCTCGTCGCGGAGTACCGCAGCGGCAGATGCGCTGGCTTCGACTACGACGCCTTCTGGTCGCGCTCGCTGGTAACGGCACTGGCGATGCAAGGCATCATCACCCGCGTGCGGGTGGGTGCGCCGGAGGAATGCTTTCTGCTCGGACTGCTGAGCCGCGTCGGCTGTCTTGCGCTTGCGACGGTCTATCCGGACGAGTACGGCCGGGTGCTGCGCGCCAATGGCACGCGCGGAATGGTCGAGCTCGCTCTTCGCGAGAAGCACGCCTTCGCCACCGATCACAACGAGCTGACCGCGGCTCTGCTGAGCGACTGGGGATTGCCCGCGATGTTGGTCGATCCCGTGCTCCATCACGAAGATCCGGCGAGCGGCAAATTCGCCGACGGCTCGCGCGGCTTCGTGCTCGCGCATGCCCTGAATCTGGCTGGCTATCTTGCCGATCTATGCCTCGCCCGCGAAGCCGCGCAAGCAGCCTTGTTGCCCAACCTGTTCCTGCTCGGAACGCGCATCGCGCTCGACGCCGACAAGGTTGCCGCCATCGCCGACGAGGCGATCTGCAGCTGGGGAGAATGGAGCAAGCTGCTGGAGTTGCCGGCGCAGCCGCTGCGCGCGCTCAGCGGCTTCACGGCCCAACCCGAAGCGTCGAGTGCCGGGCCGGAGCCGATCGCGCCGCAGCCGCAGGGCCGGTTGCGACTCAGGTCGCTGGTGGTCGATGACGACACGTCGGTGCTGATGTCGCTGGAGAAACTCCTGACACACGCCGGCTACACCGTGTACACGGCCGGCAACGGCCGCGAAGCACTGCATATGGCGATGGAGCACCGCCCGCAGCTCATTGTCTCCGACTGGATCATGCCGGAAATGGACGGGCTGACGTTCTGCCGGGCGCTGCGCAAGACCAAGATCGGACGCGGCGTCTACCTCGTCCTGATGGCCGGAATCGAGGACGAAGCACGCCTGGTGGAAGCGTTCGAGGCCGGTGTCGACGACTGCGTACAGAAGCCGATCAATCCGAAGATGCTGCTTGCCCGATTGCGCGCCGGACATCGGGTGGTGAGCCTGCAAACGGAGGTGGAATCGGACCGCGAGGAGATCCAGCGCTTCGCCACCGAGCTTGCCATGACCAACCGCCGCCTGCAGGAGGCGGCATTGCTCGATCCGCTCACCGGCATACCGAATCGGCGCTACGCGATGGACCGCATCCAGCAGGAATGGTCGGCCGCCGGGCGCAGCGCACGGCCACTCGCATGCATGCTGATCGACGTCGATCATTTCAAGCGCATCAACGATACGCATGGGCACGATGTCGGTGATCTGGTGTTGCAGCACGTGGCCGATACGCTCAAGCATGGCGCGCGCGCGCAGGACGTCATCTGCCGCATCGGCGGCGAGGAATTCCTGGTGGTCTGTCCCGACACCGACGCCGCCGCCGCCAGCCAGTGCGCCGAGCGCCTGCGTCAGGCGGTGGGGGCGATGCGCATCAGTCTCGGTGCGGCGACCCTCACGCTCACGATCAGCATCGGCGTGGCGGCGATGGATGCCGCCATGACGGGTCCGGATTCGATGATCAAGGCGGCAGACCAGGCGGTCTACGCCGCCAAGCAGGCGGGGCGCAACCGGATCTGCATCTACCGGCCGCGCAGCAGCACGCTTAGCGTCGCCGCGAGCGCGTGAGCTTGGAGCCCGCACCCATGCAGGCCGAGGCATTGCGGACAAGAGAGATCAACGGCATGCGCGTGCTCCTGGTCGAGGACTCGGAGGACGAGGCGCTACTGCTCACGCACGAGCTGAAGCGCGCGGCAGCCGAAGTGTCCTGGAAACGCGTCGACACGCCCGAGGCGCTGCGTGCCGCGTTGAACGAGGAGGAGTGGGACCTCGTGATCTCGGATCACGCGATGCCGCGCTTCAGCTCCGAGGAGGCGTTCGAGGAGGTGCGTCGCTGCGGCAAGGACATCCCGTTCATCATCTACTCCGGCACCATCAACGAGACGGCCGCTTTTGCCGCCATGGCCAAGGGCGTGCACGATTTCGTCGAGAAGGGAAACGTGCGCCGGCTCCTGCCCGTCATCCAGCGCGAGATGAAGACCGTCGCTCAGGCGCGCGCGCGAGTGCGCGCCGAGAACCGGCTGCACCGGGTCGCGCACTACGATCAGCTCACGGGCCTGCCCAATCGGCAGTACTTCTGCGAGCAGGCGGGGCGGCTCATGGCCGAGTGCACCGCCGGCAGCGGTGCAACGCTGCTGTTCCTGGACGTCGATCGCTTTATGCGCATCAACAACACGTTCGGTTATGCCGTGGGAGACCAGTTGGTGCGCCAGGTCGCCGGGCGGCTGCAAAGCGCGGTATCGCAGCGAGGCATCGTCACGCGCATGGGCCTCGATGACTTCGCGCTGCTCGACTGTTCCGCCGCCACCGAGCCCGAGGGGCGGGCGCTGGTTGAGCGCGTGATGCACGCCTTCACGCAGGCGTTTCGGCTCGACGGGCGCGAGTTCTTCCTCACGCTTTCGATCGGCGCATGTCGTTTTCCGCAGGATGGCGAAGATATCGCGACCTTGCTGGTCAACGCCGAGAACGCCATGTTTCTCGCCAAGCGCAACGGCCGCAACAACTTCCAGTTCTACGTGCACGACCCGGAGAACACTTCGGCCGAGCGGCTCGAAATGGAGACCGCGCTGCGGCACGCGGTGAGACGGCGCGAGTTCGTCCTGCATTATCAGCCGAGCATCGATATTTCGGCGCAGCGCATCACTGCGGTGGAAGCGCTGGTGCGCTGGCATCATCCGCTGCGCGGCATGATCGCACCCGACAAGTTCATCCCCCTGGCCGACGAGACCGGTTTGATCGGCGAGATCGGCCACTGGGTGCTGTTCGAAGCGTGTGCGCAGACGCGGCGCTGGCACGACGCGGGCTTGAGCGGGTTGAAGGTGTCCGTGAACGTCTCGGCGGTGCAGTTCCGCCAGTGCGATCTGGTGCAAATCGTCGCCGAAGCGCTGACGCGCACCGGGCTTGCGCCGTGGTGCCTGGATCTGGAGATCACCGAGACCGTGCTGATGCAGGACGCCGATACCACCATCGCCACCTTGCTCGCCCTGAAGGCGATGGGCGTGTGCGTTTCGGTGGACGACTTCGGCACCGGCTACTCCTCGCTTGCTTATCTCAAGCGCTTTCCGATCGACACGTTGAAGATCGACAAGTCGTTCATGCGCGATTGCACCCGCGACGGAAACAACGCCGCGATCGTGCGTACCGTCATCGCGCTCGCCAAGAACCTCGACCTGGAGTCGATCGCCGAGGGCGTGGAGACCGAGGAGCAGGTGAATTTCCTGCGCGCCGAGGGCTGTGATCGGCTGCAGGGCTACTACTTCAGCAAACCCTTGCCGCCCGACGCGCTGCTCGATTTCGTGCAACGCGCCGGTCGTCTGCTGCCCGCGGGCCGCGGCGACGACATTTCGGCTTGCTGACACGAGTGTCGCACTCGCCAGACGCGTGCTACGTGAGCGTGTGCCGCGGCTTCCCTCGGAGAACAGCAGATGCGAGCGCTGCCCCGCCCGGCTGCTCGCTTGCGTCCGGATTTCGTCGCCTGACGGCGATGTAGGAAATTTACCTACACCCCGTAAGTGCGCCGCCCGGTCGATTTTCGGAATACGACCGATTAAGTCGCCCTGTTTCCCTCGGCAAACTGCCAACCGTTGCAGATCGGTGCAGCGCAACCAGGAACGATGGGAGACTCCAATGGACAATTCGCAATTGTTGAACGAGATCCGGGAAACCAACCTTACCTACCTGCTGCTGGCGCAACGGATGATCAAGGACGACAAGGTCGCGGCGCTGTTCCGCCTCGGCATCGCCAAGGACGCGGCCGAGCTGATCGAATCGCTCACGCCGGCGCAGATGCTCAAGATCGCCGCGGGCAACATGCTCCTCTGCCGGTTCCGCTTCGACAATCGCGTTCTAGGCGACATGCTCTGTGGCTACGTCAAGGACAAGATCATGGCATCGTCTCATGCCGCGGTCCTGATGGCCGGCGAGAAGGCCGAGCCGATCGCAGCCTGACCAACCGGCAAAGGGGACCGACCATGGCCGGCAAGAGTCTCGTCAACGAAGTGCGCCAGACCCAGTTGGCGATCGACCTCATCGAGCACGGCGCACGACTGCAATTGCTGGAAGCAGAAACGACGCTTTCGCGCGAGCGCTTGCTCAAGCTCTACAAGGAAGTGCGCGGCGTCTCTCCGCCCAAGGGCATGTTGCCGTTCTCGACCGACTGGTTCATAAGCTGGCAGCCCAACATCCACGCCTCCTTGTTCATCGACATGTTCAATTTCCTCCATGCCCACGCCGACATCCGCGGCATCGAGGCGACACTGAAGGCATTCAAGCTCTACCTCGAACATTGCCAGGCGCATCAGATCGAGCCGGTACTGTCGCTCACGCGCGCCTGGAGCTTGGTGCGCTTCTTCGACGCGAAGCTGCTGCAAACGGCCCCCTGCACCCGCTGCGGCGGGCAGTTCGTGGTGCATTCGCTCGACCTCTACAGCAACTACGTGTGCGGGCTTTGCCGCGTGCCGTCGCGCGCCGGCAAGACCAAGAAGGCAGCCGATCGGGCGCGAGCTCT
Source organism: Burkholderiaceae bacterium (assembly GCA_011525945.1). GTDB lineage: Bacteria > Pseudomonadota > Gammaproteobacteria > Burkholderiales > WYBJ01 > WYBJ01. Next base: position 13,112 of record WYBJ01000084.1, on the reverse strand, counting down.
GTCGCTGCAGCAGGCGGCGTGAGTCATCGAGGCGTGGCGAGCGCGGCACGAACGGTGGCGTCTGGCGGGTAAAGCGCGACGGGGCGGGCGTCCCCCTCGTGCAGGCGCAGCAACGAACGGGTGAAGCTCAGGCGGCTTCGCCCGTTGTCGTTTTTGCTCGCGCGCTGCCCGCCCGCCGAGCCGCGACCAACGCCCGGTTTACGCGCATCGCGCCACCATCCGCGCGCTGCCCGCCCGCCGTGCAACCCCGTAAAGCTTCACGCTTGCTCGGCCGTAATTTCTCCCGGATACGCGCTCCAACCTCGCCGCCGCCCGCCGTGGCGCGCGGCGCTTCACGCTGGATGTTCGGATGCTGGTAATCGTCGGCTATTTGATCGTGATCGTGTCGGTGTTCGGCGGATTCGCGCTCGCCGGCGGTCACATCGCGTCGCTCTTCCAGCCGGTCGAGCTGATCATGATCGGGGGCTCGGCGCTCGGCGCGTTCTTCGTCGGTAATACGGGCAAGGCGGTCAAGGCCACGCTCAAGGCCTTGCCATCCGTTCTCAAGGGCTCGGCGTACACCAAGACGATGTACATGGAGCTCATGGCGCTGCTCTACGACATCCTTGCCAAGGTGCGCAAGGAAGGCCTGATGGCGATCGAGAACGACATCGAGAAACCGGCCGAGAGCCCGCTCTTCGCCAAGTATCCGGGCATCGCCGCCGACCATCACATCATCGAGTTCATGACCGACTACCTGCGGCTCATGGTGGCGGGCAACCTGAACGCTTTCGAGATCGAGAACCTCATGGACAACGAGATCGAGACACACCATCACGAGGGCGAAGTCCCCGTGCATTGCGTGCAGAAGCTCGGCGACGGCCTGCCGGCGTTCGGCATCGTGGCAGCGGTCATGGGGGTGGTGCACACGATGGAATCGGTTGGCATTCCTCCGTCGGAGCTGGGTAAGCTGATCGCCGCCGCGTTGGTGGGAACGTTCCTTGGCATTCTGCTCGCTTACGGCTTCATCGGCCCGCTCGCGAGCGTGCTCGAGCAGAAGCTCAACGAAGCGACCAAGATGCTGCAGACGATCAAGGTGACGCTGCTCGCGAGCCTGAACGGCTACGCTCCGGCGCTGGCGGTGGAGTTCGGCCGCAAGGTGCTCTATTCGACCGAGCGGCCGAGTTTCCTCGAGCTGGAAGCGCACGTGAAGCAGTCGAAGGCGCGCTAAGAAATGGCCCTCGACGACAGCCAGCGCCCGATTGTCATCCGCCGCGTGAAGAAGCAGGCGGGAGGTCACCACGGCGGCGCGTGGAAGATCGCCTACGCGGACTTCGTGACCGCCATGATGGCGTTCTTTCTGCTCATGTGGTTGCTGGGCTCGACCGCCAAGGGAGACCTGCAGGGCATCGCCGACTACTTCCGCACCCCGTTGCAGGTGGCCCTTTCCGGCGGCTCCGGTGCGGGCGATGCCGCACATGTGATCAAGGGCGGGGGCAAGGATCTGACCCGCCTGGAAGGCCAGGTGCTGCAGGGCGAGATCGAAGCACCCCGACGCAGTTACAACCTGAAGGCCGCGCAGCAGGAACTCGCGCGCATCGAGAAGCGCAAGTTGAGCGAGCTGAAGGGTCGCCTGCAGGCCTCGATCGAGACGCTGCCCGCTTTGAAACCATTCAAGGACCAGCTCCTGATCGACATCACCATCGACGGGCTGCGGGTGCAGATCGTCGACGAGCAGAACCGGCCGATGTTCGCGATGGGCAGCGCCACCTTGCAGCCGTACACGCGCGAGATCCTGCACGAGATCGCCAAGGTGCTAAACGAGGTGCCGAACCGCGTCAGCATCTCCGGTCATACCGACGCGCACCCGTATTCGGGCGGGCAGCGCGGCTATTCGAACTGGGAGCTGTCGGCGGATCGCGCCAACGCATCGCGCCGCGAGTTGCTCGGCGGCGGTATGGAAGAGAGCAAGATCGCGCGCGTAGTGGGTCTCGCCTCCTCGGTGCCGTTCGATCCGGAGGATCCGCACAATCCGATCAACCGCCGCATCAGCATCATCGTCATGAACAAGCGCGCCGAAGCCGAGGCGGCCGAGCGCCACATCGGCATCGGCAGGTCCGCCGAGCTCGCGGAGACCATCGATGATAGACAAGCGAACAAGCCCTGAGCGCATGCACGCACCGCTCAAGGCCGCGCTCACGCAGCTCGGCGCAAGCGCCCTTGCGCTGCTGCTCCTCATGGCTGGGCTGGAGATGACGGCTTTGCAATGGGCCGTGATCCAGGGCGTGATCGCCATGCGCATTGCCTTTTTCGCCGGCGCCGCTTCCTGGTGGATGGGGCTGCACGTCGCTTTCGCGCCCACGGCGGTGTGGGCGAACACGCTCGCGCTCGCACCCGTGTGGTGGGGGGGCGCGTTCGTCGTTCTGCTCGCCGCGTTCGGGGCCACGTTTCGAACGCAAGTGCCACTGTTCCTCACGGCGCCCAAGGTCCGTTACGCGCTCGGGGAGCTGCTCGATCCGGTCCGCAGCGTCAGAATCATCGATCTGGGCTGCGGACTCGGCAGCGTCATCACCGCGCTCAAGCGCATGCGTCCCGAATGTGAATGTCACGGTGTCGAGCTCGCCTTGTTGCCTTACCTGGTGAGCCGCTTGCGCGGGGCGCGCCGGGGTTGCCGGATCGAGCGACGCGATCTCATGTCGGTCGACCTGTCGCGCTACGACGTGGTGTACGCATTCCTGTCGCCGGCGCCGATGCCGCAGCTCTGGGCCAAGGCGCGGCGCGAGATGCGCCCGGGCAGCCGCTTCGTGAGCCTCGCCTTCGCCGTTCCCGATGTGCCGGCCGATCGGGTGATCGCGGTCGGGCCCAAATCCCGCCATATGCTGCACGTCTGGACCATGTGAAACTCGAGTCGGCCATGCCGAGCGCCGCCTGCGACCGTGTCGTCGATATCCTGCTCGAGCGCGCGGCCGAGGGCGTGCCGGTACTGCGAGTGACTGCCGAGGAAATCGCGCGCCTGCGCCAGGAGCAGGATCGCATATCGGGCAATGCGATCGCCAGCGCGATCCTGCGTGATCCGCTCATGACGCTGCGCGTGCTGCGCTTTCTATACGGCCGTCGCACCCGCAGCCAGAACGCCGATATCACCACCATCGTGCATGCCATCATGATGCTCGGTCAGGCGCGCTTCTTCCGCGAGTTCGAGCATGTCCCCGTACTGGAGGAGTGCCTAGGCGGCGAGCCTATGGAGCAGATGCGCTCGCTCATGAGCCGCTCGCGCCTCGCGGCGCTGTTCGCGCGCGACTGGGCGGTACAGCGCCACGACATCGACCCGGAGGAGGTGATGGTGGCAGCACTGCTGCACGACAGCGCGCAATTGCTGCTGCCGTTGTGCACCGTGCCCGCGCAGGACGCGCCGACCGAACGCGATGAATTGCGCACCCGGCTGCTCGCGCGCCTCGATGTGCCGGGGCTGGTGGCGGAGTTGAACGACGACACGGCAACGGCCAATCCGCGCAGCGAGAATGTCCGGCTAGCGTGGTCGACCGCACAGCATTGCCATGCGGGTTGGGCCGCGAACGCGATCCGCGACGATCTCGCCCGGCTGCAACGATTGCTGCGTACCTCCGAGTCGCAGGCGTGGGAGCGGCTGCGCAGGACCGCGCTCAACGCGGCGCGTGAATGGGACTACTACGCGACGCCGCCGGCCGCCGCGCTCATGCCCTTCGTCGACGCCGAATCCGCGGCGGCGGTCATCGACGACGCCGGTTCGAGTATTTGACCGCTTTACCCCCGCCTGCTCGCTTCTTTGGGGCTCGACCCCTCATCCCATAATCGCCTTCGTCTGGCGAGCTCGCGCAGATTGCCCGACAGCTCGCACCTTCACTCCCGGCCCCTCGGCCGAGCGGGCGAGGGAGGCGTTCGGCGATAAGCGGCCGGCCAACCGCTTACCGGATCGTGCGTTGGAGTCCCGGCATGGCTGAAGAATCCGATCTCGAACGAACAGAAGCCCCGTCGCAGCGACGCCTCGAGCAGGCGCGCGAAGAGGGGCAGGTGCCACGCTCGCGCGAGCTCAATACGCTGATGCTGCTCGCCGCCGCGGGCGCGGGGATGTGGCTATCGGCCGAGCAACTGCGCGGCTCGTTCGCCACGCTGCTGCGTTCGGGGCTCGCAATTGCGCCTGCAGACGTGGGCGAGCCTGGCGCCATGCTGGAGCGATTCCGGACGCTCGCGCTCGACGCCGCCGCCAGCGTGGCGCCGTTGCTGGCCGTGCTTTTTCTGGTGGCGCTGATTTCGCCCCTGCTGCTCTCGGGCTGGCTCGTGTCGTCGAAGTCGCTCGCGCCCGATTTCGCCCGCCTGAACCCGGTGCGCGGGTTGGCCAACATCTTCTCCGCCACGGGCCTGGCGGAGCTCACCAAGGCGATCGCGAAGGTAATCCTCATCTTCGGCGTAGCCGTCTGGGTCGTGTACGGGCAGACCGAAGCGACCATGGGGCTTGCGGGCGAGCCGCTCCCGCGCGCAATTGCCCACGGCGCGCGCATCCTTGGCGTGTGCTTTCTCGCGGTCGTGAGCTCGCTCGCCGTGATCGCCGCGCTCGACGTTCCGTTCCAGATCTGGCGCCACCGCTCCAAACTCAAGATGAGCCGCGAGGATCTGCGCCGCGAGGCGAAGGAGCAGGAAGGCGATCCGCAGGTCAAGGCGGCGATCCGCAGCCAGCAACGGGAGATGGCGCGCCGGCGCATGATGGCTGCCGTTCCGACTGCCGACGTGGTGCTGGTGAACCCCACGCGCTACGCGGTGGCGCTGCGCTACGATGACAAAGCCATGCGTGCACCGCGCGTGGTGGCCAAGGGCATGCATCTCGTTGCCGGGCGCATTCGCGAGCTGGCCGAAGAGCATCGCGTGCCGGTGCTGCAGGCGCCGCCGCTCGCGCGTGCGCTCTATCGCCATGCCGAGATCGGCGACGAGGTTCCTGCGGCGCTCTATGCCGCGGTGGCCGAAGTCCTCGCCTGGGTGTTCCAGTTGCGCCGGCATACGAGCCACGGCGGTGTCGCGCCGATCGCGCCGCAGGCGATCAGCGTGCCCGCCGAGCTCGATCCCGAACACGCGGTTCAAGCGCGGGGCGCGCGTTGAATCCGGCCGCTGACACGCCGCCGGCGAGGGTGCGCGCATGAGCCAGGCCGCCGCCATCGCGCCCGCTGCGTTGGACCGCAGGACGCTCCTCGGCTTGGGCGGGCCGGCGCTCATCGTCATGGTGCTCGCCATGATGGTGCTGCCGCTGCCGCCCTTTCTGTTGGACGTGCTGTTCACGTTCAACATCGCGATATCGATCCTGGTGCTGCTGGTGAGCGTCAACACCCGCAAGCCGCTCGAGTTCGCGGTCTTTCCGACCATCCTTTTGCTCACCACGCTACTGCGCCTGTCGCTCAACATCGCCTCCACCCGCGTCGTGCTGCTCGAGGGTCATACCGGACCGGACGCGGCCGGCAAGGTGATCGAGGCCTTCGGCCACTTCCTGGTCGGCGGCAACTACACCGTGGGCCTCACGGTATTCATCATCATGGTGGTGATCAACTTCGTGGTCATTACCAAAGGCGCGGGCCGCATTGCCGAGGTGAGCGCCCGCTTCACCCTGGACGCAATGCCGGGCAAGCAGATGGCGATCGACGCCGATCTGAATGCCGGCCTGATTGGCGAGGATGAAGCGCGCAAGCGGCGCGCGGCGATCTCGCAGGAAGCCGAGTTCTACGGCTCGATGGACGGCGCTTCCAAGTTCGTTCGCGGCGACGCCGTCGCCGGCATCCTGATTCTGCTCATCAACATCGTCGGCGGCCTGATCGTCGGTGTGGCGCAGCACGACCTCGATCTCGCCCACGCGGCGCGCAACTACACCTTGCTCACGATCGGCGACGGGCTGGTCGCACAGATCCCTGCGCTCGTCATCTCGACCGCGGCCGGCCTGGTCGTGAGCCGTGTGGGCACCGACCAGGACATCGGCCAGCAACTCGCCGGACAGATGCTGGCGAGCCCGCAGCCGCTCATGCTCACGGCCGGCATCCTCGCCATCATGGGGCTCATCCCGGGAATGCCGAACGTCGCATTCCTGGTGCTTGCGGCCATCCTGGGCACGATCGCGTGGACGCTGAGGAACCGCCACCCGATCGAGCCGCAGACGGCAGCCGCCGCTCAGGAGACGCCGACTGCGCCGGTCGATGCCGCGGACGTGAGCTGGGATGACGTCGCTCCGGTTGACGTGCTCGCGCTCGAGGTCGGCTACCGGCTGATTCCCATGGTCGACCGTGCGCAGGGCGGCGAGCTCCTCAAGCGCATCAAGGCAATCCGCAAGAAGTTTGCTCGGGAAGCGGGTTTTCTGCCGCCTGCCGTTCACATCCGCGACAACCTGGAGTTGCGGCCCAATGCATACCGCATACTGCTGAAGGGTGTCGAGCTCGCGCGCAGCGACGCCCATCCGAGCATGCATCTGGCGATCAATCCGGGCCGCGTTACGGCCGAGCTGCAGGGCTTGCGCACGCAGGATCCCGCGTTCGCGTTGCCGGCGGTATGGATCGAGGCCAATCAGCGCGATGCGGCGCAGGCTCACGGCTACACCGTGGTCGACGCCGCCACCGTGATCGCCACGCACCTGCATCACCTGATGCAGAAGCACGGCGCGGAGCTGCTCGGCCGGCAGGAAGTCCAGGGCCTGGTGGAGCGGCTGGCGAAGGACTCGCCCAAGCTGGTGGAGGACACCGTGCCCAAGGCCGTGCCGGTGGGTGTACTGCAGAAGGTGCTGCAGAACCTCCTCGATGAAGCGGTACCGGTGCGCGACATGCGCTCGATCGTGGAAGCCCTGGCCGAGCACTGCAGCCGCACGCAAGACCCCTCGGAGCTGACTGCGGCGGTGCGCATCGCGCTCGGCCGCTCGATCGTGCAGAGCCTCTTCCCCGGGTCGCAGGAAATGTGCGTAATCGCGCTCGACCCGGCGCTGGAGCGGCTGCTCATGCAGGCCGTGGGCGCCGGCGATGCGGCCGCGATCGAGCCGGCGCTGGCCGAAACGCTGGCCGCGCAGGCAAAGAGCAGCGCCGAGGAGCAGGAGGCGGTCGGCCTCGCGGCCGTGTTGCTCGTGCCGGCGGCGCTACGCTTGCTGCTGTCCCGATTCCTGCGTCGCAGCGTACCCACGTTGCGCGTGCTCTCCCATTCCGAGGTGCCCGATAGCAAGGGCATCCGGGTCAGCGCCGTACTCGGAGCTCGATGATGAAACCACGCAAATTCTTCGGCGCGAGCTCGCGCGAAGTCCTCAAGCTCGTGCGCGAGGCGCTCGGGCCCGATGCAATGATCGTATCGAATACCAAGGTGTCCGGCGGCGTCGAAGTGATCGCCTTGCCTGCCGGCTCGATCAACGAGCTGCTCGGCGCGAGCCGTGGCGAGACCATGGCGCCGCGCGCTACGGACGATGCCAGATCGAGTGCCGCGGCCGTCGCAGCCGAGCCCCGGCGGCGCGGGATCGATGGCGCACCGGGGGAGGCAACGAACGGCGCGCCGAGTCCGGCAACGCGAAGCACGCCGGGTCCGGCAGTACCTAGCGCGGTTTCGACCAGCGCCGAACCTGTGCAGGCGGCGATCTCAGCTGCGTCCGGCGCGCCGTCGCGAGAAGCGCTGAGCGAAACGCTGGTGCGCGACATGGTCGCGGAGCTGCGCACGATGCGCGCCGTACTCGAGCAGCGCCTGTCGGGACTCGCGTGGACGGAGCTGTCGCGGCGCGATCCGGTCAAGGTATCGGCGTTGCAGACATTGCTCAGCGCGGGCTTCAGCGGCGAGCTCGCGCGCCGGCTCACCGACCCGATGCCCGACGGCGCGGACGAGGCCGAAGGCATGAAATGGCTCGTGGCCGAAGTCAACCGCAACCTGGTCACGGCCGGAGCCGACAACGACATCGTCGAGCGCGGCGGCGTGTACGCGATTGTCGGCCCGACCGGAGTAGGCAAGACCACCACCACGGCCAAGCTCGCCGCACGCGGCGTGGTGCGCCACGGTGCCGATCGCGTGGCGCTACTCACGACCGACACCTACCGTATCGGCGCGCACGAGCAGCTTCGAATCTACGGGCGCATCCTGGGCGTGACCACGAGCATCGTGCGCGACGCGGCCGAATTGAAGAGCGCGCTCGTGGAGCTGCGCGGCAAGCACATGGTGCTGATCGACACCGTCGGTATGAGCCAGCGCGACAAGCTGGTGGCCGAACAGGTGCATGCCCTCACCCGCTCGGGCGGCAACGTCAAGCGCCTGCTGCTGTTGAACGCGACCTGCAACGGCGACACGCTCGAGGACGTGGTTCGCTGCTACGAGCCCGCGAGCCTCGACGGCTGCATTCTCACCAAGATCGACGAAGCGCAGGCGATCGGCGCCGCCCTGGATGTGATCGTACGCAACCGTCTCGCGTTGCATTTCGTCGCCAACGGCCAGCGCGTACCCGAGGACTTGCACACGCCCAACCGCCAGTACCTCATCCATCGCGCGCTGCGCGCTGCATCCTCGGGCTCGGTTTTCGGGCTGGAGCACGAGGAATATCCGCTGCTGCTGGCGCCGGCACGGCACGGGTCGCACACGCAGACCGCGGGCGGCTTCGACGCCCGCGTGGGAGGCTACGTTGCTTGACCGCGGCATCGACCAGGCGCACGGGCTGCGACGCATGTTCGCGCCCGGGCGACCGCGCGTGCTCCACATCCTCGGCGCACATGACGGCGTCGGCCGCACGTCGGTGGCGGTCAACCTCGCCGTCGCGTTGGCGCAAGGCGGGCGCGACACGCTGCTGATCGAGGCCGCGCGCCACCGCGCCGAAGCACGTGCGCTCGGCTACCTCGGGCTCGACGCGCATGATGCCTGGGCTCGCGCAGCGACGCAGCCGCTCGAGATCGCTACAACGCCGGGCCTTGCCGTCTGGCCGCTGCATCTCACGCGGCAAGAACGCGCGCCCGAGCCCACTGCAATTCCAGCCCGCCTCCCCGGTCGTACGCGCGTGCCCGATTGTGTGCTGCTGAACGCCGCGTGCGGGCGCTCTTTGGCGTGGACGGGCGAGCACGAGTCGCACGACGTGTTGATCGTGCTCTCGGGCGAGCCCGCTTCGATCACCGACACCTATGCTCTTGTCAAGCGCCTGAGCGTGCAGGGCATGCAGAGGCGCTTCCACGTGCTGGTCAACCGCGTCGGCGCGCAAGCGCAAGCGCACCTGATCTACCGCAACCTGGCGGCAGCGGCGCACGGTTATCTCGACATCGAGTTGCAGCTCTGCGGCTTTGTGCCTGCGGACCCGGCGCTCGCGCGCGCAGCCGCGTGCGGGCGCAGCATCCTGGACGTCGAGCCCGGCGCGCCTTCGGCGCGCGCGTTTCGCCGCCTGGCCGAGCACGTGGCCCAGGCCGCCCGGGCGCCATCCGGGAGGGCCGCGCGCAAGCCGCCGGCGAGGCTCGCAGCAAGCCCGTAGCCGCGCCCAAGGGGATGGATATCGCGATGCAATCGATCCGAGGACTTCGATGAAAGCCCAAGCCGCACGATCCATAAAGCAGTATTCGCACAACGGATTCATGGAGCCGGAGGAGTGCGTCGTCAAGTACGCGCCGCTGGTAAAGCGCATCGCACATCACATGATGGCGACATTGCCGCCCTCGGTTCAGGTCGACGACATGATTCAGTCGGGCATGCTCGGTCTGATCGATGCGGCCAAGCGCTATCAGGAATCACAGGGTGCACAGTTCGAGACCTACGCGGTGCAGCGCATCCGCGGTGCAATGCTCGACAGCCTGCGCCAATCGGACTGGTTGCCGCGGGGCCTGCGCAAGAACCTGCGCAAGATCGAAACCGCGATCGCCAAGCTCGAGCAGGCGAACGGCCGCCCGCCGAGCGAAACCGAGCTCGCGCAATCGCTCGGCGTGGCGCTGCCCGAGTACCAGCAGATGCTACAGGATGCCCGCGGGCATCAGCTCGTGTACTACGAGGACTTCCGCTCGGGCGAGGACGAGGACGTGCTCGATCGGCATTTCGCCGACTGGACCGAGGAGCCGCTGGAGCGCCTGCTCGACGAGCGCATGCGTGCCGCGCTCATCAAGGCGATCGAGGACTTACCCGAGCGCGAGCAAAAAGTGATGGCGCTCTACTACCAGGAAGAGCTCAATCTGCGCGAGATCGGCGAGGTGCTGGGCGTGTCGGAGTCGCGCGTGTGCCAGTTGCACGGACAGGCGGTGACGAGGCTGCGGGCGCGGTTGCGCGACAAGGTGTAGTGCGTGCAGTGCGCGCCGCGCCAGCGCGGCGATCCTGGCCGGCCTGTGCGCGAAGCGTGATCGGTTTGCATCCAGAGCCTTGATGGCTTGCGCTCCCACTTCCTTCCCTCTATCCCCGTTCCCGATTACCATGCTCCCCAACCAAGGAGGGAAGCTATGGAAACGAACAAAGTCGCGGTAGTCACGGGCGCCGGATCGGGCATCGGGCGCGCAAGCGCGCTGGCGTTGCTCGAGGCGGGTTATTGCGTCGCGCTGGCGGGCCGGCGCAGGGATGCGCTCGACGAGACCGTTGCGATCGGCAAGGCGGCCGAACGTGCGCTTGCCGTACAAACCGACGTTGGACGGCCAGACCAGGTTGCCAATCTGTTCCAGAAGATCGTCGAACGCTTCGGGCGTGTCGACGTGCTGTTCAACAATGCCGGCGCCAATGCCCCCGGCATCGCGTTCGAAGATCTGACTTACGAGAAATGGCAGACGGTGGTCGACGCCAATCTCACTGGCTCCTTCCTATGCGCGCAGGCGGCATTCCGCATCATGAAGAACCAGGATCCACGCGGCGGGCGCATCATCAACAACGGTTCGATCTCGGCGCATGCGCCGCGCCCGGACTCCGCCCCCTACACCGCCACCAAGCACGCGATCACCGGGCTCACGAAAACGCTGTCGCTCGACGGGCGCAAGTACGACATCGCCTGCAGCCAGGTCGATGTCGGCAACGCCATGACCGAGCTCGCCGCGCGCATGGCCAAGGGGGTGAAGCAGGCGAACGGCACCATCGCAGTGGAGGCCATGATGGATGTGAAACGCGTGGCCGAAGCGGTGGTCTACATGGCCGGTCTGCCGCTGGACACGAACATCCAGTTCCTCACCATCATGGCAACCAAGATGCCGTTTGTCGGCCGCGGTTGAGCACATCGCGGTTCGCTGCCGTATCGCCCGCCGTTCCCGCAGAAGCGCGACCGCAGCGCCGAGCGTCGCGGCAGGCGGCGCGCCGGCCGATCTCCAACCGAGTGCTATCGCGCCAGCGCGCCTGACGCGATGGCAACTCGCTTGTCCGCTTCGCGCCGCCGGCGCTGCTGAATGCGCAGCCCGATCAATCCCAGGCCGGTCGCAAGCAGCGCATAGGTTTCCGGTTCGGGCACCGCGGCCACGGTAAAGGGGGTGAGATCGGGTGTGAGGGCGGCAAAATCGCCGCTCGGCTGCGAGATCCAGTGGCCGGCATCGGCAATGCGCGTCGCATACGCGCCGAACGTGGCGAGGCCGCTGCGCGCGCCGCCGTACTCGGCGAAATCGGCGCCCGCCTGTACGCTCACGGCATTGACGCCGACTTCGAGGCCACTGCCCGCGAGCGTGCTGCCGGCAAAGCCGTCGGTCGAGACCGCGGCCAGCATCACTGCGGGCTGGGCGGCCGAAGCGCCGCTGTAGGCGAACACGCTGTCGCCGCTTGCGGCGAAGCCGGGCAGGCCGCTTAGCACCTGCCCGAACGTGCCGACCGAGGCGGCCCGCGCCGCGCCGTCGATGTCGCTGAAACGCACCACCGTACCGGCCGCGATACCGGCCGCACCCGTAACCCACGCGTAGGTCCCTTCGCCGCTATTGAAACCGCCGCTGCCCGCTGCGCCGCCGGACCATTCGTTGTCGGTGAAGTAGAGGGCGCTGAATGGTGCGATAGCGCTTAAGGCGACGATCGCGAAACCGTCTTCGTCGGCGTTGAATGCCGTGAACGCGATCTCGCCCGGCTGCAGTTGGGCGTGGCTCGACCCGGCTGCGATCAGCAGCGCGGCCATGATGGAAGTGCGCTTCATTCCAGGTCTCCTTATCACGGTTGCCGGCCGGGATCGAAGGCCGTGCGCGTATCGCAGCGGCGCCGTCCGACCGGGGCGGCAGTAACGATAGGGCGCACGCTCGCGACGCTCCATACGACGCTGGCATTAGGCTGAAGGCATGCTTGTCGCACCCGATGCGAGTGCGACGCCCGGTGAGCGACCCGCGACCCCGCCCCAGGCGTCGTGCCGGCGAGGACTAATCCGAAGGGATGCCCGCTGGTTCCGCGGGCGGCCGGCTAGACCGGTCCGACACGCTCAACGCCGCCTGCCGCGCTGCATGCGCGTGAAGAGCGAAAGGACATACGGGCGCAGACCGACCACCAGACCGACGCTGTCGCGCTCGGAGGGTTCGAGCGCGGCGTCGACCTCGGCGAGCTCGTTGAACTCGCGTACCAGGCGCTCGAGCTTGCGGCGAACGACCTCGCGCGAGGCGGCTGAAAGCTCCTTTGCCTCGAAGCGCAGTGTTTCATCCGGGCGGTCGAAGGCGGCGGCGAAAAACTCATGCAGCACCTTGCCCTGATATGCGCGCCGTATCGGGCCGTCGCGGCGCCAGTTGACGTGGCGAGCAGTGCGTAGCCGCACCTCGTTGCCGGGCTTGAGGTCGATGAGCCCCAAAGCATCCAACGCGAGCAGCAGCTTCAGACATTCGGCGCGCGAGACGCTGTACTCGGCGACGATCTGCTCGGTGCGCCAGCCGCCGAGTGCCAGGTGAAATACGAGCAGCAGGCGCGGATCTGCGGCCAGGGCCTGCTCTTGCGCCGGGGTGAGCTCGGTGATGGCGGCGGCGTGGCTGCGTGCGAGCTGTGTCAGCTCGAACAGATCGATCTCCAGCACCCGGCAGATCTGATCGATGCGCCGCAACGTGAAACCGCCCCCGGAAAAAAGCCGCTTCACGCTCGCTTCGCTCAGTCCGAGCGCCTGGGCGAGACGCGCATAGGTCATCCCGCGCGCCTTGAGGCAGCGCTTCAAGGCTTCGGTGATCTCGGCGACACCGCTCAAAGCGCGGCCCTACAACCCGAGCTCATAGGACACTGCCCCG
>WYBJ01000083.1 GCA_011525945.1 Burkholderiaceae bacterium | reverse complement strand
CTGCCCGCCGCGCGGGCACACAACGCTCCCCTCTCCCACCGGGAGAGGGGTTGGGGGTGAGGGAAGAGGCGCCACGCGAGGTTCCAGGGCGCAAGTCGCGATGCGCCATCGTGGCGTCTCTCCCGCGGGGCGAGAAGGGCGTCCGGCGCCCACTGATGCGCGTAGGTTCCTGGAGTGTGATGGAGAACTGCCTGGCGCAAGCGCGTCAATAGCCGGGAGGCGGCGCAACCGGCATGTAGATGACACCGCTCGCGGCATACGCGGCCGTGTACCAGGTGGCGCCGCACTTGTAGTACGGCACCCCGCTCACCGGAATCGGAGCGACGTTGCAGGGCAGCGCCGCAACGGGGGGCGGAGGCGGCGCCGGGGCGGTGGTGGTGACCACCGTCGTGGTGCTGGGCTGGCTCGCAGCCGCCGCCACCGCACCGCCGACGATCGCGCCGGCCACGAATCCTGCCGCGGCATCGCCGTTGTCCCAGCAGTTGTAGCAACCTCCTCCGCCATGATAGTAGTTGTTGACGGTATCGGCCCGCGTGTTCTGCATGTTCTGCGCGGTCTGGGCGCGCGTATTCTGCATGTTCTGCGCAGTCTGCGAGCGCGTGTTCTGCATGTCCTGTGCGGTCGACTGCCGGTTCGCCTGGTTGGTCTGCGAGAACGCCTGCCGATCGTCTTGCGCGCTTTGGCGAGCGCTCTGGCGCGCGCTCTGGTTTGCTCCCGCCTGCTCCTGCATGCCACCTGCGCGCTGCTCGCCGGAGAAACCGCCGCGCGACTCGCCGCCGCCGGAGAAGCCGCCGTGCGAGGCGGCACCGCCGCGGGAAAATCCACCGCCCCCCCTGAAACCGCGCGCATCAGCCGTATCGACTATGCACAAGGAGACGCTGGCTGCAGCGAGCACGGTTGCCGCTGCCGTGTAGGATGCGAGCTTGCTCATGGTTTGACTCCTTTCGCTGCGACGGGCTTGTCGGCCGGCGCAACCTTGGCGGCAAAGCCGACCTTCTGCGCTTTCTGTGGCGGCATGATGCTGAAGGTGGCATCGCTGAGCGCCGGCGCCAGATTCCACCCGGAGAGCTGCGCCCGAAACTGCGGCTGCCCTGTGGCATTCTTGTACGTGATGATCACGCGTTGCGGCAACGGTTTGTCACCGTCGGCTACCCACGCCTGGAAGTCGGTCGTTTCGGTGCGGGCGGCAAGGTGGTGAGCGGGTGCGCCGTACAGACTCGTTTTCTCGACGTAGTCGATGCTCTGCACGCGCGCCTGCAGTTCTTGCGGCAGCGTGCTCAGCAACAGTGCGGCGAGCGGCAGGCGCATGCCGAGCTCGCCGACGAAGTACTTGATCGTGTCGTCGAGTCCACCGACCTGGGGTGTCGCCGCAACGACGCCCGCACCATAATCGATCAGCATGATTTCCTTGCCTGTGAAGACGGCGAGCACCTTAGCGCCGTCGCTGCCGATGCTCTCCACGCGCAATCGGGTCGGGCGGCTGAGACTGACGCTTTGCGTTTCGCTCACCTCGATTTTCTGCCCCGACGGTTGGACTGCGTCGTACGACAATCGCACCTCGACGGCGAAGCGTTGATTCTTCGCCAGGAAGTTGGCCATCCGCATGAGGATCTCGCGCGCCTGAACCTGTGACTTGGTCTCGGCGGCGGCCGGCGCCTTGGCGGGCTGCGATGCAGCCTGCGCCACGGCGAAGGCCCCTCCCGCGCAGCTCAGAATGCACGCCAGCGCCAACTTTGCTCCTAGGGCCTGAACCGTACCACGGAATGTCATAGGCATGCGCCCCTCCTTTGGGCTGCGCATCGTTCATGCGTTGCGCGATGGTAGTGCGACCGTTGCGCGCGCGGTATTGGACCATGGTCCCAGCCCGCGGCGCACCGCGGCGATGTTACGGATGGGATTCGGTCACGGGTCTTCCGGCCTCTCCGGCATACCCATCGCAACGCCGGCAGCCTCAGCGCAAGCGTGCCCGGCTGCGGCCGTCACGCCTTGTTCCGGGCGACGAAGTCCCAATCGATCTCGACGCCGAAACCGGGCTTGTCGTTCAGCTCGAGGTAGCTCGCGTCGATGTGGGCGCGCTCCCGGTACAGACCTTCCTGTACCGGATTGCGCTTCGGATTGCCGTTCATCTCGACGCCGAAGGACGCGCCCGGGAACGCGGCGCACAGGTGTGCGTGCAGCTCCGGCACCTGGTGCGGGGCGATGCGCACACCGAACTGCTCGGCCAGGTGCGCGATGCGTAGCGACTCGGTGAAACCGGCCGCGCGCGTGGAATCGAACTGCCCATCCTGCTGCTGGTCTTCTTTGTGCCTGCCGTCGTCGCCGGCGCTGCGCTCTGACCTGTCGCATACCTGACCGTATCTGCCCGCCCGACGGCTGCTGACAACAGTGCTAAGGGCTGCGCTTTTCCACAAAAAAACCCCGCTTTCGCGGGGCAAGGGGGATTCGGACGCGGGTTCTAGCGGCGCCGGCGCACCCATCGCAAGGCGAGCAAACCGGCTGCAAGCGTGCCCAGCGTTCCGGGCTCCGGCACCCGCGCCGGCAGATCGTCGTTGACCTCCAGCACATCGTTGTTACAACTCGGCGCCCAATAAATGTCCAAAGCCGTGGCGCCGACGAAGACCCCGCGATCGATGGAAAGCTCGATCACCGCGTGCTGCGTGCTCGGATCGGCATTGCGCGTGTACGCAAAATCGGCCGTGCCGACCGCTGTGCCGCCGCTGTTTGCCATCTGTACAGGGGCCGCCGAGGCGATGGGATCGAGCAGCCAGTTGGGGTCTTTCCAGATCGATCCCACCGCGCGCGGACTGTCGGCGTGGCCGACCGTGAACCCATTGCCGTTCAGGCTGTAGGTGGAACCCAGCGCGCCGCCGTCTTCGGTCAGGAGCCCGGCGCCCGCAGCCCCGCCCGGCCCGCCTCCGACCTCGACGCCATAGACACTGCCGTTGTTCGCGATGATCCGGATGTCCCCGGGACTGAAGCGCGCAAGACCGTTGTCCGGGCGCTGGCCGGTGATGATCGCGATGTACAGGCGTGCACTGTCGACCGCCACGCCCATGAACTCGACATCGTAGTTCTGACCGCCGGCATGAGGCCCGAGGAAGCCCGAATCGCCCGCCTGATCGTTGTTATCCTCGTGCGTGGTGTAGAGCTTGATCACATCCGCCACCACGGGGCTGGAGAAATTACTGCTGTTGCCGTCACCGACCGTAACGCCCCAGTCGGCGAGGTTGCCGTCGATGAGCGGGCCCGCAAAGGCTGGGCCGCAAAGTGCGAGCGCCGTCAGGCCGCCCGCGATCACGCCACGCATATCGTTCTCCGCGGTCCGTTCGGGCGGACCGTTCGTGTTGCTGTCGGGAGGACGGCCTGCCGCGGAAGCAGGCGCGTCCCCGAATCGCCAGGACTAGCTGCTACGTCGCAGGCAAACCTCGATGAAACTGCCGAGCTCGTTGGCGAACTCGATGTAGCCGTCATCGACCGCGTTGAGCGCAATGCGCTCCCAAGGTTCTTGCTGATCGATTGCCCGCGCGGTTGCACTTTCCTCCGGCAGCATGCGCCGGAACTGCCCGATCACCTGCTCCAAGCTTGCCATTTGCACCACCATTGTCCCTTCCATCCGGATCGCATCGATCTTCGCTCGTTTCTATCGCAAGTCGCGTGCCGCGCCGATCGCGGCCGACCAGCCCGTGTTACGGCTGCTCCGGGCGTGATCTGAATCACGCCGCGGGGCAAGCCGCCATGCATCGTGCCGCACGACCATGTCGGGAATGGGTCAGCCTCGTGTCGAAGCGGCGACAGATCGGGGTGCGATCCGGCGCGCGCGATCCGCGTCGCGGACGCGTTACGCGTTTGCGCCGGCCTACCCTTCGGGCTAGCATTACGCGGGCGGCCTTGGGTGCGAGCAATGGCCATGGCCGCACGCCGACTATGCTCACGCAGCCGAGCAACGCGCCGCAGGAGGATGCATGGCAAGTTCCCGATCGACCCATACGCCCGCATCGGCGGGCGGCACGACGCTCCCCTCGCGCTCCGGAAGAAGTACGGGGGGTGAGGCGGGAGATGCCGCACGCGCGGCGGCGCAGGCTCCCGTGATGGCGTGCTCGCATCTTTCTCTTAACGTGAACGGCATGCCCGTATCGACCGAGATCGAGCCGCGCCTGCTGCTGGTGCAGTTGCTGCGCGAGCGCCTGCATCTCACGGGCACTCATGTCGGCTGTGATACGGGTCAGTGCGGCGCCTGCACCGTCCACATGAACGGACGGGCCGTCAAGAGCTGCACATTGCTTGCGCTGCAGGCGCAGGGCGCGGAGGTGACCACCATCGAAGGCATCGCCCCTGCCGGCGGCGGCCTACACCCTATGCAAGCCGCATTTCACGAGCACCATGGTCTGCAATGCGGATTCTGCACTCCGGGCATGGTGATGAACGCGATCGATCTGGTGCGCACGCAGCCGAACCTGACGGAAGCCGACGTGCGCAGCGGCCTGGACGGCAATCTTTGTCGCTGCACCGGTTACCACAACATCGTAAAAGCGGTGCTGGCGGGCGCTGGCGCGATGAAAGGCCAATCATGACGAACGCGATCGGCCAATCGATCCCGCGCAAGGAGGACTTCCGTTTCCTCACCGGAACGGGCCAGTACACCGACGACGTGCAGCAGCCGAACCAGTTGCACGCATATTTCCTGCGCTCGCCGCACGCGCACGCGCGTATCCGCGCCATCGATGTCGCTGCCGCGAAGACGAGCGCGGGTGTCGCGGCGGTCTTCACCGGCGCCGACCTGGACGGCAAGGTGAACGGGCTCCCCTGCGGCTGGCTTATCACCGATATGAACGGCCAGCCGATGAAAGAGCCGCCGCATCCGCCGCTCGCCTCGGGCAAAGTGCGCTACGTGGGCGACGCCGTCGCGGTCGTAATCGCCGAAACCCTGGACAACGCCAAGGACGCGGCCGAGGCGATCGCGGTGGACTACGAGATGCTGCCTGCCGTGGTCGATCCGGCCAAGGCGCGTTGCCCTGGCGTCGAGACGATCCACGACGAGGCGCCCGACAATACTTGCTACGTTTGGTCGATCGGCGATCGTCAGGCGGTCGACGCCGCGTTCGCCCAGGCCGCGCACGTGGCGCGCCTCGATCTCGTCAACAATCGGCTGATTCCCAATGCCATCGAGCCGCGCGCCGCACTCGCCTCCTACAACCGGGGCGAAGCGAGCTACACGCTGTACGTGACCTCGCAGAATCCGCACGTCGAGCGGCTCCTGATGAGCGCCTTCGTCCTCGGCCTGCCCGAGCACAAGCTGCGTGTCATCTCGCCCGATGTCGGCGGCGGCTTCGGCTCCAAGATCTTCCTTTACCCGGAGGAGACGGTGCTGACGTGGGCCTCACGCCAAGTCGAGCGGCCGATCAAGTGGACGGCGGAGCGCAGCGAAGCGTTCCTCGCCGACGCCCACGGTCGCGATCACGTCACCCGTGCCGAGCTCGCGCTCGATCGCGACGGCAAATTCCTCGCGATGCGGGTGCATACCACGGCCGCCTTGGGTGCGTATCTGTCGACTTTTGCCTCCTCGGTTCCGACCATTCTGTACGCCACCTTGCTCTCCGGCCAGTACACCACACCACAGATCTACTGCGAAGTCACCGCGGTGTTCACAAATACCGCGCCGGTGGATGCTTATCGTGGCGCCGGCCGGCCGGAGGCGACCTACGTAGTTGAGAGGCTGGTCGAGACGGCCGCGCGCGAGCTGAAGATCGCGCCTGCGGAGCTGCGCCGGCGCAACTTCATTACCCGCTTCCCGCACCAGACGCCGGTCGCGCTGTGCTACGACACCGGCAACTACGAGGCGACGCTTGCCGAGGCGATGCGCATCGCCGACGTCGCCGGGTTCGAGGACCGGCGCAGGCATGCTCTCGCGCGCGGCAGGCTGCGCGGACTCGGCTACTCGGCCTATATCGAAGCCTGCGGACTCGCCCCGTCCAATGTCGCGGGCTCGCTCGGTGCGCGCGCAGGGCTGTTCGAAGCGGGCGAGGTGCGCGTGCATCCGACCGGAAAAGTAACCGTGTTCACCGGCTCGCACAGCCACGGCCAGGGCCACGAGACGACGTTTGCGCAAGTGGTGGCGGAAAAGTTCGGCATCGATACTGCCGATGTCGAGATCGTGCACGGTGATACCGACCGCATCGCCTTCGGCATGGGAACGTACGGCTCGCGCTCGATCGCCGTAGGCGGCACGGCCATCGTACGCGCCGCTGACAAGGTGATCGCCAAGGCCAAGAGAATCGCCGCTCATCTGCTGGAAGCCGCCGACGCCGACATCGAATTCGCCGACGGGAAATTCACCATTGCCGGTACCGATCGCAGCGTAGCGTTCGCCCAGGTTGCGCTCAGCGCCTACGTCCCTCACAACTACCCCTTGGAAACGCTCGAGCCAGGGCTGGACGAAACCGCGTTCTACGACCCGACCAATTTCACCTTTCCCGCCGGCACGCATATTTGCGAGATAGAGATCGATCCGGCTACGGGCGAGACCCGCATCGTGCGCTTCACCGCGGTCGACGACTTCGGCAAAGTGATCAATCCCATGATCGTCGAGGGCCAGGTGCACGGCGGGCTCGCGCAAGGCATCGGGCAGGCGCTGTTGGAAGGCTGCGCCTACGACGCCGAGACCGGGCAGCTCCTGACGGGGTCGCTCATGGACTATGCGCTGCCGCGCAGCGACGACCTACCGAGCTTCGACGTCGCCCTCAAGGAAACGCCGTGCACGCATAACCCGCTGGGCGTGAAGGGCTGTGGCGAAGCCGGCGCGATCGGCGCACCGGCGGCGGTCATGAACGCAATCACCGATGCCCTGTGGACGCTCGGCATTCGCGATCTACCGATGCCGGCGACGCCACAGACGGTCTGGCGCGCGATCCGATCCGCGCCGCAAGGCCGAACGGCAAGAACCTGACAGGGAGCGCACCGTGTACGCCTTCGACTACGCCCGACCGGAATCGCTCAAGGAGGCAGCCTCCGCCCTGCGCCGCAACGCCGACGCCCGCCTGCTCGCGGGCGGCCAGAGCCTCGTTCCCGCGCTGCGATTGCGGCTGTCTCGACCGCCGCTGTTGATCGATCTTGCCGCCATCGGCGAACTTTCCGGCATCCGGGTCGAAAACAACGTGATATCGATAGGCGCCATGACGCGCCATGCCGATGTCGCCGCGTCGCGCGAAGTGCAGCGCACGATTCCGGCGCTTGGGCGCCTCGCCGCAGGCATCGGCGACCGGCAGGTGCGAAACCAGGGCACGCTCGGCGGCTCGCTTGCCAACGCCGATCCCGGCGCCGACTATCCCGCAGCGGTGCTCGGTCTCGGCGCGACGGTCGTCACCAACAAGCGCGCGATCGCCGCCGACAAGTTCTTCCTCGGCCTGTTCGAGACCGCGCTCAAGCCGGGTGAGATCATTCTGCGGGTCGACTTTCCGCAGCCCCTGCGCGCCGGCTACGCCAAGTTTCGCCAGCCCGCGTCGCGTTTCGCGCTGGCGGGTGCTTTCGTCTGCGATACCACGAGCGGCGTACGCGTCGCCGTGACCGGCGCCGGACCCTGCGCCTTCCGCGCCAAGCGCATGGAAAAATTGCTGGCCAAGGATTTCACGCCTAAGGCGATCGAAAAGATCTTGCTGCCGGCCGATGATCTCAACAGCGACTTGCACGCGGCGGCCGACTATCGCGCACATCTGATCACGGTCATGGCGCAGCGTGCCGTCGCGCAGGCCGCGACGGTTTAGTCCTCGGACCCGCGACGCTGAACGCTCACGGTTCGCCAGTGCAGCCGCGTCGCTCTCGGGTGCTATGATCGCCGGCCACATTGCGACCTCATGTTGCCTGAATCCGTCGATTGCACGCTCGAACTGCTGGCAGGCGCCGACTACGTCGCCGAGCGCAGCCTGGCGACTGTGGTGTATCTCGCCCTGCGCATGCGCCGGCCGCTGTTCCTGGAAGGTGAGGCCGGTGTCGGCAAGACCGAACTGGCGAAGGCGTTGGCGCAGGCACTCGATACGCGGCTGGTGCGGCTGCAATGCTACGAGGGGCTGGACGTTTCCTCGGCCGTGTACGAATGGGACTACTCGCGCCAGATGCTGGAGATCCGCCTGGCGGAAGCGTCCGGAGCAAGCTCACGTCAGGCAATCGCCAACGAGCTTTTCAGCGAGCGCTTCCTGCTACGCCGTCCGCTCATGCAAGCAATCGATTTCGCCGCCTTGCCCGCACCGGTGCTGCTGATCGACGAGCTCGATCGCGCCGATGAACCGTTCGAAGCGTTCCTGCTGGAGGTTCTGTCGGAGTACCAAGTGAGCGTGCCCGAGCTCGGCGTATTCAAGGCACCCACACCGCCGATCGTCGTGCTCACGTCGAACCGTACGCGCGAAGTGCATGACGCTGTCAAGCGCCGCTGCCTCTACCACTGGATCGACTACCCGCAGACGGAGCGCGAGCTGGCAATTCTGCGGCGTAAAGCGCCCACTGCGGCCCAAACCCTCGCGCAACAGGTGGTCGCCTTCGTGCAGCGGCTACGCGCACTCGATTTGTTCAAGAGCCCCGGCATTGCCGAAAGCATCGACTGGTGCAACGCGATCGTGGCGCTCGACCGCTCCGAGCTGGATGCGGATACCGCCGATGCCACGCTGGGGGTGCTGCTCAAGTACCAGGACGACATCGCGCGCGTTCGGGGCGCCGAGACCGCCCGCATCCTGGCGCAGTTGCCCGCCACCATGGCCTATTGAGGATCCTGAAAGAGGTCGACAAACCGCTTTCCACTCGACGCTCCCTTCTCCCTCCGTGAAAGGGGCTGGGGGTGAGGGAATCGAGCGTCGAGCACTTACCGAAGGCTCGATAAGAGCCTCGTACTTGAATTCGCCGCGCAAGTAATGCCGAAAATCGACGCCATGCACCGTCATGATCTGACCGAGCCGACCAGCCGGCTGGCAGCGAACGTGGTTCACTTCGCCCGCCTGCTGCGCCACGCCGGGTTGCCGGTCGGCGTGGACAAGACGCTCGCCGCAGTGGAAGCGGCCGCCTGGACAGGCGTCGAGCATCGGGTCGATTTACACGCCGCGTTGGCCGCCACCTTGACCGACCGCGCCGAGCAGCGCGAGCTTTTCGACCAGGCGTTCCGTCTCTTCTGGCAGGCGCGACCGGCCGCGGACTCGACCACTCGACTGCCGCCGATCGATGGTCCTCTCGCCCGCCGGCAACCGGAAACGCACCTGAGCAATCGTCTCGCCGCCGCGCTGCGGGCCGACAAGGCGTCGATCGAGTCTAAGCGGGGCGAGGAAATCACGCTCGACGCCGTTCTCACGTCGTCCCAGCGCGAGGTACTGCGCGAACAGGATTTCGAGTCGATGTCGGCCGACGAGCTCGCGTGCGCGCAGCGGGCCGTGCGCGAGCTGGGCCTTGCGCTGCCGCTACGCGTAAGCCGACGCTACCGGCCGCATCCGAGCGGCCCGCGCCTCGATTTGCGCGCAACGCTGCGACACAACCTCAAGCACGGCGCAGAGTGGATCGTGCGCCGGCGCCGCATCCGGCGCAGCGAGCCGCGCGACCTTGCGGTGCTGTGCGATATCT
Source organism: Burkholderiaceae bacterium (assembly GCA_011525945.1). Lineage (GTDB taxonomy): Bacteria > Pseudomonadota > Gammaproteobacteria > Burkholderiales > WYBJ01 > WYBJ01. The sequence continues at coordinate 55 of WYBJ01000083.1, read as the reverse complement.
CGGGCTCGATGGCGCGTTATTCGCGCATGCTGCTGCACTTCCTGCACGGCCTGGG
>WYBJ01000082.1 GCA_011525945.1 Burkholderiaceae bacterium | reverse complement strand
GGCGCGAGCCGTTGACGAAGCGGTACACGGTCGGCCCCCGCCCGACCGCCTTCGCCCTCGACCTGTGGCGACAATCGACGCTGCGGGTGCAGTGGCACCGTGCGCTCGAGGAAGCCGTCGCCGAGATCGGCGAGAGCTGCAACCTTACGATTCTCGAGGGCGACGAGGTACTTTACCTCGACCGGGTTGAGACTCGCCGGCCACTCCGCCTGCATTTAGAGCCTGGTACGCGCGTGCCGTTGCATTGCACCGCCAGCGGCAAGTTGTTTCTGTGCCAGATGAGCCGCGACCAAGTCAGGCGGCTGATGGGTCCCGAGCCGCTCGAGTCCCACACCGACAAAACGATCACGCGTTACGCCGACCTCTTCGACGATCTCGAGAAGGTTCTTGCGACGCAGGTTGGGACCCACGACTGCGAATTGTTTGACGATTCGGTAGCTATCGCGGTTCCGATCGCCGACGCCGCAGGCTACATCTACGCCGCCGTCGCGGTTCACGCACCGTCGTCGCGCGAGAGCATCGAGAGTTGCATGCGCCACCTGCCGGCGCTGCGCAAGGCGGCCACCCGCATTGCGGCAACGATGATGCCGCCGCCAGCGGAGCTTCCCGAGCCGTCGGTGGCGGCCGGGGGACGTGCGCTGCGCTCCGCGAAACGGGGTTCAGCACCGCTGGCCAGGTCCACCGGCACGATGAAGCGCGGGGCCGCTTCGCGCATACCCTCGCGCCGACCGTTGCGTTGACATCGGTGCCCCGAGGGAATCCAAGGATGCGGCTCGCGTTCGCCTGGCGCTCATGCGCCGCGGCCCGGCGTGTTCTTCCACAAATGTGCCTGCGTGAGTAGTCGGCCCTGCGAAACGCCGGAAGCCCGCGCCGGTGCTTGATTTCCGGCACGTAGCGGATGGCTCGAACTCCCAGAAACTGCTGTAATCATGCGCAGAACCTGAGAGTTTTTCGTAGCGATCCGATCGAGGTTTTGCGCATTGGCCACCGACGATTTTTTCCGTAGCCGCCTCGATCAGATGATCAACCTTCGTCATCCGCTCGCCGTTCTCGCGCATCGCATTGCCTGGCCGCAGATCGAAGCCGCGCTCGCGCCGGCGTTGGCGCACAAGAACCGCGCGGGCACGCTCGTCGGTGAAGTCGATCTCTTTGGCCCGAGTGCGCAGCTCGTCGGCGCAGGCGTAAGCACCGCGGGACGTCCGCGCCTGTCGATTCGCCTGATGGCGTCGCTGCTGTACCTGAAGCACGCGTTCAACCTGAGCGACGAGGAACTGGTCGAGCGCTGGGCCGAGAACGTGGTCTGGCAGTACTTCAGCGGCAACGAGTACTACGAGCCGCGCCCGCCGTGCGACGCCACGCAGATCGGGCGCTTTCGTACGGCGATCGGCGAGGCCGGCGTCGAGGAGTTGCTCAAGGCCACGATCGACACGGCAGTGGCTACGAAGGCGGTGCGTCCGAACGAGTTCGAGCGGGTGATCGTCGACTCGACGGTGCAGGAGAAGGCGATCGCGTTTCCGACCGATAGCCGACTGCTGGAGATCGCGCGCCACAAGGTCGTCACGGCAGCGAAGGCCGCCGGCATTGCGTTGAAGCAGACCTTCGCACGCGAAGGAAAGACCCTTCGACGGCGCGCCGGCGGCTACGCGCACGCGAAGCAGTACAAGCGGCTGCGCCGTGTACTGAAGCGCCAGCGCACCGTGCTGGGCATCGTGCTTCGCGAGGTGCAGCGCAAGATCGCCACGGCCACGACTGAATCGGGCGCAACGCTGCATCGGTTGCAGACGATGATGCAGCGCGCCGAACGCATTCGCATGCAACGGCCGAAGGACAAGGGCAAGCTCTACGCGATGCACGCGCCGGAAGTCGAGTGCATCGGCAAGGGCAAGGCGCGCCAGCCCTACGAGTTCGGCGTGAAGGCGAGCATCGCCGTCACGCACAGACAAGGCTTGATCGTCGGTGCACGCACCTTTCCGGGCAACCCCTACGACGGCCACATCCTCGCCGCGCAGCTCGAGCAGACGAGCATTCTTCTCGAGGACGTCGGACGCACACCGAAGCAGGTCGTCGTCGATCTGGGCTACCGCGGTGTCGACGCGGAGAACCCGAGAGTCGCGATCATCCATCGCGGCCGTTTCAAATCGATGACGAACCAGCAACGACGCTGGCTGAAACGGCGCCAGGCGATCGAGCCTGCAATCGGACACCTGAAGATGGATCACCGGATGAACCGGTGCTGGTTGGCAGGAAGCCTGGGCGATGCGCTGCATGCAGTGCTGTGCGCGGCAGGCTACAACCTGCGTTGGCTGCTGCGGGCGGTCCTGCGCGGAGGCATCAAGCCGCTTTTTTTCGCCCTTCGCTTGGCGATGTTGCAGGTGATGTTCATCGCGTCGGCGCTGCTGTCGTCCTCGAAAAAGCGATCGATGAGCCGAATCGCGTCGATGCGGTGCGATTCGCGATGGCTGCCGGGCGCTGCGGCGCCGGGCTGAATTTCGCAGGGCCGACTCAGTAGCCGCCGAGATCGGGCGCGTGGCTCTCGCACCCGGGTTCCGGCTCACGCAAGCAGACAGCCGGATCCGTGTATGGGGCAGGGGTCCGGAAGCAGAAGGTCGATGGCTTCGCGTTATCCTTCTTGCCGACGGCGAAACCGTGCACAATGCTTTCTTCGATCGCAGGTTCGCGCCATGAAGATCAAGTACTTGATCTGCCCGGGTTTTTCCTCCACCTGATGACTTGAGAGAATGGCTCCTGCTCACCGGCGAGGAGCCCATGAGAAAGAGTCGATTCACCGAAGAACAGATGGTCGCGATGCTTCGCGAGGCCGATCGCACGTCGGTCGCAGAGGTCGCGCGCAAGCACAAGGTCAGCGAACAGACGATCTACACTTGGCGGCAGAAGTTCGGCGCCATGGACCCCGCCGACGTCAAGCGGCTGCGCGCGCTCGAGGCCGAGAACACCAAGCTCAAGCGGATGCTGGCCGAGCGCGAGATGGCCATCGACACGCTCAAGGAGATCAACCGCCGAAAGTGGTGAGCTCGCAAGCCCGGCGCGAACAGGTGGTCTTCGCAATCCAGCGAGGACACCCGAAGCGCCGCGCTTGCGAGCTGATCGGCATTGCACGCTCGACGCTGCGCTACGAGAGAACCCTGCCGGGACGCGATGCTCCCGTGCTCGAAGTGATGCGCCGCCTTGCGCAGCAGTATCCGCGCTACGGCTACCGCCGCATCCGGATCTTCCTGGAACGCGAAGGCCACGAGATGGGCTGGCAACGAGCTCATCGGCTCTGGCAGGTCGCCGGGCTGCAGTTGCCCAAGCGGCGCCCGCGCCGACGCGTGGCAGGCTCACGCCCACGGCCACTGCCTCCGAGCGGGCCGAACAGCGTCTGGGCCTACGACTTCGTCTTCGACGCCTGCGCCAACGGCCAGCAGGTCAAGTGCCTGACCGTGGTCGACGAGTTCACCCGGGAGTGCCTGGCCATCGACGTGGCAGGAAGCATTCGTTCCAAGCGGGTCATCGAGGTGCTGACCAGGCTCGTGAGCGAACGCGGAGCGCCCGCGGTGCTTCGTTCCGACAACGGCCCGGAGTTCGTCAGCCAAGCGATCCTGAAGTGGATCGTCGAGGCCAACATCGAGGTCGCCCACATCGATCCCGGCAAACCGTGGCAGAACGGCACCGACGAGAGCTTCAACGGACGGTTGCGCGACGAGTGCCTGAGCCTGGAGTGGTTTCGCTCGCGCGTCGAGGCACGAGTGATCATCGAGCAATGGCGCCGGCACTACAACCATGTGCGCCCGCACTCGAGCCTGGACTACCGCACACCCGTCGAATTCCGGCAACATCACGATTCCATCCACCACGGAGCCACTTTCAAGTAACCGAGTGGGCGAAATTCCCGGGGCAGGTCACTTCGCTGACACCGATACGCTGTACATCGAGTTCCGGTGAGTGGCGGTGGCCGAGTCGCGGGATCTCGACGAGAACACGATCCTCGATCTCGACGCGAAGGGCGAGATCTGCGGCATCACCGTCGAGCATGCGAAGGCGCGCGCCGGGCTGCCGCACTGCTCGTTCGAACAGGTCGGAGCCTGATCGGCGCGCGGCCGATCGGTCAGCGCGCCTTCACTGCCAGCTCATCCCCGCCAGGTCGTTGGCCAGGATCGGCAGGTTCGCCCACAGGCCCTTGAACCCCTTCTTCGCCACGGCGATCTGCGCCGGGTTGAACAGGTAGACGTTCACGCAGTCGACGGCCAGCATCCGCTGAAGCTCGGCGAACAGCCGGGTGCGCTCCTTCGGATTGGTCTCGGCGGCATGCTTCGCCGCCAGGTCGCGGAACGCCTTGCTGTCGTAGCCCCAGTAGTAGTCGGGGTTCGCGTACTGCATGTAGTCGAGCGGCTCGACGTGGTTGATGATCGTCAGGTCGAAGTTGCCCTTGAACGGGCCGCTGAGCCACTGGGCCCATTCCATGTTCTCGATCTTCGCGATCACGCCGACCTTGGCGAGCATCGCGGCGACCACTTCGCCGCCCTTGCGCGCGTATTGCGGCGGCGGCAGCGTCAGCGTCACGTTCAGTGGCGTGGCGATGCCGGCTTGCTTCAGCAGCGCGCGGGCCTTGTCGGGGTCGTACGGGTACATGCCGGTGAGGTCGATGTAGCCGGCGTCGGTGGGCGCGAAGTGACTGCCGATCGGGCGCCCGTAGCCGTCGAGAACGCCGTCGATGAATGCCTTGCGGTCGATCGCGTGCGTGAGCGCGCGCCGCACGCGTACGTCGTCGAACGGCTTGCGGCGGTTGTTGATCGTCATGATCCCCTTGCCGGAGGTGGCGCCGATTTCCACGACGAAGCGCTTGTCGGCCTGCAACTGCTTCACCGACTGCGGCGCGTCGAGCCGCGGCAGCGCGTCGACGTCGCCGGCCAGCAGCGCGGCCACGCGCGAAGCCGGGTCGCTGATGAAGCGGAAGGTCGCCTTCTTCAGCTTCGGCTGCACGCGCGCGCCCGGCCAGGTGGCGAGCGTGATCGACGCACCCTTGCGCCAGTCCTGCAGCACGTAGGGCCCGGTGCCCACGGGCCGGGTGGCTGCCTGCGCGGCGGTCTTCGGGTGAAGGATGACCGCGGTGTTCTCGCCCATGCGGAACAGGAAGTT
>WYBJ01000081.1 GCA_011525945.1 Burkholderiaceae bacterium | reverse complement strand
TCGAAATCGACGCCAGACGCGAAGCGAACCGCAGCCAGGTTGGACACCTGGCGAGGATTCGCGACAAAGTATGGCGTCGATTTCGGCATCTTTTGTGCGGCGAACTTCTGACTCGGGACACTAGAGCATCGGTACGCCATCGCGGTCCACGGCGAAACGCTCGCCCGCCTCGATGGGTATGCGCAGCCGATTCTCCATCGCTGGGATCGGACAGTTCCAGGCCCTGCTGAACGAGCAAGGAAGAAGTCGCGCGTAGTTGAAGTCGATGCTTACGGCTCCGGACCGATCCGCTGGCGTGTGTACGGCGCGTCCCGAGGCATAGCTCGCATGGCCGCTGGTCGCGTCCGTGAAGTGGAACATGTAAGTGTCGCCGTATCGCGTCCCGTGCAGCGTCTGTTGCACGCCATCGATGGCGAACGTCGCGATTGCCGCCACCGGCTTCTGCACCGGGATCGGATTGCGATGATGGGTGATCGCGATGGTCCGTCCGTCGGTGACTTTCTCGATGCGTGCCTCGACGATCCAATCGGCGGACCAGTCGTACGCCTGGATATGACTGAACTGCTGCGCCCAGACGCTCTTCGGATTCCAGACCTGGAGGGCGAACTTCTTCTTGTCGTAGCTGAAAATGATCCCCTCGGCGCCATTGGCGAAATGGGCGATCGAGGCCGGATCGTCGGCGTCGGCCAGCAGCTTTGCAGCGCCGTCAACGATGCGCCCGTCGATCGCGATCCCGTCGCCGGCACTCGCCTCGACCAGGAGGCCCGCCTCGCCATCGGCAAGGGGTGACCAGAGCCCCGGCGCACCCGGCACGCGCTGGCGCGGCTTCGCTACGTGGTTTCCCCAGACGAACGAGACGGGGCCGCGTTTTCCCCGAACGGTCTCGGTTCGCTGCCGGATGTGCTCGCGATGTTTAGCCCGTGGATCAATGTTCTCGGTCATACGACCTCCTGATGTTTACCGGCAATCCTCGCCGGCCCGAAAGGCATCGAACGCAATACGAACACGCGCGCCTCCCCCAGCCGGATGAAATCGGCGAGCGCATCGACCGCGCCGACGCTACGGCCAGTGCGTCGCCTAGCTCGGCGGTCGTGCTCATGCCGCCGGCCTGGATCGTTGCTGAGTCTCGACGCGCCACAGACGCTCCGTTAAGCGCTTTCATGATGGTCATGAAGCGTGCCGGCGAGGCGCGTCGCGTAGCAGTGTACGCTCGGCCGGCGGGCGCAGCGAGTGGAACCCCGCGCAGGGCGGGATTTCCGGCACGCGGGGCGCGGCGACCGAGCGAGGCGCTGGACGGCCACGCGCGCGTTTCGACGCCCGTGCGACGAGATGCTATCGTTGGCGTCGTCGCTGATCGGAGGTAAAGGAGCAGACATGTCGAACGCTCGTGATGCGCTGGTGCGCGCCCTGGGTGGCGCAGCGCTCGTCTTATTCGGTATCGATGCGGCTGCGCAATCGGCTTATCCGAGTCGACCGATCCGGTTCATCACCCCGTATGCGCCCGGCGGCAGCACATCGGTACTGGCCCGACTGGTCGGGCAGCATCTGACGCAGCATTGGGGGCAGAACGTGATCGTCGACAATCGTCCCGGCGGTAACACAGTCATCGGCACCGAAGCGCTGGCACGGGCAGCGGCCGACGGCTACTCGATCATGCTCGTCACCAGCACGCATTCGATCCTGCCGAATCTCATGAAGACGCCGTACGACCCGATCGAGGATTTCGCGCCGATCGCAAGCCTCGGCGTCAGTCCGCAGGTGCTGACGCTCAATCCCGGTGTGCCCGCCAACACCGTGCAGGAACTGATCGCTCTGGCGAAGGCCAAGCCGGGGCAACTCAACTTCGCCTCGTCGGGAGCGGGCGGCCCGACACATCTGTCGGGGGAGCTGTTCAACTTGCTCGCCGGGGTGAAGACGCAGCACATCCCCTACAAGGGCGGTGGGCCGGCCATGATCGATCTCCTCGGCGGACATGTGCAGATGTTCTTCTCGGTTCCCATCAACATTCTCGGCCACGTCAAGAGCGGCAAGCTCAAGGCGCTCGCGGTGAGCGGCGAGTCGCGCATTGCCGCGTTGCCGCAGATGCCGACCTTTACCGAGGCCGGGTTACCGGGCTTCGATGTCAAGACCTGGAACGGCGTGCTCGCGCCCGCCGGGACACCGCGGGCCATCGTCGACAAACTGTCCGGTGAGATCGCCGCGATTCTGGGGAAAGCCGAGGTGAGAGAGAAGCTGAACAGTCTCGGCATGAGCACCATGATCTCCACACCCGAGCAGTTCGGCGCATTGATCGCCTCCGATCTGGCGCTGTACCGCAAGGTGGTCAAGAGCGCGCATATTCGCATCGATTGATGTTCGCTCGTCTGCGGCCCGCGAACGCTGCGTTTCACGATCGAGCGGTTCGGCTCGGACTCGTGTGCGACGTTCGGCGTTTACTTGCCGTCGTGGCAGGCGATCGACACCACCGCCGGTTTGGTCGAGCGGTTGCTCCAGGCGTGATTCACGCCCCGGTTGATCACGAACTGCCCCTGCGCGAGCGCCACTTCCTCTTTATCGAGCACGAGCACGATCTCGCCTTCGAGCACGATGCAGATGTCAAGCGTGCGCGACTTCTGCATGTAAGGATGCGGCGCCTGGGCTGAATACGTACACACATCCGGTGCGCCCATCGCTTCGAAATACGCTCTCACCTCGCGCTCGCCGACGCTCGGCCGCCACACGGCATCCGGCGGGAATGTGAACACGTTCAAAACCGAGCCCTTGGGCGGCGGTTTCAGCACGTGCGCAAGGCCGAGCGTCTCGTACACGAGCTTGGCGGGGTAGTCCGCGACGACCCACATGCGGTGGATCGCGAAGCCCGGGCGCGCGCGATCGAAGCGTACGTCGGGCGACGAGGAGTCGCCGACGAGGCTTGATTTGCCTGCTTCGCGGTCGATCGCCACCACGCGCCGCTGCGGTTTCACGCCAGCGGGAAGCTTCAGGTTCGCGGGCGGTCGCATCGGCTCGTCGCCTCCGACCGCGGTGCCGAATTCATCGGCGAACTCGCAGTCGAACATGTCGAAGGCCATCAAGCAGCCCTGCGCCGAGCTGTCCCACAGATGCCAGGCGCCGACATCGATCACCACGTCGCCCGGACGGAGCGTGAGCTTCGTGTCGTCGAGCTCCAGCGTGCGTTCGCCCGAGATCATGATCCCGTAGTCGAGCGACTTGGTCTTGTGCATGTACGAGCGGTTGTAATGATTGCCGCCGCCGCGGTCCCAGGTGCGACCGTGCTGCTCGGGCGCCTTGTAGGGCGCGTTCGGCGGCGATTGCGGCGTCTTCGCCAGCCAGTGCACGACGCGCTGATGTCCACCCCCGACGGGGCACGGGAACTCGTCGTCCCACATGCCCGCGTCGTCCGTGCCGTCGAGCGGCGGCGGCGTCTCGCGCCATACCCAGAAATCGGTATGGCCGCGGCCTTCGATGTTCGCTCCGTGAACGCCGGGCAGTTGCGCATCGTGCACTCCGGGCGACGGACCGTCCCAGATGACCATGGAGCGGCCGTGATCGTCGTTTCCGGTCACGACGCGGCGGATCGGTGTCAATGCCATCGTCGGGTTCCTCTCACCTTCGCTCTGCCCATTTCGGCGCGCCATCGCACGCGCACGGCCCAGCGCGCAACATCAAGGCGCGATTGTATCCGCCGACACGGCGCTCAGGCGCGCGCTCGCACCCGTGCGCTTCGCCTTGATCGCCGCGAGGACGCGCTCGGCCGTTGCCGGCAGCGCCGTAATGCGCACACCGACCGCGTCGTGGATCGCGTTCAGGATCGCCGCCGCGGTCGGGACCAGCGTGGGCTCGCCTACGCCCTTGGCGCCGAACGGCCCGGTCGGGTCGTAGCTGTCGACGATGTCGACCTGCACCTCGGGCATGTCGAGGCTGGTCGGCATGATGTAGTTGGTGAGGTTCGGGTTGATCTGACGGCCCGCGTCATCGAACAGGATTTCTTCCTGCAGCGCGAACCCTATGCCCATCGCGATGCCGCCTTGCACCTGGCCTTCGACCAGCATCGGGTTGATCGGCGTGCCGCAGTCGTGCGCGGCCACCACGCGCAGTATTTCGACCTCGCCGGTCTCGTCGTCGACCTCGACCTCGGCGATCTGGGTTGCATAGACGTAGGTATTGAACGGCTTGCCCTGCCCGGTCTGCGCGTCCATCGGAACGGTCGGCGGATTGTACGAAGCCGCGCCGACCGCGGGACGGCCGAGCACGACCTGAGAACGCTGCGCGACCTCGCCGATCGGGAGGCTGCGCTGCGCGAAATCCTTCACCTGAATCTTGCGGTCGCGCGCTTCGAGTTGCTCCGGCCTTACACCGAGCATGTCCGCGGCGGTGTCGAACAGGATCGAGAGCGCCTCGTGCGCGGCGAGCCGCACGGCGTTGCCGGTGACGTAGGTGGTGCGGCTCGCGATCGCCCCGGTGTCCATCGGCGTGGCGTCGGTATCGCCGGAGACCACGTGCACGTCGTCGGTCGCCACGCCGAGCGCCTCGGCCGCGATCTGGCCGAGCACGGTGAGCGCACCCTGGCCGGTCTCGACCGTGCCGGTGAGCAGCGTTGCGGTACCGTCTTCGGTCACCATCACCACCGCCGCACTCGGGTTGGCCGAGACCGTGAAGCCGATCGGGTACCACATGCAGGCGATGCCGCGTCCGCGCCGCTTCATCGTCCGCCCTCGCGCCAGCCGAAGCGCTGCGCGGCCTGTTCGAGCGACTTCCGGATCACGACGCTTTGCAGGACTTGTCCGGTAGGACTGATCGAGCCCTCCTCGAACACATTGCGTAGCCGCAACTCCAGCGGATCGATGCCGAGCGCGGCGGCGATATCGTCCATCTGCGATTCGTAGGCGAAGCAGACTTGCGGCGCACCGAAGCCGCGCATCGCCCCGGTCATGGTCTTGTTGGTATAGACCGCCATCGCCTCCACGTGCAGATGCTCGATGCGGTAGGGGCCGGTGGCGAGGATGCACGCCTTGCCGAGCGTGGTCTCGCTCCAGGAACAATAGGCCCCGCCGTCGAGGACGAGCCGTACCTCGCGCGCGAGGATGCGCCCCTCGGGTGTGACGCCAGTCTTGTAGTCCATGATGAAAGGATGGCGGGTGGTGGAGGCGGTGAACTCCTCCGCGCGCGAAAACACGCCCTTCACCGGCCGTCCCGCCTTCTTCGCCAGAAGCGCGAGCACCGGCTCGAGCGTGATCTCGTTCTTGCCGCCGAAGTTGCCGCCCACCACCGTGCCGCTCAAGCGGATGCGGTTCATCGGCAATCCGAGCGTGCGGGCGAGGTCCGCGCGCCCGAGCGTGATGCGCCCGAGGCTCGACTGGATGCTGACGCGCCCGTTCGGATCCCATTCGGCGATTGCCGCATGCGGTTCGATCGGCACGTGCTCGACCATCTGCGTGCGATAACGGCCCTCGAAAATGCGTGCGGCCTGCGCGAATCCATACGCCACATCCCCGCGTCGGATGGTCTTGCTCGCGTAGACGTTGCTCGCGCCGCCGTGTACGCGCGGCGCGTTAGCCTCGAGCGCCTGCAACGGATCGAATACGGCGGGAAGCGGTTCGTACTCGACCACGATACGCTCGAGCGCCTCGGCCGCGATCTGTTCGCTGATCGCGGCGACCGCGGCAACGCCATCACCGGCGTGAAACACGCGCTCGGCAGCCAGCACGGGCTGATCCTGAAACGTGGGTCCGAACGAATTGACCGGGATCTCGCGCCCGGTCAGGACCGCAACCACGCCCGCGAGCGCTTCGGCCGCGCTCGTGTCCACGCGCACGATGCGCGCCGAGGCCACGCCCGCGCGCTTGATTTTCGCGTGCAGCATCCCGGGCAGCGACATGTCATCGATGTAGCGGGTAAGCCCGAGCCCGTGCAGGCGTGCATCCGGGCGCGTCGCGCGCTGCCCGACCGCGGGCGTTTGCAGCCGCACCTGCGGCACCAGCACGTCGAGCGGAAACACCGCGCTCGGACGCAGCGCCGGCAGCGACATCGCAGCGGGCACGGTCGGGTCCACGGCTTGGGATCGTTCGTGCTGCTCAACGGTCGTGCGTGGTCGCTCGGGCATGATGGCGTCTCGGCATCAGAGCAGTTTTCTGCGCCGCCAGCGCCGCGGCCGGTCGCTCGGAAATGCGAGCCCGCTCGCATCGACGCCGAGATCGACATAGAGCTTGGCGAGCGCGATCGCGCAGCTGTAGCCTTCCAGCACCGGAACCTCCCAGCCCATCGCTGCGAGCCGCTCTTGCAGGAACGACTTCAGCCAGAACGCATCCGAGCAGCCGAACGTGAGCACCTCCGCGCCGTCGTCCTCGATCGCGGCGACGGCTTCGGCGAGCGCGCGCTCGACCGCCTCGGAGCGCTCGCCGGCGCGTGCCCGGTCGCGTTCCTCGGCGATCGAGGTATGGCCTTCGAGCCCGGGGCGGGCGTGGGAGAAATTGATGTTGCGGATCGACGCGCAGCGCCCCGCGAAGCCGTGGCGCACGACCAGATCGCGGTAGTACATGTTGTGCGCCTCGGTGAAATCGATCACGCTGAACTTGTTGCCGAGCATGCTGGCGACGTGCATCTGCGAGAACGCGCAGGAGCTGACCGCGATGCCGTACGCGCGCGCGATCTCGCGTGCCTCGAGAAATCCCGGCTCGCCGCCGCCGAGCAGCACGATGGCATTGTACTTGCCGCTCTCGCAGGCCTCGCGCACGATCGGCAGGCGGGCAGCGGCCACGTAACAGAACTCCTCGCGCGTCTCGACCGCCCAGTCGCCGTAAGGGGCGACCGGTCCGCCGTGAAAATCCCATTCGACATCCTCGAGCAGGCCGCGGATGTCGAGGTGGTCCATGCGCATGCGCTGCTCCTTGGTGAGCGCATCCGAATGGTAGGGATCGGCAAAGCGGCTGCCACGCGGGAGCTGGAAGGGCTGGATGAAAAGAAAGCGGTACTTGGCGCTTGTCTCAGGCATGGCGCTCGTCAACCTTGACTACGACCTTGATCGGATCGCCGATGCGCTCGGCCGCACAGCGGATCGCCTGCGGGAGCGCATCGAACGCGAACGTGTGGGTGTGCAGCAGCTTTGCCGGGAAGCGCGCCTGCGCGAGCAGCGCCGCCGCACGGCGCGTCGCGCTGTGCCCTTCGCCGCGAATGCCAAAGACATAGATGTTGTTGCTTACCAGACGCGCAACGTTCACCGGCGCCTCGCCGTGCGTGAAGGCGACGAGGCAGATGCGCCCGCCGCGGCTTACCATTCGCGCGGCGTCGTTCAACGCATTCGGCGCGCCCGAGCATTCGAGCACGTAATCCACACCCTTGCCGCGCGTGATACGCATGACGGCCTGCACCGCGTCCTCGGCGCTCGCGTCGACGACCTCGTCGGCACCGAACGTGCGTCCGATCTCGAGCCGGCTGCGGTCGCGATCGGTGCCGCTCAGGATGACCAGGCCGGCGCCCAGGGCTTTTGCCATCCCCACCCCCATCAAGCCGATCGCGCCAGGGCCGGTCACGACGAGCGACTGGCCGGCGATCAGGCCGCCGAGCACGTCCAGGCCATAGATCGCGGTCCCGGCGGTGACGATCAACGTAGCTTCCTCGTCGCTCATGCCGTGCGGAACCCGCACCAGGGTGTTGATGTGATTGAGCGCGTACTGCGCGAATCCGCCGTCAGTGGTGAAGCCGTTGGCGCGATGGCCCTTGTCGTGATCCGCATAGTTCAGACCATAGTTGACGCAGGCCGTGTACATGCCTTCGCGGCAGCGCGTGCAACGCCCGCAGCCGGCGTGGATCTCGACTGCAACGCGTTCGCCGACGGCGAATTCGTCGACGCCTTCGCCGAGCGCCGCGATGGTGCCCATGTACTCGTGCCCGGGCGTGAAGTTCCTGTTGAACGGCAGGCCGCCCGCGACGAGCGCCGGCGGACCATCGCGAATCACCTCCAGATCCGTGCCGCAGACTGCGACCGCGCCGATGCGCACCACGGCTTCGGCCGGACCGGGGCGCGGCACAGGCTTGGTGCTGAGACGCAACTCGTTCGGACCGTCGAGCACCCAGGCCTTCATCTCGCGCGCAAGCATCGGAGCGGCGCTGCTCGCCGGGGAGCTCATTCCTGCCCCGCGGCGCGGCGCGGGCCAGTCGCCGCGGCGCGTATCGTCTCGCCGGCCGCCTGAACCGCCTCGATCAACTTCGTGTATCCGGTGCAGCGGCACAGGTTGCCCGCGAGCGCGTCGCGGATCTCCGCGGCGGATGGATCGGGCGCGGCATCGAGCAAGGCCTTGGCCGAGAGAATCATGCCCGGCCCGCAGAACCCGCACTGCAGGCTGCCGCAGGCCTCGAACGCTTCCTGCAGCGGGTGCAGTCGGGCGCGGCCTGCCAAGCCTTCGATCGTGACCACATTGCGGCCATCGGCTTGCACGGCAAGCATGAGGCAGGCGTTCACCGCCTCACCGTCGACGATGACCGTGCAGGCGCCGCAGTCGCCGACATCGCAGCCGAGTTTCGCCCCGGTCAGATTGCATTGCGCCCGCAGCAGTTCGAGCAACGTGGTCTCGGCAGCGACGCTCAGCGCTCGCTGCTCGCCATTCACGACCAAGGTGATCTCGCTCATCACCGCTTCCCACCGGCGCGGGCGAGGGCGAGGGCCAGGGCGCGCTGCGTCAGCACGCGGATCAGCTCGCGCCGGTACGCGGCCGAGGCGCGAAAGTCGGTGATGGGCCGGGCTTCGTCTGCGGCAATGCGCCCGGCCTCGGCGAACAAGGCTTCGCTCGGTGGTTGCGCATCGAGGATGCGCTCGGCATCCAGGGCGCGAATCAACGTGGGCGCGACCGCACCGAGTCCGATGCGGGCCTCGCACATCACGCCGTGCGCGATGCGCAGACTCGCTGCGACGTTCACCAATGCCAGTGCCTGGCCCTTGCGCAGTCCGAACTTGAGAAAGGCGGTGGGCTTGCCCAGGCTCGCGCTCGGGATGACGAGCGCGCACAGCAGCTCCCCGGTACGCAACACCGTGCGACGGGGAGCGAGGAAGAAGTCCGCGATCGCAACCTCGCGCATACCGTCCGGAGCGGCGATCGAGGCGAACGCGTCCAGGGCAAGCGGCGCCGGGCCGCTGTCGAGCGATGGGACGGCGGTCACGAGATTGCCGCCCAGCGTGCCGAGATTGCGAGTCTGCACCGCACCGATGGTATGCGCCGCCTCGACGAGCGCCGGGCAATGCTCGCGCACGAGGGCCGAGCGCATGATCGCGCTGTGCGTGGCGAGCGCCCCGATGCTCAGCCCCTGCGCGGTCAGCTCGATGACGCCTAGCTCGCCCACGGGTGTGATGTCGACCAGCACGCGCGGCGCACGCATGCCGTGCTTGACCTCCACCAGCAGGTCGGTGCCGCCAGCCAGCACCGCGGCATGGGGCGCGTGCTCGCCGAGCAGGGCGAGCGCCTGACTTCGATTCTGCGCGCGGAATACCTCGAATGCCCGCACTCGATCTCCTCGTACACCCGGGCCGGCGCTGGCCGAGCCGCTGAACACAAGCACTACCTTAGCAAACCCGCCGCAGGGCGTGGTCCGTCGCACGCACGAGTTTTGATCTAGCGCAAGAAAACATGGCCCCCCGCGCGCGCGCCACGCGTCGATATACGCTTCCAGCGCGCGGGCAGCGCCTTACTCGGGCTGCGATCGGTTCGCTTGTCGATCGCGGCATGCTCGGATCGCGACGCGCGCCGCAGACGGCGGCACCGGGTCAACGCGGCTTGAGCGTAAGGATGAAGGTGACGATCTCGGGAAACGCGGTGAGCAGCGCCACGGTCACGATGTCGGCGAGCACGAACGGCCAGATGCCGCGAAAGATATCCCCGAGCGGAATATCCGGGCGTACACCGTTGACCACGAACGCGCACAGACCGACCGGCGGCGTGAGTAGCCCGATGCCGCAGAGCTTCACGACGATGATGCCGAACCAGATCGGGTCGTAACCGAGGTTCTCGATCACCGGGTAGACGATCGGCAGCGTCAGCAGCATCATGCCGATCGAGTCCATGAAGCAGCCGAGCACGAGATAGATCGCGTAGATGGCGAGCAAAACGGCGAGCGGGTGCAGCGCGAGGCCTTCGATCCAGCCGGCGAAGGCGCGCGGCAAGTTGGCGTAGCCGAGGAACAGAACAAAGATCAGCACGCCCCAAATGATGGTGAATATCATCACCGTCAGTTTCGAAGCCTCGAGCATGGCGCCGCGGAACTGACGCCAGCTCATTCCCCGGCGCCAGGCGAACAGCAGCGTCGAAAAAGCACCGAGCGCGCCGGCCTCGGTCGGCGTCGCCCAGCCGAACAGCATGGCGGTGAAGATCAGCACCACGACGATCCAGATCGGCGCCGTCGGCGGCAGCGACTGCCAGCGCTGCCGCCAGCTGTACCCCGTAATCGGCTTGCCGAGCGCCGGGTTGCGCTTGCAGCGCAGGACGACGATCGCGCAGTACACGAGCGCCGAAATGATGCCCGGGACGAAACCGGCGACGAGCAGATCGCCGATCGACTGCTCGACGATGATGCCGTAGACCACCAGCAGCGCCGAGGGCGGGATCAGCGAGTCGAGCGTGGAACCGGCCGCCACCGCGCCCGCGGCAAGTCGCCGGTTGTAGCCGGCCTTCAGCATCTCGGGAATGGCGACGCGCGCGAACACCGCCGCGGCCGCGGTACTCGCCCCGGACACTGCGGAGAAGGCGGCGACCGCGAAAATGGTGCCGATTGCGAGACCGCCCGGCAGCCATCCGAACCAGCGCTTGGCCGCCTCGAAGCTCGTACCCGTCATGCCGGCGTAATAGGCGAGATAGCCGATGAGGATGAACATCGGCAGGACCGAAAGCTCGTAGCTCGTGCTCTTGTTGTACGGCACCGTGCTGGCCGCGACGATGGCGGCGTGCGGGTCTCCCATGAGGATGAACAAACCCACGATTCCGACGAGCGCCGCGGCGTAGGCGATGCGCACGCCCGCGACGGCGCATAGCACCAGCGCGGCGGCGCCCAGCACGCCGATGGTGAGCGGATCCACGGCTCAGCGTGGCGCGCGGCTGGTGGACTCTTGCTCGATCCGCGCCATCGCTTCCTCGGCCTCGCGCTGTGCGGCATGCGTGAGCGATTCGGGAAGTGGAACGGCGAGCGGTGGCGCCAGCGGGTCGCGCAGCAGCCGCACGTAGCCCCAAAGCTGCACGAGCAGACGGGCGAGCAGCACGGCGAGCAGTACAGGAACGACGAGCTTCGATGGCCACAGCGGCAAATTGATGTCCATCGTGGAGTCGCCTTTCTTCCAGGCGTTGTAGAACGTATCCCAGGTGCCGGCGATCAGCAGTAGCGTCACGATTACGGCGATAAGCGCGGCCGCCGTCTCGGCGGCCCACATCCAGCGCCCGCGCAACCCCGCGACGAGGAGCTCCATGCGGATGTGACCTCCGACACGCTGGCAGTAGGCGATGCCGAGGAACGCGTACAACACCGCGACGTACTCGATGTAATCGATGTAGCCGTAGATCGCAAACGGCGGCAATGCGGGTACGAGCTGGTGCAGCCAGCCGGACACCACCCGGCTGACGATCTGCGCCACGCCGAACAACATGACCGCGAAAATCGCGGCTGCGCCAGCAAGGTTGAGCGCGTCCTCGATCCGTCCGAGGCGCCGATCGGCGGCGGCGAGCGGGGTGCTTGCCGCTTGCTGCGCGTCGACACCGATCACTTCGACTCCGCGCTATCGAAAATGAGCTTGAGCAGCTCCTTGGCCGGGATACCCTTGGCGCCCATCTCGGTGACCCACTTGTCCCACACCGGCTGCGCGCCCACGCGGCGGAATTCCGCCAGATCCTCGGCGGTATAGGTAATGAACGTAAGCCCTCGTTTCTTGAACAGCGGGATGTACTTCTTATCGGCCGCCCCGTAAGCCTCGATCAGCGCCTTCTTCACCAGCGGGCGTGCTTCGTCAAAAAGCTTGCGGTACTGCGGCGGCAGCGCCTCGAACGCTGCGCGGTTGAGCAGCGTGGGGCAGGCCTGCGTTCCCGGCGCAAGGTTGACCGTGAACCAGCTCCCGATCTCATAGGTCTTGTACGATCCGTGCGCGTATGTCGATGGGAAGGAAACGGCATCCACGGTGCCGCGGTCAAGCGACGTGTACACCTCGGTGGCAGGGACCGAGGTCGGCACTGCGCCGAGATTGCGCATCGCCTCGCCAATGCCGCCTATTGCGCGCACCCGCATACCCTTGAAATCGACGAGCGTACGCGGCGGCTTGCCCTTACCGATGAACTCGTACTGCGGCAGCAGGTTGGAGCTGTAGGGAATCGCGTTCCACTTAGCCAGCTCCTTCAGGATGTACGGATGCCGGTGGTAGGCCTCGTGCACGCGCGACTGCGTGTCGAAGTCGGGCAGCGGCAGGAACGGCAGATCGAGGCCCGAGTAGGCCGGCGTCTTGGCCGGGGCGTATGACGAGCAAATCGTCGTCATCTGCACGGCGCCGGCATTCAGGATGTCGAGCAGATCCTTGGCAGCTCCCAGGGTGCCGTAGCCGATCGTCATCTTGAACTTGCCGCCGGTTTGCTCGGCGACGTACTTCGCGAGCGTCTCGATTCCGGCGGTGAAGGCGCGCTGCTTGCCCCAAGTGGACACTTTCCACTGCAACGCCGGGCCGTCTACGGCCCGTACGTGAGGTGCGACAGCGACGAGCAACAGCGCTATCGCGATACCGACGCGTGATGGGTTTTCCACGGCCCCTCCTCCAAGGTATTAGCCGGAGCCTAGCCTACCCCTGTCGCCGCCTCAGAACAAGCGGACGGAATATTCGCTTTCAATAACTCTCTCGAACGGCATCCGGCGCAAATCCCGCGGCCATGGAACCAGTGCGGGGTTCGGACGGCGACTTGCGCGCCGAAGTCGCCTTCAGGGGGAGCAGGTCGCAGCCGAAACGGCCACGAAAACCGGTGTTCGCCGCCTCGGCCAGCCCGAGGACGTTGCCGTGCTCGCGCTTTTCCTCGTCGCCGAGGCCGCGAGCCACATTCAGCGCGCGGCGATCTCGGTCGACGGCGGCGCGACCAAGGGGCTGATCCGAGCGCTGCGCTCAGGCGGGCCTTCGCGGCCGCGTTGCGCTCCACAGCCCCAGGCCGGCGAGCACGACGCCGAGCGCGACTCCGACGATCACGCCGCTGTAGTTGCCGTAACGGTCGAACATCCAGCCTGCCCACCACGGGCCCAGCGCCGAGCCCAGACCGAAGCCCAAGTCGAGCAGCCCCAGGATCGTGCCCAGGTTCTTGCCGGCGAACCGGTCGGAGACCGCGGAAGCATAGACCGGAGATATGCCGTTGAAGCCGAGGCCGAACAACAGCAGGTAGCCCGCGAGCAGTGCGATGCGCAAGACCGCCGATTCGGCCGCGACGAGGGAGGCGAGCCACAGCAAAGCCAGCCCACACACGCCGAGGCCGCAGATGATGACGACGCAGGCAGAGCGGCCGATGCGATCCGAAAGCGGCCCCCAAATCAGGCCGCCGACTGCGCGCAGCACGCCGAGCATGCCGAAGATCACCGACGCGAGCGGCAGGCTATAGCCCATGTCCACCAGCATGCGGGTCTGGTGCACGACGATCAACATGGTGCATACGCCTGTCATCGTGACCGCGAAGGCCAGCAGCCAGAAGTCGCGTGCGCGGATCGCATCGCCGATGGTCGCGCCGGCCTTGGGCTGCGCGCTGCGCGCGGCGATCCGGGCGGACGGACCGTCACGCGGGAGCCCGACGCGCTCGGCGGAATGGCGGTGGAAAACGATGTTGAGGGGAATCAGCACCACCATCGCGGCGATGCCGAACCACCACATGGTTTCGCGCCAGCCGATACGCACGATCATCTCCGCGCTGAGCGCCGCGATCGCGAGCGAGCCGATGCCCACACCCGCCAGCGACGCCGCGGCGGCGAACCCGCGCCGGCGGTCGAACCAGCGCGGCACGATGGCCATATGCGGAATGAATCCGAGGGTGGCGCTGCTGAACCCCAGCAGCAGACCATAGGAGGCGGTGAGACCCGCCAATGAGTGGCTCTTCGAGCACAGGATCAGCCCGGCGCCCATGCACAGCGCGCCGATCGGAAACAGCACGCGCGCGCCCAGGCGGTCGAACAGATAACCGCTGAGTGCTGCCGTGCAGGCGTAGACGATCATGGCGGCGGAGACCACGCCGGCCGTTTCCGCGCGTCCCCAGCCGGTCTCGTCCAGAATGGCCGAGTAGTAGACGCCGAACGCGAAGCGAAAGCCGTTGGCGATGAACAGCGTGACGAACATTACGGCGACGATGATCCAGCCGTAGTAGACGCCGCGCCTGCCGAACCAGCCGATCAGATCAACCACGATGTGTACATGAATGGTTGCGTTCTTCTTCTACGACACCGGCCGGAACGAGAACGCGTTCGGGGTGTATCCGGCGAGCGCGCACGATCCGCGCCGGCGTGCCGCCGCGCCGAGGCGGCGGCTGATCCCGCCAACGCCCGTCGCCGCTCGATTGCGTCGGTGAACGACTACGAGCCGGGGCGTGCGCCGCCGCAGGTCAGCGCGCGCTCCGTTCTCGAACCCGTCGGTCCGCGCGGGCCGTTTCTCGCAGGGAATCCTCGCCGGCCTAGTTTCGCACGCACGCGGTCAGGCGCGTGCGGATGATGTTGTGCGCCTCGGCCGCTATGGCCTGGACGATTTCCGCGGCCGATGTGATCTTGTCGATCAATCCCGCGTCCTGACCGAAGAGCAGTGTCGTATTGTCTGCGTCACCGGCCTTGCGCGCATCCGAAATTTCGCGCGCGATGCTCGCCTGGTTCTGGCGCACTGCCCACTCGCGACCGGCCCAGCGCTCGACAACCGCATTGCGCTGGACTCGCGCCATGGCGCCCGGCCAGACGATCCCGCTCGCGATGTCGTGCAGTTCGGTGAGCATGGTGTCATGACCGTCGCTTGCAACGATCGCCTGCTTGAAGTTCTCGTGTATGGGCGCTTCCGGGGTTGCGAGAAAGCGCGTGCCGAGAAGGGCGCCCTCGGCGCCCAGCGCCAACGCGGCGACCAGACCTCTGCCGTCGGCGATTCCTCCGGCTGCCAGCACCGGCACCGGTGCGACGGCGCTCACCACCATGGGCACGATGACGATCGTCGCCATCCAACCCACGTGTCCGCCGCCTTCGCTGCCCTGGGCGATGAGCACGTCCGCGCCGGCCTGTGCTGCTCTCAGCGCTTCGGGCGCGGTGGACGCCATGTACATCACTTTGGCGCCGGCGTCGTGCGCGCGCGCGAAAATGCTGCGCAGATCCTGTTCCGGACGCGCCCATGCGAAGGCAATGGCGCTCGGGCGCGCTGCAAGCGTCGCCGCGTAGTTCTCGTCGCTCATCCGAAACAAGAGATGGTTGATGCCAAACGGCCTGTCGGTCGCCGCGCGGATCTCTTTGGCTGCCGCGGTAATCTGCTCGCTTCGTAGCGTGGATGTGCCGAGTGTGCCGAAACCGCCCGCGTTGGAGACCGCTGCAACGAGCCTTGGCGATGTTGCCGATCCCATGCCGCCCAGAACGATCGGGTGACGGATTTCCAGTATGTCGCAGATTCGAGTGTGGATCACGAGACCTCCGCAGTTTTCACGACCAACCAGGATGTAGCTTGTCAGCGGCCTGCCGGATCGTCAACCGGAGTCCGCGGCGCGCACCGATCGAGCGCTCGCCATGGCAAGACGACGGCGTACCACGGGGCTACACCGGATCGAGGCCCGTTTCATGCAACACTTCGCGCGCGGCATGCGAGCGCATGAAGGCGATGAAAGCCTGATTGCCGGCGTGCTGCGTCGAGCCGGTGAATACGCTGGCGCCATACACGATCGTTTGCCGCAGTTCCGCTGGCAAGGGGCCGACGATCTCGATGCCGGCAACCGGTAGCAGCTCGGCGGGCTGCTGCACGCCGATGTCCGCCTCGCCCCGCACCAGCACAGGTCCGACCATCTCGCCGGGGCGCGGTTTGACCAGTTTCGCGGCGATGATATCGGCAATGCCGAGACGCTCGCAGGCTTGTACGAAGTGGATGCCGCTCGCGCCACGGCTGTAACAGACCGCCCTTGCCGCGAGCAGTGCGGCCTTCAGCTTCTGCGCCGAGCCGATGTCGGGCTTGGGTTGACCCGCTTTCACGGCGAGCGCTGCGCCGGAGTGCGCGAACGCGGTGCGGCTCTCCCCGGCAAGACGCCCCTCGTCGATGAGCGGCCCCGAGAACTCCTCCGGGCCGACGAAAACGTCCGCCTGCAGCCCGCCGCTGATCTTCTTGGCAAGCTCCGGACCCGACCCATAGGTGATATCGATCGCATAGCCGCTCTCGCGCTCGAATACCGGCACGAGCTCGATCAGGGCTTCCTTGCACGACATCGTGCAGATGACGACGACTTTCCCTTGCTGCGACCTGGCTGCATCGCTCATGTGACCCCCTGATCCGTGGCAGAGCATGCGCTCGCGCCTTCGCCGGCGCATGGGCATGCGGCAGATGAATTATGCCAAACGAGGCATTGTACGAGATCGGCCGGCGCTGCCTGCCTCCGCGCGACGCGAGCGAGAAGCGCGCACGTCCGGCGGCGTCGCCTCGCCAGGATCCCGGGGCGCTGTGCGGACGCGAACGCCGCCGTTCGGCCATTGACAAAACCCGCGCACGCGAGCGGCGAAGTAAGCGAGGCGTAAGCGAAGGCGGTTAGAAAGATCGCCACGCAGCATCGCCAGGGCACGGGGGTCGCGTTGAGCGGTTGTCGCATCCCGAAGCAGTACTTCGCGTCAAAGCGCATCAGGTATTGCCGCATTCCGGCCCTTTGCCCGTCTTGATCCGGGCGAAACGCGCCGTCGATCCTCACGTATCGCTCGGAGGTCCCGAATGTCGCGACAACCCCAGATCGATGTATTGCGCGGCCTGATGCTGGTGCTCATGTGCGTGACGCATGTGCCGACGCGTTTCTCCGAATGGCTGGGCCAGCCGTTCGGTTTCGTCTCCGCCGCCGAAGGCTTCGTGTTCCTGTCGGCTTATCTGGTCGGCGTGGTGTACGGCGGGCGTGCGCTCAGATTCGGACAAGCCGAAATGCGCAAGGCCTTATGGCGGCGTGCCGGGGTGATCTACCGCGCCCATATCGCGATGCTGGCGTTCCTGTTCACCGTGATCGCCTGGATCGGAATACGCTCCGAGCGCGAGGCGATCATCAATCTGATCTCGTTCTACCTACACGAACCCGCAACGGCGCTCTGGACGAGCCTCGCATTGATCTACACCCCGCCGCTGCTCGACATCCTGCCGATGTACGTTCTTTTCATGCTGATCTCCCCGCTCGTCGTGTCGCTTGCGCTGCGCCGCGGCGCAATGGCGATCGTGATCGCGCTCAGCGGGGTGTTGTGGCTCGCTGCCCAATTCGGCTGGAACGACGTCGTGTATGCGTTGGTGGCGAAATCGATTCATCACCGGGTGCCGCTGGGCGAGAACGGCGCTTTCGACCTGATGGCCTGGCAGCTCATTTGGGTGTTGGGACTGTGTCTCGGCGTGGTCCGCGCGCAGACGCAGAGCACTTTTGCTTCGCTATCCGTGCGCTTTCCGGTCCGCGCCGCAGCCGCAGCCGTGGCGCTCGCCGTGGCACTCGCTTGCATGTTCTGGCGTCACGCCGTGGGGCAGTCGCCGTTCCCGGGCGTGCCGCAGCTCGACTTCCTGTTCGACAAATGGCACCTGGGACCGCTGCGAATGCTGAACTTCCTTGCGCTGGTGGCGGCAGCGGTGCATTTCGGTCCCCGCCTGGGCGCGGCTGCGCGCGTGCGCGCGCTCGAGCTTCTGGGCAGGCAATCGCTGCCCGTATTCTGCGCGCACCTGGTGGTCGTGCTAATCATCCTCAGCGCGGTCGGCGACAAGGTGGGTCAATTGTCGATCTGGACCGAGGTCGGCATGCTGAGTGGCACTTTCCTCGTTCTCGCTCTGGTCGCTCGGATCGCGTCGGAGAAGGGGCGCGAGGGCCGCGCGCCACAGGGCATAGCCGTCGGCGTTAAGATGCAAGCCGTCGCCGCGGAAAAGCTCGCGGCGCGGTGAGCCGTCGTTGCTGAGCATCGCGTCGAACACGTTCACGTAGGCCAATCCGGGCTGGCCGCGAACATAGGTTTCGATCAGGCGATTCGCGACGCGCACCTCGGGCAGCAGCGCCTGCCGCGCGGGGCTGGGCTTGATCGATATGAACGCAAGCCGCACCGCGGGCAGGCGGCTGCGAATGCGCTCGGCGAACGCCACGAACCGCCGCAGCACTTCGCGCGGCGCAATGCCTTCGGCAAGGTCGTTGTCGCCGGCGTAGAGCAACACCAGGCGCGGGTGATACTTGACGACGAGTTGCTCGAGGTGCTCGATGCAATCGGACAAGCGCGCGCCGCCAAAGCCGCGCTTGAGCACCACGGTATCGCCGAATTGGTTTTCGAGACCCTGCCAGAGACGCACCGAGGAGCTGCCGACGAATACGACGCCCCCCGGGCGCGGCGGCTTCACCCGGTCCAAGGCAGCGAAGCTATGTATCGCTTGCGCCCAGCGGCCGGACGCGGGCGTGCCGTCCGAGCGCTCGGCCGCACCGGCGCATGCCATTGCCGAGACGACGAGCGCGAGGCCGAAGGCGGGAAGTAGCGACGGGATGCGGGTATGGCGCGGCGAGTCCATGCGCTATCGTAACCGATCGGCAAGGCGACCCGACCGTTTCGTTTCGGCACCGCACTTGCTCGCCATCATCGGCTTCGCTATAAGCTGACTGGAAGCGCCGCAGTGCGAGTCGCGCAATCGTCATTCAAAGGAGGCAGCATGGGTCTTACCGAAGAAGTCGCCAAGTTCATCACGACGGTTGCCTATGAGGATTTCTCCCCCAAGGCCCAGTTTGCTGCGCGCCACGGCATCATCGACTTTGTCGCGTGCGCGCTGGCGGGCTCCAGGGAGGACTTGGTGGACATCCTGCTGGGGTTTGCGCGCGACACCGGCGGCGGCCATGCGGCCACCGTCATCGGGCGGGACATCAAGACCTCGGCGCCGATGGCCGCACTCATCAACGGGGCGATGGGGCACGCGCTCGACTACGATGACATCACCCATTTCATGAAGGGCCACCCGAGTGTCGTGTGCCTGCCGCCGGCCTTGGCTGCGGGCGAGCAGGTCGGTGCTTGCGGGCGCGATGTCATGCTTGCCTACATGATCGCGTTCGAGGTCGGCTGTGCAGTGGGCTACGGCATGAGCACGGACTACGCCGATGACCTGGGCTGGCATCCCACCGCCCCGCTGGGAACGCTCGCCGCAGCGGCTGCGGCCTCGCGCCTGCTCGGGCTTACGCGCGATCAGACCGCGATGGCGATCTCGCTTGCGGCATCGAGCGCTGCGGGTCTGCGGGAGAATTTCGGCACCATGACCAAGCCGTTCCATGCCGGCAACGCCTCGCGCGCGGGCGTGACGGCTGCGATGCTCGCCAAGCGCGGCTATACGGCCTCGACCACGGGGCTGGAGGGCAAGTTCGGATTCATGCACGCATTCTCCGGCGGACGCGGCGAGGACGTGACCAAACCGCTTGAGCGCCTGGGCAAGCAGTTTTTCCTCGAGCAACCGGGCGTGAACATCAAGAAGTATCCGTGCTGCGGCTCAACCCACCATCCGCTCGACGCTTTCTTTCTGCTGCGCGAGGAAACGCCGATCGATTACCGCAAGGTCGACGCGGTGGAGGTGTTGGTCGACTTCGATCCGCCGCGCTCGCTCATCCACTCCGATCCTCATAGCGCGCTGGAGGGCAAGTTTTCGCTGCAGTATTGTCTGGCTGCCGCACTCGTCGACGGCAAGGTGGGTCTCGCGCAGTTCCACGATGAAGCGGTGATGCGCCCGGAGATTCGCGCCCTGATGCCGAAGATCAGCATGAAGCGCAACCCCGGTCAGGAAGGCAAACCCTCGTGGCAGGAGGCGACCAACGAAGTTCGCATCACGCTCAAAGGCGGCAAGGTCCTGTGCAAGAGCGTGCGGCGCGAGTATGACGGTCCGGTGATCGGCGTGACGCCGCAGGGCATGGATATGAAGTTTCGCGATTGTGCGTCGATCGCGCTTGCCGGACGCAAGATCGAAGAAGCCCTGGAGATGCTTCACGCCCTCGAAAAGCAACCGCATATTAGCGACCTCATGGCGACGCTGAGCGGCAAGTAGACGGCGCGGTGGCGTTTTCGCAGGACCGGGCGTAAACACGTGGCGAGCAGGCGTGCGGCAACGCCTGTTCGTGAAGCGGCGGCGAGCGATCGCGCCGAACACGCTCGCGCACAGCCGTATTCGCTTGCGCTCTACAGCAGCGACATCTCGTAGCGACGCAATAGCCGGTAGATCAACGCAATCGGCACGACGGTGAAGAAGATCAGCAAAGATGCGGTCGCGGCCGCAAGCCCGGCACCCGTGCTTTCCAGCGCCTGGAACATGACTACGGTGAGCGTCTGCCACTGGCCGCTGTACAGCAGCACGGTGGAGGAGAGCTCCGAGGCCGCCGACACCCAGGTGAGCACCATGCCCCCCACGATGCCGCCGAGCATCAGCGGCACGGTCAGCCGCAGAAAGGTCATCGCGGGCGAGACGCCGAGGTTGATCGATGCTTCTTCCAGGCTGGGATCGATCTGGTGCAGGATCGCGCTCGAAGTCCTGACGCTGAATGGCACCTTGCGCACGACATAGGCGAGGACCAGGATGAACCAGCCGCCGGTGAGCACGAGCCACCCGCTGTTGAACGTGATGATCATGCCGATGCCCAGTACCGTGCCGGCGACGGCGAACGGCATCGTGGCCACGATGTCCAGCAGCGCGGTGATGCGAGTGCGCGCCCGCGTCACCACGTAACCGATCGGCACGCCCAGGAGGGCGGCGCCCAATGCGGCGAGTGTCGACAGGAACAGGGTGTTTTGCAGCGGCCGCAGCGAGCGCTCGAACAGCTCCACGTAATTGTCCAGGCTCACGTGCCAGTGCAGCACCGGGCCGCGGAATTCCAGAAACGAGATCACGATCACGGCGAAGAACGGCACGAGCGAGGCGAGCACCAAGGTCCAGCAGTATGCGGTTGCGAGCGCTCTGAAGCCGCGGCTGAGCGGGATCAACGGCGGGCTGCGGCGCGCGCCGGTGGCAAAGCGCCGCCGGCCCAGGTAGCGGCGCTGGATCATGACCACGGCCGCGGTCGAAGCGACCAGCAGCACGCCCAATACGCCGGCCGAACCGGGGTTGGTGTCGGTTTCACCGACGAACAGCTTGTACGCTTCGACCGCGAGGATCGGCATGTCCTCGGCGAGCACGAAGGGAACGCCGAAGTTCTCCAGCGTATCGATGAAAACGAGCAGCGCGCCGGAGAGAATCGCCGGCATCACGATGGGCACGGTGACGGTGCGCAGGCTGCGCCAGCGCGATGCGCCCAGGTTCTGGCTTGCTTCTTCGACCGAAACATCGACTGCCTTGAACCCGGCGAGCGCGGGCAGCAAAACGAACGGGTACAGCGTCAGCACGTACACCAGCACGATACCGGGCGTGCCGTAGATCGATCCGAACGGAATGCCGAGCGCATGCAGGCCCGAGGTGACGATCCCGGCGCGCCCGAAGAGCAGCAGCAGGGCATAGGCGCCGACGAAGCTCGGCAGGACCAGCGGCAGGATGGAGAGCGCCATGAGTGCCGTCTTGCCGGCCAGCGGCAGGCGCGCCAGGGCAAACGCCATGGGCGCGGCGACGAGCGTGGTGGCGACGGTGGCGAGCACCCCGATCCAGAGACTGTTGACCATGCTGTCCAGATAGAAGGCGCTGGACAACACCTTGGCGTAGTTGTGCAGGGTGAGCTGAGCGCCGCTCGAATCGAGAAAACTCGCGCTGAAGACGCGTAGTACCGGGTAGAGAAAGAAAAGACCCAGGAACAGCAATCCGAAGACGGTGACGGTGATGCGAAAGCCGGCACCCGCGCCGAACTTCATGATCGTTCCGGCACGCTCACGCGTCTCGGGTCGTAGCAAAGGCTCAACGTTTGCCCCGCGGCCGGTGTCTCGATCGTCTGGTCGAGCAGGGCAATGCGCAGCATGGTCGCATCCGGCAGGTGCGCCTCGATGCGCGTGAGAGTGCCGAGAAATTCGGCTCGCGCCACCTGCGCTTCGATCACGCCCCAGTCTGGCGGGGGCGCCTCACCGGCGCCGAGCACCCGCAGCGCCTCCGGACGCAGACTGAACGTGATGGCTTCGCCCGGCGCGATCGCGACCGATTCGATCCGGAATCGCGTTGCGCCGGCCTCGACGACGAGGTGCGCCCCTTCGTGCCCGAGCACCTTGCCCTCGAGCAGGTTGGTGATGCCCATGAACTGCGCCACGAACGGTGTTGCCGAATTGCGGTAGATCGAATCGGGTGTGCCGACCTGCTCGAGTCGACCCGCACGCATGACGGCGATGCGATCCGATATGGCGAGCGCTTCTTCCTGGTCGTGGGTGACATAGATTGCGGTGATGCCGAGGCTTTGCTGGAGCTGACGGATCTCGCCGCGCATCTCGACGCGCAACTGGGCGTCGAGATTGGACAGCGGCTCGTCGAGCAGGAGGACTTCGGGCTCGATCACCAGCGCGCGCGCAATCGCGACCCGCTGCAGTTGACCGCCCGAGAGCTGATGCGGCCAGCGCGCCTCGTAGTCTTCCAGATGCACGAGCTTCAAGGCGCTGCGAACGCGTTCGGCGATGCGGGCCGTCGCGACCTTGCGCGCACGCAGGCCGTAGGCGACATTGGCGCCCACGTTCAGGTTGGGAAAGATCGCGTAGTTCTGGAACACCATGCCGGTGTTGCGGCGGTGCGCCGCCAGCGTGTCGATGCGCTTGTCGCCGAAGCGGATGACGCCGCAATCGAGCTCGCAGAAGCCCGCGATCATGCGCAAGAGCGTCGTCTTGCCGCAGCCGGAGGGGCCGAGCAGGGTAAAGAATTCGCCGTCGCGGATGTCGAGCGAAATTGCCGCTACGGCCTGCACCGCACCGAAGGCGCGACTCACGCCTTCGATGGCGACGGCCGTCACGACACGGCCTGCAGTCGGAGACTGCGCATCTAGCGCGTTTCCTGGATCAGATCCTTGATTCTTTCCAGTGTCTCCTTGCGTTTCGCCGTCCACGCCGCCTCGTCGTAGGGCGCAAGTTTCAGACTCGACAGGCTCGGCATGCCGCCCGGAAGCTTGGACAGATCCAGGTCTGCGCGCGCGGGCCGCCGGAACGTCGCCTTGAGGATCATCTCGCGCACATCCTTGCGATTGACCCAGTCGACGTACTTGCGCGCTGATTCGTTGTTCGGCCCGCCCTTGATGATGGCGATACCCTCCATCAGTGCGAGCGTGCCATCGCTCGGATAAATGGTCTTGACCGGCGCGCCATTGTTCGCCCACAGGTAGCCCGCGTACTCGAGCGAGACACCCAGCGGATACTCCCCCTTGCCCACACCCTGGAACACGAGCGATGAGCGGTTGAGGATGCGCATGTTGCCGAACAACGCCTTCACCTTCTGCCAGCCCGCATCGCCGCCGCCCCACAGATCCACCAGCATCGTCACGTTCGAGTACGCCGAGCCCGAATTGCGCGGATCGGTGAACGCGATCTTGCCCTTGTACTTGGTGTTGAGCAGGTCGGACCAGCTCTTCGGCGATTCGCTTACCGGCAGCATCTTGGTGTTCTGCAGGATTACGAGCAGGTGCAGATTGGTGCCGATCCAGAGGTTGTCGGGATCGCGAAACTCCGCGGCTATGGCGTTGACGTGCTGCGATTTGTAGGGCGCGAAATAGGCTTTGTTGGTCTGCAGCAGCGAGCGCGATACGCCCCAGATGATGTCGCCCTGGGGATTGTCCTTCTCGGCCTGGATGCGCTTGATGATCGTTCCGGAGCCGGCGGAGACGATGCTCACCTGAATGCCGGTCTCCTTGCTGAAAGCGGACGAGGTGAGCTCGTTGAGGGTGGCCTCGTTGGAGGTATAGATGACGAGCTTCTGTTGCGCCTGTGCAATCCCGCTCAGTGCGAGCGTGACACACGCCAAGCCGATATGGGCAAGAGTGCGGAATCGACCGTTCATGATGCTCCTCCGTGTTCCGATCAAACTGGCGGGTTGTGGTGCGGGCGAGGATATACGGCGCCAACTCTAGGGTCAACGTCACAGATCCGAGTGCGTGGCTGCGGCGCGCGCGGCGCCAGCCGCCACTGTCCGGTGCGTAGCGGGTAATATCGGCGCGCGCACATCCCACGCCGGGTCCGGTCGCGTTGCGCCGGTCGAACGCGAGTCGGTACCCGAACCGTATTCTGCTTTTGCCAGGCCGTAACGGAGGCTCCTATGAGTGGCGTCAAAGCGGGCATCATGCTCAGCAACCAGCAGCGCGAAGGCACGGACATGGTCGGTGCCCTGGAAGAGCAGCTCATGATGCTGCGCCTTGCCCGGGATCGCGGCTGGGACTCGTACTTCTGCGGCCAGCATTACCTGAACGAAGGGGGCAACCAGGGGCTGCAGATGGTGCCCTACCTCGCGCGTCTGGCCGCCGATGCGGGCGACATGACCCTGGGCGTGGGCTTGCTGCTCGCGCCGTTGCATAATCCGGTCTACACCGCGGAGACGATTGCAACGCTCGATGTGATCTCCCGAGGCAACATGGTTTTCGGCGTGGGCTTGGGCTACCGCAGCGCCGAGTTCGACGCCTTCGGCGTGCGCCAAGGCCAGCGGGTACAGCGCTTCGAGGAGTGCCTCACCGTCGCCAAGCGACTCTGGACCGAGGACAAGGTGAGCTACGAGTCCGACACCTGCATCCTCAAGGATGCGCACCTGTCGCTCAGGTGCGTGCAAAGACCGCATCCTCCTATCTGGTTTGCGGCCAAGCATGCCAACGCCATTCGCCGTGCCGCACAACTGGGAGATTGCCTTTATCACAGTCCCAAAGCGACGCTCGCCACGCACAAGGAGCGCCTGACGCTGTACAAGGAGGAACTGCGCCGAGCGGGTAAACCTCTGCCGAGCGAAAATCCCTGCCGCATCGAGATCTACTGCGCAAAGAGCCGCGCAGCGGCGATGGCTCTGGGCGCGCCCTATATCACCGAGAAGTATCAGGCCTACGCCAAGTGGGAGAGCGACAAGGCCATGCCTGCGCACGAGCGCATCGACAAGTCCTTCGAGGACCTGGTCCAGGACCGGTTCGTGATCGGCTCACCCGAGGACTGCTGGAATCAGCTCACCCCGTACATCGAGGAGTTGGGTGTGACTCACTTCGTGTTTCGCACCCATTTCCTCGGCATGCCAGTCTCCAACGCCGTGGCGAGCATGCGACTGATGTCCGAAGAGCTGCTGCCGGCGCTGCACGCCGCGAAGCCCATGTCCCTGGAAAGAATCGCGGCTAGTTGATCGTGATGCCGCTTTCCTTGCGGATGCGGGTCCACCGGGCGAGGTCCTGTTCGAGCCTGCGCGTGAATTCCTCGACGGAGTTGGGGCCGGATTCGGCGCCGCGTTTCTCGAATGCTTCTTGCGTGCGCGGCTGCGCGATGACGGCGTCGATCCCATTGCGCAGCTTCTGCACGATCTCCTTGGGCGTTGCCGCGGGGATACCGAGCGTGGTCCAGGTCGAGTAGTCGTAGCCGCGCAGCCCCGACTCGTCGATGGTCGGCACGTCGGGAAGGAATTTCGAACGCTGCGGCGTCGTCACCGCCAGCGCGCGCAGCCTGCCCGCTTTGATGAACGGTCCGCACGAGCTGACCTGGTCGAACACCAGATGCGTCTGCCCGCCGAGGATGGCGGTCGATGCGGCGGCCGCCCCTTTGAAGGGCACGTGCGTGAACTTCACCTTGGCCATGTACTGAAACAGCTCGCCCATCAGATGCGTGCCGGAACCCTGGCCGGCCGATCCCATCAGGAGCTCACCCGGACGCGCCTTGGCGAACGCGATGAGCTCCTTCACGCTGTGCACCGGCATCGAGGGGTGCACCACGAGCGCGCTCGCCACGAGCGATATGCGCGAGGTGAAAACGAAGTCGCGCAGCGGCTTGTACTCGAGGTCGTCGTGAAACACCGGTTGCGAGACGAGCGTGCCGGGCGCGCCGAGCAGCAGCGTATAGCCGTCGGGCGGCGACTTGGCCACCTGAGTGGTGCCGATTCGCCCGCCCGCCCCGCCGCGGTTCTCGACGATCACGGGCTGGCCTAGAAATTCCGACAGTCCCGGCGCGATCGTGCGTGCGTTGATGTCGATGTTTCCGCCGGGAGCGAACGGCACGATGATGCGAACGGGTTTGCTCGGATAGCTTTGCGAGCAGACGATGGCAGGTGCCCAGAGCAGCGTCGCAGCCAGCGCCAGCCCCAAGGGCCTCGCCATGTGGTTCTCCATGTGATGTGGTTCCAATGCGCAACGAATGTGGCGTCAATCGGCAAGCGCGTCAAGTGCTCTGGCCGATGACAACGCCTCGCCAGGCGACGTACGGCGCGGACGCAGCTCCCGGCGCTTGTGATCCGAGCGCGCAACGCCGCGCGAGGAAGTGAGCCCTCGGGCCGAAGGCAAATGCGACGCGCTTCCCGGCGTACCGCTACATCTTGGGAAGTTGCGCGTCCTCGATCACTTTCGCCCAGCGCTCGATTTTGACGCGAACCTGGTGTTGCCGATCCGGGCGAATGCTCGACCCGTCGCCCGCCAGGGCGCGATCAAGATGTACTTTGTCAACGCCATTCCAGACGCGCTCCCGCACATCCAGGCGAAGCGGCTGATCGGACTCGGCATTACCGCCGGCAAGCGCAACCCGATTGCGCCGCAGATTCCGACCATGGCCGAGGCGGGTTTGCCTGGCTATGAATTCACCACCTGGCAGATCCTGGCCGCCCCGAAGGGTACGCCGGCGGCGGTCGTTTCGACGCTGAATGCAAAGGTGCGCGCAGTACTGCAGGCGCCGGATACCGCCAAGCGCTGGCAGGATCGCGGCTTCGACGTGATCGCAAGCACGCCGCAGGCGATGACGGCGCACCTGAATAGCGAAATCAAGAAGTGGGGCGCAGTGTTCAAGGAGCAGGGCATCAAGGCGCAGTAGCGGCCGCAGGGGTCTTGCCTGTCGCGCTTCCGACTTGTTGGGGTACTGAGAGCGGGTCGTGCGTCGTGCCTGGCGACGCGAGCAGGCTTGCTTGGTCCCGAGTTCGCACGAGATCCTCACGCGCCGAACGTGAATTGACTCCCCACGTTCGAATGAACGGCCTTCTGCGGCATGCGTTCGCGCAGCATGACGATGGACGCTTCGCCGGTACAGTGCATCGGTGCGATCACGTCGGGATCATGACAATTCCTCGCGCCGCTATTCCGGAATGAAGGCGACCGCGTCGATCTCGATCATCGCCCCCTGGAGCAGGCCCGCAACCTGTACCGCCGCGCTCGCGGGAAGGTTGGTGCCGAAGCGCTCGCCGCGCACGCGCGCGTACTGTGCGTATTCGTCCAGGCTCGTCAGCCAGGCGGTGATGCGAACGACGTGCGCGAGCGAGCCGCCGAGGGGACGCAGCGCCTGCTCGATTTGGTCGAAGCAGCCGTTGGTCTGCTCGGCGAGCGAGCGGCCGGGGGCCAGATGGCCCGAAACGTATACGGTCTTGCCCGCACCACTGACCACCACTGCCTTGCTGAAGCTCGCGCCCTTGGCGCCCGGAATCCGTTCGATGCTCATGTCTGCCTCCACTCGAAGTCGCTGACGGCGGGGGTGTCAGTGTACGACGATCCGGATCCAACCGCGCCAGGATCATGAGGTACGAACATACGCGCGGGCATGTCCGCGTCGCGGAATTCGCCCGCCAGGTTTCGAATCCAGCTTCCTCCAATACCTGGCGTATGCCAGAATTCCCTTCGAGCCGCCGAGCCGCGCATGCGGACTGCGGCTTCGCGCTCACCCGAGGCGGAAGCGGCGCGGATCACGCATTGCGCTCGCGGCGAGACCGCAATGACGCGAAGCGCGCACGCCTCGTGCTCGCGTCAGGCCGCAACGACGATCGCAGTCAGGGGGGTTCCGGATGTCCAGAGTCGCAGTTATCGGCAATACCGCACGCGCGCTCGGCGCCGTGTGCGCGGCGGACCTCACGCTCTCGGGTCACGCGGTGCGCTACACGGTGTTCGAGGAGCAGAAAGATCAGCTCCCGGCCGTGCGCAAGGCCGGAGGTTTCAGCGTCGAAAGCGGTGCGCAGCACCTCATCGCCAAGAAGACCGGCTTCGCCAGACTCGACCGGATCTGCGACACGACGGGCGAGGCGCTCGAAGACGCCGAGGTGGTGCTGATCGAAGTCGACATGCATCAGCTGGAAGCGAAATTCCACGCGATGATTCCGCAGTTCGCGCGCGGCGCAGTCGTGCACGTTCAAAGCCATGGTTACTGGCCGGCGGCGCGTCTTACGCCGCTATTGCGCCAAGCGGGCCGCGATGACGTGCTCGTGACCGAGGCGCCCGCGCCGACGCATGCGGCACGCGTCGACGGCACGGTCGTGACGCCCAAGGGGCTGCGCCAGGGGATTCGGATCGCGACCGTCCCGGCAGCGCGCTCGCGCGAAGCGCTATCGGCTCTCAGAGCGCTCTTTCCCTATTTCGAGGCGGCTTCGTCGGTGCTTCAGACCGGATTGGAGAACCTGAACCTCATCGTGCACCCGGCGATGGTGCTGCCCAACGTCGGGGCGATGGAACGCGCGAAGCTCGAGGGGCGGCAATTCGCTTTCTACCAGGATGGCGTCGTGCCGGCAGCGGGCGTACTCGGCGATGCGCTCGACGCCGAGCGCAAGCGCGTGTGCGGGGCCTATGGCGTCGAGCACACCCCGATGGCGAGAGCGATCGAGCAGTACTACGGCTACAAGAGCAACACGTTCTACGAAGCGATGCAAAATCCGGTCTACAAGTCGTTCCCACCGTTTCAACCCGATGTCTGGCGCACATGGGCGTCCGACGATCTGCCCTACGCCATCGTGCCCTGCGTGCAGCTTGCCGAGCAGGCCAATATCGCGCTACCGCTGCACCGCGCGTTCGCCGAGATTCTGGGCGTGCTGCTCGGCGTTGACCCGTGGCGCTGCGGGCCGTCGCTTGCGGCCATGGATCTCGTCGGCACGCCGGCGGCGGTGATACAACGCGTGCTCGGCTCTAACTGAATGCGGCAGGGTGCCTGCGCGTGGCCGCTGGCGCCGGGAAGCCGGGCGCCGTCACCACACGGTCGATCGAGAGCGATCTGAGGGCGACGCGCGCAGCGCTGTGCGCTCCGGGACACGGATGTGACGACCAAGACACGAACCTTCGACTACGTCGTGGCCGGCGCCGGCTCGGCGGGCTGCGTCGTCGCCGCGCGTCTGAGCGAGAACGGCCGCTATCGGGTGTTGCTGCTCGAAGCCGGCGGCAACGACAGCTACCCGTGGATTCACGTTCCGATGGGTTACCCGAAGGTCTACGCCAATCCCGAATTCAACTGGATGTATGAATCCGAGCCCGAGCCGGGGCTCGCGGGCAGGCGGCTCTACCAGCCGCGCGGCAAGGTGCTGGGCGGCACCAGCGCGATCAACGGTATGGTGTACATGCGCGGCAACCGGGCGGATTACGACCAGTGGCGCGAGCGCGGGTGCAGCGGCTGGGACTGGGACGCGGTGCTGCCGTACTTCAGGAAAGCGGAGGACCAGGAGCGCGGCGCGAACGCCTTCCACGGCGCGGGCGGGCCGCTGCGCGTATCGACTTATCCGCGGCGCATGCGGATTGCGGCACAGTGGATCGAAGCCGCGATGCAAGCGGGAGTGCCGGCCAGGGACGACTTCAACGACGGGCAACAGGACGGCGCCGGTTACTGGCAGAGCACGATCAGCGGGCACCGTCGGGCGAGCACCGCCTCGGCCTACCTGCGTCCGGCGCGCGCTCGCCGCAACCTCACCGTCGAGACCGGTGCGCATGCGACGCGGATCGTGTTCGAGCAGTCGAGGGCCGTCGGCGTGACCTATGTCCGGCGAGGCACGCCGGTGATGGTCCGCGCGCAGCGCGAGGTCGTCGTCTGCGCCGGCGTGTTCGGTTCGCCGCAACTGCTGCAGCTCTCGGGGCTCGGTCCGCTCGAGTTGCTGCGCCGTCACGGCATCGGCGCAGTGCGCGACATGCCGGGCGTGGGCGCGGACCTGCAGGATCATCTCACGGTGCGCTTGAATTTTCGCTGCACCAAGCCGATCACGCTGAACGACCTCGCCAACAGCCCGTGGCGACGCGCCCTCGCCGGCGTGCGCTATGTCGTGTTGCGCAACGGCCCGCTCGCGAGCAGCGGCATTACCGCCGGCGCGTATGTCCGCAGCCACGAGCGCATCGACCGGCCCGACGTGCAGCTTTCATGCTGCGCTTTCAGCTACGCCGGACGTGATCGCAGGGGCGCCCACCCGCATCCGTTTCCCGGCTTCAGCATCGGCGCCGTGCATCTGCGCCCGCAGGCACGCGGCAGCGTGCGTATCCAAAGCCCCGATGCGGCGGTGCCGCCCGCGATCGCTTTCAATTTCCTGCGCACCGCCGACGATCTGCGGGCGATCGTCGCCGCGACTCGATGGGCGCGCAAAGTTGCGCGCCAACCGGCGCTCGCGCCCTACATCGCCGAGGAAGTCTTTCCGGGGTCTGCCGTCGACACCGACGCCGAGCTCGAAGCCGTCATTCGAGACCATGCCGTTTCGGGCCAGCATGGGGTGGGCACCTGCCGCATGGGTAGCGACGAGCACGCTGTGGTCGACTCGCGCCTGCGCGTATGCGGGATCGGAAATCTGCGCGTGGTCGACGCTTCCGTGATGCCGGCGGTCACGGCCGGCAACACCAACGCACCGACCATCATGATTGCCGAGAAGGGCGCCGACATGATCCTGGACGACGCGCGCGCCGGCGGCTAGTCGCGTGCGCCTCGCGTGTATTCCGCACCGCCCGCCACAGCACGGAGCCCGTGCGCGCCGCAATTCGTCGGATAGCGCGGTAGAATGAGACGCGAGAAAGCGATGACCTGGTCAAGAACGCCCGGCGGCCTGCGCGTCAATCGCGCCGGCACAGCGGGTGCAAAGTGATCACTGTACGAGGGGAGGAGAGACCATGAGCACACGTCCTTTGGTGGCGGCCGCACTGGCTGCGTTCGCGCTGGCGGCAGGCGCACAGGAGCAGTTTCCAAGCCGCGCGATCACGATGGTGGTCGCGTTCCCGCCCGGCGGCGTCGCCGACACCACGGCCCGGCCGACCGCAGCGGCGATGGAAAAGGTATTGGGGCAGCCGGTGACGATCACCAACCGGCCCGGGGCAGGCGGAGCGGTGGGCAACGCAGTCACGGCGAACGCCAAGCCCGATGGCTACACCATCCTCATGGCGCTCTCGAGCATCTCGGTGATACCGGCGGCCGATGAGTTGTTCCACCGCAAGCCGGCGTACGCGCTCGACCAGTTCGTACCGATCGCGCTGGTGAGTGCGGATCCGACCATCCTGGTCGTGCATCCGTCACTGCCGGTGAAATCGCTCAAGGAGCTCGTCGCGCTCGCGCGCGCGAAGCCCGGCGAGCTGTCGTTCTCTTCGTCCGGGCTCTACGGCGCTTTGCACATGCCGATGGAAATGTTCTTGTACGCTTCGAAGGTCAAGATGCGGCACCTGCCGACGACCGGCGGCGGACCCGCTCTTACGGCAGTGCTCGGCGGCCACGTCGAGTTGACCGCGGGCGGGCCGGCCGCTATCAGTGGCCACGTCAAATCCGGGAAGGTGCGTCCGATCGTGAGCTGGGGCGCGGAGCGCCATCCCTCGTATCCCGAAATTCCGACGTTCCGTGAGCTGGGTTACAAGGACGTCGAGTATTACATCTGGGCCGGGCTGGTCGGTCCGCGCGGCATCCCGGATGCGGCGCTCACGGTGCTGCGGGGTGCGGTGCGCAAGGCGGTGGAAGATCCCGTGTTCAAGAAGACGATGGCGAGCGTAGGCTCGCTCGTGCAGTACAAGGACGCGCCCGAGTTCGGCAAGTACTGGGAGGCTGACGCCAAGCGGCTCGCGCGCCTCGTGAAGATCGTCGGTAAGGTCGAAGCCAAGAAGTGACCGCGGGCGCGAAGCGGTGAGCGGCGATTCGAACACGCGCACGGGCGAGGCCGGTGCGCAGGCAAAGCACGGGGGGCTGCGCAGTGACCAGTTCTCCGGTCTGATGCTGGTCGCGCTTGCGCTTTATCTGGTATGGGCGAATCGCGACTACCCGCTGGGTAGCCTGTCGGAGCCGGGGCCGGGCTACCTGCCGCTCATCCTGGCGATTTTCATGGGAGCGATGGGCCTGCTGATCGCGCTCGGCGGCGCGCGCTCCCCGCGCCTGTCGGCCATACGATGGCCCGAGGCGACGCGCGCCCTGGTTATCGTGCTGAGCTGTGCAGGCGCAACACTGCTGCTCGAGCCGCTCGGTTATCGCATCACGATGATCGCGCTACTCGTCTTCTTGCTGGGGGTGGTGGAGCGTAAAGGTCCGCTCGCGGTGGCGCTGGTCGCGCTGGGCTTCGGCTTCGGCTCTTTCTACGTCGTCGGCGACCTGCTGCACGTGCCGCTGCCGCGCAGCTCCTGGGGCCTTTGATGCCAGCAGGCGAAGGGACGAAGCGCGTGCCGTTGTACGTTGGGCGTTGCCGATCTCGGGAGCACCGCCTCGATGGGTGAGACCCTGGATGGGCTGCTGCTCGGCTTCTCGGTTGCGCTCACGCCTTCGATCCTCGTCTACGCCTTCGTCGGCTGCCTCATCGGCACGCTGGTCGGCATGATGCCAGGGCTTGGCCCGCTTGCCGGCATCAGTCTGCTCCTGCCCGCCACGTTCGGGCTGAACCCGATCATCGCCATCGTCCTGCTTGCCGGCGTGTACTACGGCGCGATGTACGGCGGCTCGACCACCTCCATCCTGATGCGAATTCCGGGCGAAGCGGCTTCGGTGATGACCTGCGTCGACGGCTACGCGATGACCCTGAACGGGCGCGCGGGGCCGGCGCTCGCGATCGCGGCGATCGGCTCGTTCGTCGCCGGCACGGTGGGCGTGGTCGGCCTGATGCTGCTCGCGCCCACGCTCGCGCAGTGGGCGCTGCGGTTCGGGCCGCCGGAGTACACGGCGCTGCTGTTGCTGGGGCTGTTCGTTCTCGCCTACATGAGCGGGGGATCGACGCTGAAGACATTGGCGATGGCGGCGGCGGGGCTGATGCTCGGCATGATCGGCATCGACGTGATGAGCGGCTACACGCGCTTCAACTTCGACCTGGTCGAATTGAGCGACGGGGTGGGCATCGTGCCGGTCGCAGTGGGATTGTTCGGAATCTCGGAGATCCTGCTCAGCGCCGGCGCGGAAGCGATGCCATCGGTGCAGCGGCCGCAGTTGCGCGATCTCATCCCCTCGCGCGAGGAGTTCCGGCGCTCGGTCGGACCCGTGTGCCGTGGCAGCGTGCTCGGATTCCTGATCGGGATCATTCCGGGATCGGCCCACATCATCGCCTCGTTCGTGTCGTACGGCATCGAGCGCCGCGTGTCGAAGACCCCGGAGCGCTTCGGCAAGGGTGCGATCGAGGGGGTGGCGGGACCGGAATCGGCCAACAACGGCGCGGCGAGCGGCGCTTTTGTGCCGATGCTGGCGCTCGGCATCCCCACCAGTCCCATCACCGCCGTGATGCTCGCGGCCATCATGGTGCACGGAGTCCTGCCCGGGCCGCTTCTGATCCAGCAGCAGCCCGAGCTTTTCTGGGGGTTCGTTGCGAGCATGTATGTCGGCAACGTCGTTCTGCTCGTCCTCAACCTGCCGCTGGTGGGCGTTTTCGTCAATCTGCTGCGCATCCCCTACGGCTATCTCTATCCGTGCATCCTGTGCTTCTGCATCCTTGGCACCTACTCGGTCAACAACAGCGTCACCGACGTGTGGATACTGCTCGTCATGGGGGTCATCGGTTACGTCCTGCGCAAGTTCGGCTACGACCTTGCGCCGGTGGCGCTGGGGCTCGTGCTCGCGCCGATGCTGGAGTTGTCGCTACGCCAGTCGCTGTCGATGAGCGGCGGTGACTATGCCATATTCGTCGAGCGGCCGATCGCGACCACGATGCTCGTGCTTGGGCTCGTGATATTCCTGCTCGCCGTCAAGCCCCTGATCCTCAAGGGAAGGAAGGATTGGCGCGCGGTGATGGGTCTCGATAAAGAAATCACCTGACTCGGGACATTTGGTCCGACCGCCCGAACGAAAGGTCGCGTAACATTCCAGACTCGAGTTGTCACTGCGCTGGCGACAACCATGAGTATGGCGATCGCAGCCAGAACGGCCGCGAGCGAGTGCTCCGGGCGTATCGTTCAGGCATGTGATACCGATCCGGTAATCGTACGGGTGTTCGCCCGGCGTTGCTGCGAGTTGCAGCGTCCGTCGCGCACGTGTGCTGTAATACGCTCCGACACAATTTGAGGTGGAGATTCTGATGTCCGAACAGATCTATCTCACCCAGAACGACCTCGACCGCCTGCTTGCCCTGGTGGAAGCGCGTTCCGCCGGGTCGGGTGGGAAGCAGTTCGACAAGCTCGAAAGCGAGCTGGTGCGCGCGATCGTGGTGCCGCGCGATCAGATTCCGGGCGACGTGGTGACGATGAACTCGCGCGTGCTCTTCGAGAATGAGACCACGGGCGCGAGGCGTGAGGTGACGCTAGTCTATCCGAAGGATGCCGACATCGACGCGGGGAAGATTTCGATACTCGTTCCGGTGGGAACGGCACTGCTGGGATTGCGTGTGGGGCAAACGATCGACTGGGCGCTGCCGAGTGGCGAAAAGCATCGTTACCGCGTGGTGGCGGTGCCCTATCAGCCTGAAGCGGCGGGCGCGGCGGGCTGACGTAACCGCGGCGGCGGATCTTTTCTTCGGGACCGCCGCGGCTGCGGATCAAGCGCCTACTGCGGCGCTGCGCCAGTCGCGGTATCGGCGGCCGCGGCGGCACGATGCTCGCGGGCTGCCCGCTCCAGGCTCAGGTGACACTCGACCAGGGAGCCGTTCGTGCGCAGCGGCACCGGGGCTTCGGTCGAGCAGCGCGGCAACGCGTAGCGGCAGCGCGGATGAAACGTGCAACCGCTCGGCGGGTCGATCGGATTCGGAAATGCAACCCCGAGCTGCGAATCGGGAATACCCAACCCGGGCTCCGGCGTCAAGACCGATTCGAGCAGTACCTGCGTGTACGGGTGCTCGGGGTGGCGAAAGAGGCTCTCGGTATCCTTCTCCTCGACAATGCGCCCGAGGTACATCACCGCCACGCGCGTTGCGAGGTGCTCGACGACTGCCAGGTTGTGACTGATCAGGATGTAGGTGACGCCAAGCTCCTTGCGCAGCTCGAGCAGCAGATTGAGAATCTGCGACTGTACCGAGACGTCGAGCGCGGAAGTCGGCTCGTCGCAGATCACCAGCTCCGGGCGCATCACCAGAGCGCGCGCGATCGCCACGCGCTGGCGCTGACCGCCCGAGAGCTGGTTCGGATAATTGTCGGCATAGCGCCGCGCGAGTCCGACGAGATCGAGAATCTCGGCGACACGCTTTTTCTGCTCGGTCGGGCTACCGACGCCATGCACGCGCAGCGGCAATGAAACGATGGCGGCGATCGTCTGGCGCGGGTTGAGCGACGAATAGGGATCCTGGAAGATCGGTTGCACACGCCGCGCACGCTCGAGGCGCGGAATCGAATAAAGCGGCTGACCTGCGAACAGGATCTCGCCCGCAGTCGGTTCCAGCAGTCCAAGCAGCATTTTCGCGAGCGTGCTCTTGCCGCAGCCCGATTCGCCCACCAGGCCGAGAATTTCGCCCTTGGCGACGCTAAGGCTCACGCGATTGACGGCCTTGAGCGTACGGGCCGCCTGGAAAAGCGAGCGGCCGACACGAAACGTGCGTTCGGCGTCGCGGGTTTCGATGAGCGCCGTCATGTCGCGGCCGTAACCTCATCGACTGAAAGAATGCAGCGCGTCGCATGACCCGTCGCATCTTCGACCAGCGCGATCTCGGCCTCGCATTGGTCGCGCCGGAATTCGCAGCGGCTGCGGAAGCTGCATCCGCTCATGCTGCCGATCAAGGATGGCACCATGCCCGGGATCGACCCGAGCGGGCTGCCGCGCGCGACCTTGCCGGGAACCGGGATACACGCCATAAGGCCGCGCGTGTAGGGGTGGCGCGGCTCCCGGAAGACCTCGGCCGCACTGCCGTGTTCGACGATCTGACCGGCGTACATCACGGCGACGCGGTCGGCGATCCTTGCGACGATGCCCAGGTCATGGGTGATCAGCACCAGCCCCATACCGAACTCGCGCCGCAATTGCCCGAGCAGGAGCAGGATCTGGGCCTGGATCGTCACATCGAGCGCGGTGGTGGGCTCGTCCGCGATCATCAGATCCGGCCCGCACATGAGCGCCATGGCGATCATCACGCGCTGGCGCAGCCCTCCGGAAAGCTGGTGCGGGTATTGCGAGAGCCGGCTGGCAGCCGCCGTGATGCCGACCTTCTCGAGCAGGAATAGCGCGCGCTCGCGCGCCTCGGCACGCGTCGCCCTGCGATGACGCAGGAGCATCTCTTCGAGCTGATTGCCGATGGTGTACGCCGGGTTGAGCGAGGTCATCGGCTCCTGGAAGATCATCGCCATGCGGCTGCCGCGCAGATCGGCGAGCTCGTCGTCGCGAGCTGCGAGCAGATCGGTGTCGCTGAGGGTGAGCTTGGCGGCGGTGCGCTTCGCCCGCCGCGGCAGCAGCGCCATCAATGCGAGCGCCGTGAGCGACTTGCCGCAGCCGGACTCGCCGACGATGCACAGCGTCTCGCCGCGCTCGACCGAAAACGTCACACCCCGGACCGGGTGCAGCATTCCGGCCGCGAGCGGAATGTCGACCACAAGGTCGCGGACCTCGAGCAGTGCGCTCATGCCGCTCGCGCGCGGGCCGGGCGCGTGCACCGGGCCGCGTTCAATTGCGATTCTCCGGCGCTGCGATGTCGCGCACGCCGTCGCCCACCATATTGACCGCCAGCACCAGCAGCGATAGCGCGATCCCGGGGATGATGATGACCCACGGCTCGAAAAGCAGGTGCTCGCGCCCCTCCGCGATCATGAGGCCCCACGACGGCAGCGGCGGTTGCACGCCCAAGCCCAGGAAGGACAGTGCAGCCTCCAGCAGGATCGCGTGCGCAACCTCGAAGGTCGCGACCACGATGAGATTGTTCAACACGTTAGGCAGTACTTCCGCGAGCACGATGCGCGCGGTCGAGGCGCCGACGGCGGCCGCGGCGGCGACGTAGTCGAGCGCGCGCACCTGTTGGGTGGCGCTGCGCATGACGACCGCGTAGCGATCCCAGAGCAGCAAGCCCATCACCATGATGACCGCGGTAAGCGAACCGCCGACGAGCGACACCACCGCGAGCGCGACCAGCACCACCGGCATGGAAAGACGCACGGCCAGAATGTAGCAGATGACCGAATCGATGCGTCCGCCGAAGTAGCCCGCGCTCACGCCGAGCACCGCGCCGATGATGCCGGACATGAGCGCCGTGAGCACGCCGATGAGAAGCGAAATGCGCGCGCCGTAGACGACCCGCGCAAGGTAGTCGCGTCCGAGTGCATCGGTCCCCAGCGGGTGCGCCCACGAGCCGCCCTCCAGAAACACCGGCGGCACGAGGCGGTTGCTCAGATCCTGGATATACGGATCATGCGCCGCGACCAGCGGCGCCGCGAGCGCCATCGCGATGATCAGTGCGAGCACGACGCCGGCGATCACGAAGCCGCGGTGCCCGAGCATGCGCCGCAACCGCACCGTACCGGGCGCGGGCGTGAGCGCCCGCTCGACGTCGTCGACCGTGGCGCTTGCAATCCCGATTCCGTCTGCCATCGCCGGCCCCTCAAGATCCGCGAATGCGCGGATCGAGCCACGCGTTGATGAGGTCGGAGGCGAATGTCAGCCAGACGTAGAACATCGACACCAGCAGCAGCACCGCCTGCACCACCGGGAAGTCCTGGCGGCTGATCGACTGCCAGGCGAGTTGCCCGACGCCCTGCATCGCGAACACCGTTTCGATCACCACCGAACCCGACAGCATGTGGCCGAACTGCACCGACGCGAGCGCGACTACCGGAATGGCCGCGTTGCGCAGCGCGTGCTTGAACAGCACCGTGCGGTGCGTGAGGCCCTTGGCATACGCGGTGCGGATGTAATCCGAGGCGAGCACTTCGAGCATCCCCGAGCGCGTAAGGCGCATCACCGCCGGTGTGGAGTAGTAGCCAAGTACGAAGCTCGGCAAAATGAAATGCTGCCACGAATCCGCGCCGCTGATCGGCAGCCAGCGCAGGATCAGTCCGAACAGAATGATCAGCAGCAAGCCGAGCCAGAACGTCGGCAAAGCCTGGCCGAACACAGCCACGGTCATGGCCACCCGATCGATGAATGTGTTCGGCCGCAGCGCGGCGAGGACGCCGAGCGGAACGCCGATCACGAGCGAGATCACGAGCCCCCAGCACGCGAGCGTCAGCGTGATCGGCAGGCGCTGCTCGATCAGCGTCCACACCTTCTCCGGGTAGTAGAACGACTTGCCGAAGTCGCCGCTCGCGGCGCTGGCGGCCCACTCCCAGTACTGCGTGAGCAGCGGGCGATCGAGACCGAGCTGGGTGCGAATGCGCTGGATGTCCTCGCCGGTCGCCGATTCGCCCGCCATCGCGGTGGCAAGATCGCCCGACACGCGCAGCAGCGCGAACGCGACCAGCGACACCGTCAGCGCGACCAGGGTGGCGATCAAAAGCTTGTGCGCGGTGTACTTGAGCATGCCGTGCTCCCGCTCATTGGGCGCGCGTCCGATCGCAGTGCCTGATCGCCACCGGCGCGGACGCGAAATCTAGCTTCGCTCGTCGTGGCGGGCGCTACGCCGTTCTTTCTCGGCCCTTCGGAACGACGCCGCGCCTGCCCAGATCCTATTTCCAGCTCGCCCGGTACAAGTGCGGAATCTCGTCCGGTGTCGACTGGAACTGCAAGTCGTCGGTCATGGCATAGAAATAGGCATAGGAGAAAAGCGGCAGCCAGTAGGCATTCTTCGTGATGATCGCGTGCGCCTCGTCGTAGAGCGCCAGGCGCTTGGCCGGTTCCACTTCGGTGGCGGCTTTCTTGAGCAGCTCGGTCACCTTCGGATCATGCGTCGTGTCGTCGGGGCCATTGCCGAAGAAATATCCGGTCGAACGGTCCACGTCGTTGATCGACGAAGACCCCCAGGCCATGAAGTTCAGCGCGACCTCGCCTTTGCGCACCTTGTCGCGCAAGGTCGAGTATTGCAGGGATTGCAGCTTGGTCTTGATTCCGACCTTGGCGAGATCGCCCATGATGGCCTCCGCCAGCCGGCGGTCGCGGTAGATGTAGAAATCGATGTCGAATCCGTTCGGGAAGCCTGCCTTGGCGAGCAACTCCTTCGCCTTGGCTGGGCTGTATTCGTACTTGACCGCGCCCTTCGAGGCACAGCCGAACTGGCTGGGATAGCAGGCGAGGTCGATCACGCTGCCGCCGCCCATGAGCTCATCGACGATCTGCTTGCGGTTGACCGCGTGCGCGATCGCCTGCCGGACTTCGAGCTTGCGCAGCGGCTCGGCCATCGCCCC
Source organism: Burkholderiaceae bacterium (assembly GCA_011525945.1). Taxonomy (GTDB): domain Bacteria; phylum Pseudomonadota; class Gammaproteobacteria; order Burkholderiales; family WYBJ01; genus WYBJ01. Next base: position 757 of record WYBJ01000081.1, on the reverse strand, counting down.
GGGCCTGCCGGTGATGTCGAACTGCAGGTAGCCGATGCGCATGGTGTCGCCAACCATGACGTGCACGCCCTTGCGGCCCTTCAACTTCTGCGCCATGTCCTTGGGTACGCGCCAGATGAAATCGGCGCTTCCCGCGAGTAGCTCGGCAACCTGCGTGTTGTACTCCGGAACGATGCGCATGACGATCTTGTTGATCTTCGGCTGGCCGCGTGCGCCACCAAAGTAGTCCTTGTTGCGCTCGAGCACGATCTGGCTTCCGGGCGAGACCTCGGTCACCCGGTACGGGCCGGTGCCGATCGGCTGCTTGCTCATGCCGTCGGAGCCGTGCGCCTTGGTATACGCCGCCGGGTAGATCGGCACGTTCGCGACCAGGTACGCCATGGCGGGAGCGAACGGCTTGGCGAGGTGCAGGCGCGCCGTATACGTGTCGATCTTCTCCGCCTGCTTGATCCAGTTCGTGCGCGAGCGCGACGCCGCCTTGGTATTGGCCGGGTCGTTCTGCCAGTTGATGGTGTAGACGACATCGTCCGCGGTCAGCGCATCGCCGTTGTGAAACTTGATGCCCTGGCGCAGCTTGACCTCGATCGTGGTCGGATCGATGTACGTGACCGAGGTCGCCAGGTGCGGTTTGATCTCGCCGGTTTTCGGATCCTCCTCGAGCAGCGAGTCCCAGATATGTCTGGAGAGCACGATGCCTTCGCGATTGGTCTGCGCATAGAAGTCGTAGGTGGGCGGTTCCAACGCGGTCAGCCAGACC
>WYBJ01000080.1 GCA_011525945.1 Burkholderiaceae bacterium | reverse complement strand
GTGGCATCATCGACCGCGCGGCTGCGTGCTGCGCGAACGGCATCGATATGCATGCCTGTGCGCGCAGCACCGGCGAAGGAACGGACCGCAAAGCCCTCTTCGATCCGACGGCGGAATTAAATACCGGGTCGGTTATCGGTCAATGTCCGGGGGACGGTGTATCGCTTCCGTGACGAGAGATGTTCGGTGCGGCCAGTCGTTCGAGCATCACGTTCACGCAGGCTGGTTTGCCGGAAGCGAGCGCGCGCGTCAACGCGGCCGCAAGCTCGGGGCCGGTTCGAACCAGCTCACCGTGCCCGCCGAGGGCTGCGGCGACATCGTCATAGCGGCTGGGCAGCAGTTCACAGCCGAATGCGCGGGCAGCACCATAGGTGTTGCGTTGAATCTGGTACTCGGCATTCCAGCAGGCATCATTGCCGACGATCGCGACCAGCGCGATCTTGTGCCGCACCGCCGTGTCGAACTCAGCCATGTGAAAGCCGAACGTACCGTCGCCGAGCAGCGCCGCCACGGTTGCTTGCGGATCGGCGAGCTTCGCCGCCAGCGCGAACGGCAGCGCGCAGCCGATCGAGCCCGCTGGGCCGTTGATCAGCCGCCGCGGCGCGTCGACGCAGGCCTGCGCCCATTGGCCGAACTCGCCGCCGTCGATCACCGCGATATGCGATGGCAACCGGGCGAGTGCGGCAGCCACGGCACGTCCCACCTCCGCCGGGTGCAGCGGCCCGTGTGCAAGATTGCCTGCACTTGCCCAGGCCGGCGGCCGGAAGGCTACGGCCGCTTGCACCTCCGTCGCCCAGCCGGCGTCGCCGTGAGCAGCGAGGGCCACGCTCGCAAGGCGATCCGCGGCGGGACGCGGATCGGCGCGCGCAGACAATACGATGCGCTCCGGGTCTCCCAGCGCGTGTCTTGCGCGTGCAAGCGCCGTCTCGTCGGGATCGATCTGGATGAATCGACAATCGGGCGCGAATGCAGGGGCTCGGCCGAAGCGTAAGGTGAAATCGAGCTTCTTGCCGAGCAGCAGCACCAGATCGGCCTGCTGCAGGATCTCGGCTACTGCGCCAAGCGCGGGGTCGTTGACGCCGCGCGGACTCTCCATACCGAGCACGGGAATTCCGACGGCCCGAGCGAGGGCTTCGCGCACTGCTCGGGCGCGCATCCCCGTGAGCATCGGACCGGCGAGAATCAAGGGCCGGCGCGCCCGTAGAAGTTGTGCCGCAATGTCGCGCGCCGTCGCGACATCCAGTGCTTGCGGTGCGTCGAGAAATGCGTCGGCATTCGGAAGCGGCGCTTCGCCGCGGCTCACCTTGGCTTCCAGCACGTCGAACGGCAGGCTTACGTGCACCGGTCCGGGTCGGCCCGAGCAAGCGATGCGCATGGCACGGGCGACGTCTAAGCCCAAAGTGGCGGCGCTCTGCGCCGTCCACGACGCCTTTACCAGCGGGGCGGCCAGGTCGGCTTGGCGCATTTCTTGGAACGCGTCTTTGCCGAGCTGCGCGAGCGGCGCGTGTCCCGACAGCAGCACCAGGGGAGAATCGGCTGCGGCCGCGGTATATAACGCGCCGATCGCGTTAGCGTGTCCCGGGCCGCCGGTCACCAGTGCGATCCCCGGGGCCTCGGTGAGTCGTCCCCAGGCGTCAGCCATGTGCACAGCGGCACCTTCGTGGCGAACGTGGATGATCTCCAGTCGCGCATCTAGCGCAGCATCGTAGACCGGCATGATCTGGTTGCCGGAAAGCGAAAAAAGGTAACGTGCCCCGGCGCCCGCGAGGCCGGCAGTGAGGACATCTGCGCCACGTAACGAATCACTCATCGTCGACCCTCGCTGAACGGGCGGCTGGAGCCGGCGGCCGGCGTGCGTGCGGCCACCCAGCCTTCGATGCGTGTTGCACCGGCTTTGCGCAATACGGAAGCAACTTCATTTAGAGTGGCGCCGGTGGTGAGCACGTCGTCCACAACGGCCACCGACTGGCCGTCGAAGTCCTGCACACACGCGAACGCCCCGCGTACGTTGCGGATTCGCGCCGCGAGTGGCAGGTCGCTTTGCGCCTCGCTATGTCGGATCCGCACGCAGGCTTGCGCCAGGACCGGGATGCCGGTGTCCCGGGACACGAGCCGCGCGAGCTCGAGCGCCTGGTTGAATCCGCGCTCGCGCAGGCGTTCGCTGCTAAGCGGCATTGGGACGATGACGTCCGCCGGCGCCGCCTCGTGCTCGATCGCCGTTCGCAGCAGCGAGGCAAGCAGCGGTCCGATCGCGAGCTCACCGGAAAACTTGAAGCGCTGGATCACCCGGTCGAGCGGAAAGGCATACTCGCACGCTGCCACCACTCGATCGAATCGCGGCGGATGCGCGAGGCACTGTCCGCAGACTGCACCGCCGAAGCTCGACACCGCGCAGCTCGGACAGTGCTCAAGCGGCAAATACGGCAGCTCATCGCGGCAGGAAGTGCAGAGATTGCCTTGCGCCGCCGGTGCGTGGCACAGCAGGCACAACGGTGGCAGAGCATGCTGCCGCAGGCGAAAGCAGTAGTTTAGAATCGACCTGCCCGCATTGACCAATGGCCACCTCACGCCTGGCTGGAAGATGAACATACCCATTGTAGACGAACACCGATCGCTCGCCGCCGAGGCGCCGCGACGCTGGAGTGCGCGCGACATCGAAGCATTGTTCGAGCTGCCGTTCAACGATCTCGTTTTCCGCGCACAGGAGGTGCACCGCAGCCACTTCGATCCCAATGAAGTGCAGCTTTCGACGCTGCTGTCGATCAAGACAGGCGGATGTCCGGAGGACTGCGGGTATTGTCCCCAGTCGGCGCGCTTCGATACCGGCGTCGCCAGTGAGGACGTGCTGCCGGTGGAACAGGTGCTCGCCGCGGCGCGCGCTGCGCGTGAGAAGGGCGCTACGCGATTTTGCATGGGCGCCGCGTGGCGGGGTCCGAAGCAGCGCGATCTCGAGTGCGTGCTCGAGATGATCCGCGCGGTGCGCTCGCTCGGGATGGAAACCTGCGCGACGCTCGGCATGCTCAAAGACGGCCAAGCGGAACAGCTCGAGGCTGCCGGACTCGATTACTACAACCACAATCTCGATACCGCGCCGGATTTCTACGGTGCGATCGTGCACACTCGCGAACAGCAGGAACGGCTCGATACGCTTGGACGCGTCCGCGCGGCCGGGTTGCACGTCTGCTGTGGCGGCATTGTCGGCATGGGTGAATCGCGCGCTCAGCGCGCCGGCCTGATTGCGCAGCTTGCCAATCTCGAACCGTATCCGGAGTCGGTTCCCATCAATCACCTCGTTGCCGTACCCGGAACGCCGCTTGCCGATACGCCTGCGCTCGACCCGCTGGAATTCGTTCGTACCATCGCGTGTGCACGCATAACCATGCCGAGAGCACGCGTACGCCTTTCCGCCGGGCGCTCGGAGATGTCCGAGGCCGTTCAGGCCTTGTGTTTTCTTGCTGGGGCGAATTCGATCTTCTACGGCGAGAAGCTGCTCACGACGGGCAATCCGGCTGCCGAGGCCGACGCGCGCTTGCTGGCGAAGCTTGGCCTCAAGCGCGCACCCGTCAGCGCCTGATAGCAGGCGCCCGTCCGACTGGTGCGTGCACGCCGTGACGGCGCAGATCTCCTCTTCCGGCGCCATCGACGCATCCGCGCGGACACCATTCGAGTGCTTGCTGGAGGCAGAACTGAACGCGCTGCGGACGGCGGGACTTTACCGCTCGCGCGCGCGCCTCGATGGTCAGCAGGGAGCCCGAGTCGCCATCGATGGTCGCGAGTTCGTTTCTTTCGCCTCGAACGACTACCTGGGCCTGGCAGCCGATGAGCGCATCATCGCGGCCGCCCGCGCCGGAGTCGATCGCTTCGGCGTCGGTGCGGGTGCATCGCACCTGCTCTACGGCCATGGACGCGCGCACGAGGAGTTGGAGGAGGCGCTCGCGTACTTCACCGGCTATCCGCGCGCGTTGTACTTCTCCTGCGGTTACCTGGCCAACATCGGCGTGATCAGCGCGTTGTGCACGCGCGCGGACGCGGTGTTCGTCGACAAGCTCAACCATGCCTCACTCAACGACGCGATGCTGCTGAGCCGCGCCCGCTTCCACCGCTACGCTCACCTCGATCTGGGCCGGTTGGAGCATTTCTTGCGCGCGTCGCGCGCGCGTCGCAAGCTGATTGTGACCGACGCGGTATTCAGCATGGATGGAGACTTGGCGCCAGTGCCCGAACTGGCGCAGTTGTGCGATCGTTACGGGGCCTTCCTGCTGCTCGATGACGCGCATGGCTTCGGCGTGCTGGGGACGCATGGTGCCGGAACCCTGTCACATTTCGGCGTGGCCTCCGAGCGCATCGTCTACATGGGCACGCTGGGCAAGGCAGCCGGAGTCTGCGGCGCGTTCGTCGCGGCCGATGCTGCGCTCATCGAGTTGCTGGTCAACAGGGCGCGGACTTATATCTACACAACCGCCACGCCGCCCGCGCTCGCAGTCGCGCTGCTTGAGAGTCTTGCGATCATACGCCGCGAAGACTGGCGGCGCGCGCATCTAGCGCGCCTGATCGCCATGCTGGCTGCGGCGCGCCCGACGCTGCCGGGTGCGCTGCTGCCTTCACACACTGCCATCCAGCCTCTGGTGCTCGGCAGCGTCCAGACTGCAACCCGGACCATGCGCGCGCTCGCCGAGCACGGGCTGATAGTTCCGGCCGTGCGACCGCCCACCGTGCCGCCCGCTACGGCCCGGCTTCGCATTTCGCTGTCGGCGGCGCACGGCATCGCCGACGTCGAGCGCTTGCTCGCAGCGCTGCAGCAGTTAGCGCCGTGAACGATACCCCGCAACTCGACAAGCGGTGGTTGCGGCGTCGCTTCGATCGAGCCGCGCCGAAGTATGAAGACTCCGCCGCGCTGGCGCGCGAAGTCGCGAGCCGTATGGCCGAGCGGCTCGGCCTGCTACGCGCCGTCCCGAGCCGAGTGCTCGATGTCGGCAGCGGCAGCGGCTTCGGCGCGCGCCTGCTGCGCCGGCGTTATCCGCGATCGGTCGTGATCGAGCTGGATTATTCGCTGGCAATGCTGAGGTGTTCGGCGCGGCACACCGGTTGGTGGCGTCGCAGCCTCGGTCGGACGCTGGGCGCAGGCGAGCCGCGCGTGTGCGCGGATATCGAGCGCATGCCTTTCGCCGCTAGCTCGTTCGACATGGTGTGGTCGAATCTGGCGTTGCAATGGCTCGGACCGCCGCAGGCCGCGCTGGCCGAGATGTATCGGCTGTTACGTCCTGGCGGAGTGTGCTTGTTCAGCACCTTGGGGCCCGACACGCTGAAGGAGCTGCGCGCGGCCTACTCGCGCGCCGACCGCTACGCGCACGTGCATCAGTTCGTCGACCTGCACGACTACGGCGACATGTTGGTGGCTGCTCGGTTCGCCGATCCGGTCGTGGACATGGAGTGCCTGACGTTGACCTACGCCGATGCGCGCGCGCTGCTACGAGAGTTGCAGGCAGCGGGCGCAGGCAATGCCGACCCACGGCGCAGGCCGGGCCTTACGGCCAGGGAAGCCGTCGCGCGCGTGACAGCGGCCTACGACGAACTGCGTCGGGACGGTCGCGTGCCGGCGACGTTTGAGGTGATCTATGGTCATGCGTGGCGCCCGCAAGGAACGCGCACCGACGCCGACGGTCGCGCCGTGATCGCGTTTCATCGCGCCCCCGTGCGGGGAACTCGGTGATCTGGCGGGCGCAGGGACTGTTCGTGACCGGGACCGATACCGGTGTGGGCAAGACCGAGATCGCGTGCGCGTTGCTGCGCATCGCAAGCCGGATGGGTTGGCGCACGATCGGCATGAAACCGGTCGCGGCTGGCGCGCGCCGGATACGCGAACGCTGGCGCAACGCCGATGCGACGGCGCTGGCCGATGCGAGCACGGTACGTGCGCCGGATCGCTTGCGCAATCCCTATCTCCTGCGATCCCCGATCGCACCGCACATCGCCGCACGCGCCGCAGGCATCGAGCTTCAGATCGGCACGATCGTGCGCGCCTATCACGAGCTCGCTCGCCGTGCCGATTGGATCGTGGTCGAAGGCGCGGGCGGCTTTTGCGTACCTTTGAATGCGCATGCGCACATGGGTGATCTCGCTGCGCATCTGCGTCTGCCGATCGTACTGGTGGTCGGCATGCGCCTGGGATGCATCTCGCACGCCCTCCTCACGGCCGAAGCGATCGCACGCCGGAGGCTCGAACTTGCAGGCTGGGTGGCGAATCGGATCGATCCGTCGATGCGGTATTACCGCGATAATGTTGCCAGCATTGCCGCGCGCATCGATGCTCCGCTTTGGGGCGAAGTGCCGTTCGTTGCGGCGCGACGTGTGCGTCGCTTGACGATCGAGCGCGCGCTCAAGCCGGCGCGCCTCGCGCCGCGGCTTACGCCCGAAGCCCTTGCTGTGACTGACAGGACTTGAACTCGCCGGCCGTTTTGTTGCGCCTCGAAGGAGCCGTGTGCTAAAGTTCGCACGCTCTCAGGCGGCCCTCGCTCACGCACGCGGTGCTGTGACGGATGTCGGATCAGCGCTATGGACGACGGCTTTGCCGCGGATCACCCGGACTTCTCGCTGACTGCCAAGCGCAACTGCTCACTGCAGGGCGCTGAACGTTGGCGAGCATTCTGGATTCTCGCCGTCGTTTCGGGGCTGATCGGGTCGGCGTCCGTGGGCATCGGTGCGTGGCCGATCGTGCCCTTTACGGGTCTGGAATTGGCCGCTTTGTACGTCGCGTTTCGGCGCCTTGCCCGCGATGCTGGCGATTACGAGCGAGTGACGATTCGGGGCGATCGCTTGATCGTGGAATCGCACACCCGGGGACGGGTGTGCCGGTTCGAGTCGAACCGGTACTGGACGCAGGTGGTAGTGCGCAAGGACGTGTGGAGTTGCCAGATCGCACTTCGCTCCCACGGCCGGGAGATCGAGTTTGGAACGCTTCTGAGCGAGGGGGCTCGCCTGGCCGCGGCTCGCCGGCTCCAGGATCTATTGCGGGTTAAGCGATGAAACGAAACTCAGGGTTGACCAAACGAACGATCGGCTCGCGTTTGACGGCCGCGTTTCTTGCCGCATCGGCCGCGCCGTGTCTCGCCGCGCACGCCCGTTTCAATCTGCAGCAGCCGAACAGCCAGCTCGGGCAGGACATCTACGATCTGCACACGCTGATCATGTGGGTCTGCGTCATCATATTCGTCGGCGTGTTCGGCGTCATGTGCTATGCGATCGTCAAGCACCGTAAATCGGTGGGACACCAGGCGGCGCACTTCCACGAGAACACTACGGTCGAGGTCGTCTGGACCGTCATACCTTTCCTCATCCTGATCGGCATCGCAATCCCGGCGACCAAGACCCTGATCCATCAGCGCGACACCTCGGGGGCCGACATCACCATCAAGGTCACTGGCTACCAGTGGAAATGGGGTTACCAGTACCTCACCGGAGAAGGTGAGGGTATCTCTTTCTTCAGCATGCTCGCTACGCCGCGCGAGCAGATCAGCGGTTCGGCTCCCAAGGGCGAGCACTACCTGCTGGAGGTGGATCAGCCGCTGGTCGTTCCGGTCGGCCGCAAGGTGCGCATGGTGGTGACCGCTGCCGATGTGCTGCATGCCTGGTGGGTGCCGTCACTCGCCGCCAAACAAGACGCGATACCGGGGTTTGTGCGCGCCACCTGGTTCAAGGCCGAACGCGAGGGTGTGTACAGAGGGCAGTGCGCTGAGCTTTGCGGCAAGGAGCACGGCTTCATGCCGATCGTCGTGCACGTGTTGTCGGCGGAGAAGTACGCGCAATGGGTGAGCGAGCATAAACCGAAGACCGATACGGCAGCGGTCGATGTCAACAAGATCTGGACGCTCGAGGAACTGGTGGCGCGAGGCGAGAAAGTGTTCGCGCAGAACTGCGTCGCCTGCCACCAAGCGAACGGAATGGGCATTCCGGGCACGTTTCCGGCGCTCAACGGTTCGGCGGTGGTCAAGGGGCCGAAAGCGAAGCAGCTCGATACCGTGCTGCACGGCGTGGTGCTCGACGGCAAGCCAACCGCCATGCAGTCGTTCGCACACTTGTCCGACGTGGAGCTGGCTGCGGTCGTAACCTACACCCGCAATGCCTGGAACAACAAGAGCGGAGAGGCGGTAACGCCGGCGGACGTGAAGGCAGCACGGTCGAAGAGCGGCTCCGCCGCCGCGCCGGCCGGGAGCTCGACAGTTGCATCGGTCTTGCACGCGGCACGATAAAGCGTAAAGCGCGCCCGCGCCGTCGTCCCGAACACATGAGTTAGGTACGGAGTCGTCCCATGAGCACTGCGGTTCACGGTCATACACACGGGCATGACGATCACGCGCACCATCCCACGGGGCTGAGGCGTTTCCTCACGACCACGAACCACAAGGACATCGGCACGATGTACTTGTGGTTCGCCTTCGCGATGTTTCTCACCGGCGGGGTCATGGCCCTGATCATCCGCGCCGAGCTCTTCCAACCGGGGCTACAGATCACCCACCCGGACTTCTTCAACCAGATGATCTCGTTGCACGGGCTTATCATGGTGTTCGGTGCCATCATGCCGGCCTTCGTCGGTTTCGCCAACTGGCAGATCCCGATGATGATCGGCGCGCCCGACATGGCGTTCCCGCGCCTCAATAACTGGAGCTTCTGGCTGTTGCCCCCGGCGGCCTCGCTGCTGGTGGTTTCTCTGTTCGTTCCGGGCGGCGCCGTTGCCGCCGGCTGGACGCTCTATCCGCCGCTTACCGTGCAGATGGGCATGGGCATGGACCTTGCCATCTTCGCGCTCCACATTCTGGGCATGTCCTCGATTCTCGGCTCGATCAATATCATCACCACCATCCTCAACATGCGCGCGCCCGGCATGACGTTGATGAAGATGCCGCTGTTCGTCTGGACCTGGCTCATCACGGCATACCTCCTGGTGGCCGTAATGCCGGTGTTGGCGGGCGCAGTGACCATGGTACTGACCGACCGACACTTCGGCACACACTTCTTCAATCCCGCCGGCGGCGGGGATCCAGTGCTGTTCCAGCACGTCTTCTGGTTCTTCGGCCATCCCGAGGTGTACATCATCGCCATTCCGGCCTTCGGTGTGATCTCGCAGGTGATCCCGGCGTTTTCGCGCAAGCCCTTGTTCGGCTACACCTCGATGGTTTATGCCACCGCCTCGATCGCGATTCTGTCGTTCCTGGTCTGGGCGCACCACATGTACACGACCGGCATCCCGCTGGAGGCTCAGCTCTATTTCATGTACGCCACCTCGCTCATCGCCGTTCCAACCGGGGTGAAGGTGTTCAATTGGGTGGCGACCATGTGGAAGGGTTCGCTCAGCTTCGAGACGCCGATGCTGTTTGCAATCGGTTTCCTGTTCCTGTTTACGATCGGCGGTTTCACCGGCCTGGTGCTCGCGATCACGCCCGTGGACATTCAGTTGCACGACACCTATTACGTCGTCGCCCATTTCCATTACGTCATGGTGGCAGGCGCGCTCTTTTCCGCTTTCGCCGGCATCTACTTCTGGTTGCCGAAATGGATCGGTCGTATGTACGACGAGAAGCTCGGCAAGTGGCACTTCTGGCTGTCGTTCATCACCTTCAACCTGGCGTTCTTCGTGCAGCACTTCCTCGGGCTTGCCGGCATGCCGCGGCGTATTCCCGATTATGCGCTGCAGTTCGCCGACTTCAACATGGTGTCCTCGATCGGCGCATTCGGCTTCGGCCTGTCGCAGTTGCTTTTCCTGTACATCATCGTGAAAGCCATCCGCAGCGGGGAAAAGGCGCCGGCCAGGCCGTGGGAAGGCGCCGACACCCTGGAATGGACACACTTGCCCACGCCGGCACCGTACCACAGCTTCGAGACGCCGCCGTTGGTGAAGTAATGACAGCAAGATCCACCGCCATGAACAAGGAGCGCGAGCGCAAGAACGTACGCACGGCGTTGAGCATCGGCCTGGTCGTGCTCGTTTCGCTGGCTTACTTTGTTTACAACGTATGGCAATTCCGATGACGCAAGCGCCACCGGAAAATCGCCGCATGCTCGTGCGTCTTGCACTGTTCGCGGTGGCGATGTTTGGCTTTGGCTTCGCCATGGTGCCGTTCTACCGCGCCATTTGCGATGTCACCGGACTCAACAGCATTACCAAACGCGACTCTGTGCCGACCAACACGCAGGTCGATACCAGCCGCTGGGTGACGATCGAGTTCGATGCCAATACGCGCGGCTTGCCGTGGTCGTTTGCCCCCGGCAGCCGCAGTATGCGCGTGCATCCGGGTGAGTTGGTGCACGTTGTCTACGAGGTTCGTAACCAATCGCAGCAGGTCATCGTTGGCCAGGCGATCCCGAGCTACGGCCCGCAGATTGCAGCAGGTTATTTCCGCAAGCTCGAATGTTTCTGCTTTCAGAAGCAACAACTCGAGCCGGGTGAGACGCGGCAGATGCCGGTAGTGTTCGTGATCGATCCGCTGCTGCCGAAAGAGGTCGCCACGGTGACGCTTTCGTATACTTTCTTCGAGTTGAACGCGGCTACTCCAGCCGCCGGTTCGGGCAAGGTTTCGGGATGATCGCGATGAGCCCAGCCGAGCCTGACGGTAATGCTGCCGATACGGCCAAGGACGCGCGTTCGCTAAAGCGGCGGGCTGGCTCATGGGATGTTGTCAGGACGGTGCTGAGTGGTTTCTTTGGTGTGCGCCGGCGCGCGCAGCACGAATCGGTGAAGCTTGCACCGGCGCAGATCATTGTCGCCGGGCTGGTTGCGGCGGCGTTGTTCGTCGCCAGCCTGGTGCTGTTGGTGAGCTTAATTCTGAGTCGGGTCGGGCCGGGCGCCTGAGCGACGACACGGGGAGCTAGGAGTAGAACATGGCGAACGTCAACGTCCCACCCGAGCGCTATTACCTGCCTGCGCCGTCGACTTGGCCGATCACCGGGTCGCTCGCGATGGGCCTGCTCGGCTTCGGTGCGGCCTTCACGGTGAACTTTCTGACGGTGGGCTACATCCTGCTCGCGCTCGGCTTCGCGGTGCTCGTCTATATGTTGTTCGGATGGTTCGGCACAGTCGTGCGCGAAAGCGAGGGTGGTCGTTACAACAAGCGCGTCGACACCTCGTTTCGCTGGGGGATGAGCTGGTTCATATTCTCGGAGGTGATGTTCTTTGGCGTGTTCTTCGGCGCATTGTTCTACATGCGCGTGCTTTCCGTGCCGTGGCTGGGTGAAATCGATCAGAAGCTGCTATGGCCAGAATTCTCGCCCGGGTGGCCGGTCGCCGGCCCCGGCATTACGGAGCAGTTCACACCCATGGGAGCGTGGGGTATCCCCGCGCTCAACACGCTCATCCTCCTCACCTCAGGAGTCACCATCACGCTCGCGCACTGGGCGCTGAAGAGAAACAACCGCGGTGCGCTGATCGGCTGGATGATGGCAACGGTAGCGCTGGGGATCACCTTCCTCGGGTTTCAGATCTACGAGTACGGTCACGCCTACAGCGAGCTCAACCTGAAGCTCAGCTCGGGTGCGTATGGGGCAACCTTTTTCATGCTCACCGGATTTCACGGTTTTCACGTTACGGTCGGCACCATCATGCTGATCGTGATCACGGTACGTTGCATGAAGGGCCATTTCACGCCCGAGCACCACTTCGGTTTCGAAGGTGTGGCCTGGTACTGGCACTTCGTCGACGTGGTCTGGCTGTTTCTGTTCATTTTTGTCTACTGGCTGTGAAGGCGGGCGGAGCGACCGCGTCGGAGCGCGGTGATACGCGATAAGTGAACGCTAAAGGCGTCTGCTGCGTAAGCCGCCTCACGTTCCACCGCTCCATTCCCGCTCAGTCACAAACGCCCTATCTCGGGTGCAGTGTCTTTGTCCGCGCGGAGATCGATCAGCCTAGGCGCTCGCCGATCAGGCCGAAGTAGTGTCCGAGCATGAGCAGTGCGAACACGCACCAAGAGAGTACGATTCGCACCGTCAAGGCCCGCACGGTACGGTCCGATTTGCCCTGGTCGCGGACGAGGAAGAAGCCGGCGGAGAGCAGGCTAGCGGCGATGAACAGCATCAGCAGGACGACGACAATCTTCACGGAGATGGTCCCTACACGGAGCGAGCAGTCTATCTGAAGGCTCGCACTCGATCCAACGCGACATGGCAGTACGCCGATTCAACCCCTCCGCCTGGAGCACCGTGGCCGCCGCGGCCGGCATCGCCGCCACTCTAGCACTCGGCTACTGGCAGGTGGGACGGGCTCACGAGAAGGCCGAGCTCATGGCGGCGCGCGCGGCCGCGTCGAAGCGGGCACCCATCCAGCTCGGTCAGACCCCGGTCGAGGCGGCAGCCGTTGAGGAGCAGCGGGTGCAGGCACGCGGCCGCTTCGATACGCGCGGCATGGTGTTGCTCGACAACCGCGTGCGCTCGGGCTTTGCCGGTTATGAGGTGATCATGCCGCTTGCGCTCGAAGGCGGCGACATGCACGTGTTGGTGGATCGAGGCTGGGTGCGCGGGACGGGAGATCGTGCGCGTCTGCCGCCGATCGACACACCGGCCGGCGAGGTCCTTGTCGAAGGCTTGGCCGTGGTGCCGGGACGCAGGATCTACGAGCTGTCGGACGTTCAGCCCGAAGGGCCGGTATGGCAAAACCTGACGATCGAGCGTTACCGTTCCCGTAAGAGCTTTGCGTTGCAGCCGATCATGATCCAGCAGACCAACGACGTCGGCGACGGGCTTGTGCGCGATTGGCCTACCCCAACGCGCAGTATCGATGTTCATCGCAGCTACGCGGTTCAGTGGTTTGCCCTTTCCGTGCTGATTGCTTCGATGTACGTCTGGTTTGCGCTGCGCCGTGACTCCGCGCAACCTTAATCGCCTCAAGCTCCTCGCTATCGGGGCGTTGGCGGTATTACCGGTGTTGGGCTCGTACCTGCTGTACTGGTTCTGGGCACCCGACGCGCACACCAATTACGGCACCCTGGTCACGGCGCGCCAGCTGACCGATGCTCCGCTTACGCTCATCGGCGGCAAGCCCTTCAATTTTGCGCAACTGCGCGGGCGCTGGGTGCTGGTCGTGATCGATTCAGGCGCCTGCGCGCGTGCGTGCGAAGAAAGGCTCTGGCTGATCCGCCAGTTGCGCCAAGCTCAGGGTGAGGAACTGCGTCGCGTGGAGCGCGTCTGGTTGATCGACGACGAGCGCGCACCGGATGCGCGCCTGGAGCAGGTCTATGCCGGCACCTGGTTCGTTGCAGCGCACGCTCAGCCGATTCTGGAGTTCTTCTACCCCCGAGATGCTCAGCACAAACACATCTACCTGGTCGATCCCCTGGGCAATGTCATGATGCGCTTCCCGGAAAATCCCGAACCGAGGCGCATCATCCGCGACCTTGGCCGGCTTCTCAAGTACTCGCGTATCGGATGAGCGCCCGCAGGAAGGCCCAACTCCGCAGTGCGATGCTAGAATTCGATCTCTATCGTACGATCTCCGCACGTCTTTAATCTCATGCCTGAAAGCGCCATCTCTCGTCGCAGCGGCGGGCGAGCACAGCAATTTTTCCAGCTCACCAAGCCGCGCGTCGTGTCGCTGATCGTATTCACGGCCATGATCGGGATGTTGCTCGCGCAACCCGGTGCAGTTCCCCTCGAGCCGTTTGTGTTCGGGACCATCGGGATCGCACTGGTGGCCGGAGCTGCCGCGGCTTTCAACTGCCTGGTCGAGCAGAAGATCGATGCGATCATGCTGCGCACGAAGCGCCGTCCGCTACCGAGCGGCGCGATCACGACCGGTCAGACGCTGCTTTTCGCCGGGGCAATCGGCGGCGTCGGGCTTGTGCTGCTGTACCAGCTGGTCAATCCGCTCACGATGTGGCTCACGGCAGCCACGTTCGTCGGCTACGCGGTGATCTACACTCTTGTGCTCAAGCCGCTCACGCCGCAGAACATCGTCATCGGCGGTGCGTCCGGCGCGATGCCGCCGGTGCTCGGCTGGGCCGCGGTCACCGGCGAAGTGAGCCACGACGCGCTGTTGCTGTTTCTTATCATCTTTGCCTGGACGCCGCCGCATTTCTGGTCGCTCGCACTATACCGCCGCGACGACTACGCCAAGGCTGGCGTGCCCATGCTGCCAGTAACGCACGGCGATCGCTTCACACGCCTTTCTGTTCTGCTCTACACCATCATCCTGACCGCGGTCACACTGCTGCCTTTCGCTACGCGGATGAGTGGTCTGGTGTACCTCGCCTGCGTGCTGGTGCTGGACGCGATCTATCTCGCCTACGCGGTTCGCCTCGTTAGGCGTTACAGCGATGCGCTGGCGCGCCAGGCGTTTCGTTATTCGATCGTGTACCTGTCGGCCCTGTTCGTGGCGCTGCTCGCCGATCACTATCTAGCGCTGTAATGCGAACCTGGTTCTTGCCGGCGCTGCTGCTTGTGACGAGTCTGCTGGTCGGATGCGCGCCCGAAACTTTTCGTGCCACCGACATTACGGGCGCCGAGTTTGCGCGCCGGCTCGAACTTAGCGACCACCACGGCAAGGTACGCGGCTTGGCCGATTTCCGCGGCAAGGTGGTCGTGGTGTTCTTCGGCTATACCCACTGTCCGGACGTATGTCCGACGACACTGGCCAAACTGGCGGAGGTCGCCAAGAGCTTGGGCGGCGACGCTGACAAGCTGCAGGTGTTGTTCATTACGGTCGATCCGGAGCGCGACACGACTGCCGTGCTGTCGCGTTATGTACCTGCGTTCGACGCACGCTTCATCGGTCTCACCGGCGACCCTGCAGCGATCGCGCGTACTGCCAAGGAGTTCAAGGTGATCTATCAGAAGCAACCCGGCAACGCACCGGACGCCTACAGCGTCGATCACTCCTCAGGCACGTTCGTGTTCGATCCCCAGGGGCGTGTGCGGCTATTCGTGCGCCACGATCAGTCGGTAGAAGACCTCGTCCACGATATCCGCTTATTGCTACGTTCATAATGAGGGCACGCGACTTCCAACAAGGCGCCGGAAAGCGCGTGCACCCCCAGCCTGAGACCTGCTATGCGGCTGCTACTTCACTCATGACCGCGCGCATGCGCGTGATTGCTTTCTGCTCGATCTGGCGGATGCGCTCGGCCGACACGCCGAACTCGCCCGCGAGCTCGTGCAACGTCGCCGCGTCTCGCTCGCGCAGCCAACGTGCCTCGATGATCCGCCGGCTGCGGGCGTCGAGAGATTCCAGCCCGGCCTCGAGGCCGCGCTTGCGCAGCCGCCCCGATTCTTCGGCTTCCAGCGACGCGGACGGTTCCGCTGCCGGATCGCGCAGGTAGCCGATCGGGCCGAGACCCTCGTCGGCATCGTCGCCCGTCGGTTCCAGAGCGATATCCTGGCCTCCGAGGCGGGTTTCCATCTCGATCACTTCCTGCTTCTTCACGCCCAGTTGCTTCGCCATCGAGGCGACCTCGGCATCGCCCAAGGTGCCTAGCCCCTGACGCAGACTGCGTAGATTGAAGAAGAGCTTGCGCTGTGCCTTGGTGGTCGCGATCTTGACGATGCGCCAGTTGCGCAGGATGAACTCGTGAATCTCGGCCCTTATCCAGTGCATGGCGAAAGACACCAGGCGCACGCCGCGGTCAGGGTCAAAGCGCTTGACCGCTTTCATGAGGCCGATATTGCCTTCCTGGATCAGATCCGCCTGTGGCAATCCATAGCCAAGATAGCCGCGGGCGATGGCGACTACAACCCGCAGATGTGAGAGCACCAGCTGACGCGCCGCAGCAAGATCCTCATGTTCGACGTAGCGGCGTGCGTAGGTAGTTTCCTCGTCCTGCGTCAGGAGGGGAAAGCGGCTCACAGTCTGAATATAGCTCTCCAAGCTCCCCGCGCCTGACGGAGTCGGCAAGGTAACGAGACCGGTCATCGTTCTGCTCCTAGGTAACGGCGCAATATTAGCACTCTACTATTGAGAGTGCCAAAGGCGAAAAGTTCGTCCGAAAGCGCGCGCTGAGCGTTCCTCGCTAGATGCGCAAACCGCGCGCCCTGGCGGCGCGCGCGGCGCAAAACCAGGCGGCTGCCAGACCGAGCGCCGCACCCGCAGCAAGAACGCCGCCGGAGGTTCCGACGGGCAGCGGCTGCAACTCCAAAATAATTCCGTAGCTCTCTGATAGAGCGGCTAATTCCTGAGAAGCGATGGCGTCCAACGCAGCGACTAACGCGAGTGCGACGGCAGCGCCGAAAAAGCCCTGCAGAGCACCGAAATAGAGGTAAGGGCGGCGTATAAAGGCTTCAGTGGCCCCGATCAGGCGCGACACCTCGATTTCATCGCGCCGCTGCAACATTTGCAGGCGTATGGTGTTGAATGTCACCGCCAGCATACCCAGGCCAAGCAGCGCGCCCAGGCACGCGGCGGCGAGACGGCCGGCATGTACCAATGCTTCCAGTTT
This sequence comes from Burkholderiaceae bacterium, assembly GCA_011525945.1. Lineage (GTDB taxonomy): Bacteria > Pseudomonadota > Gammaproteobacteria > Burkholderiales > WYBJ01 > WYBJ01. The sequence continues at coordinate 37,132 of WYBJ01000080.1, read as the reverse complement.
CTGCGCCCATGCGGAATCGACGTGGGTGCGGTCTACGCGCGGCCACGCCGCGATTTCGCGACGAAATGCGTCCAGGCGGTGCGTGTCGGCAATGGCGAGACGCAGCGTGAATGCATCTGGCAGCGGGTTGCTCGGCAGAGCATCCAGGACGTCGGCGAGCGCAGCCGACCGGCGTAACAGCTTGGACGCTTCCGTCCGCGAGATGAAACGCACCTCGGCGCCCTCGATGCGGCGCAAGCGCTCGGCCACGTCCTTGACCTCGGCCGGCGTTGCATCGAGTGCAAGGTAGATCGAGATCTCGGGTGTGGCGGGATGCCGAGCCGCGAAATCTGCAATGTTGTTCACCGCAACCAGGAAGGCGAGCGGCAGGGCTGCGGCTAGACCGAGCACGGCGGATTCGAACGAGGCCGCCAGTAGGCGCCGGGCATAGCGGGCGAGTGCTTGGCGGGCGGCATAGCGGTGGGCAGCAACCCAGACCTTCACGCGCCGCCCCCGAATCGCCGATCCCGACCTCGCGCCGAGGTTCTAACGGCCGGATGCCGATTGGCCTTGCCGTCGATCAGGGTTGCGCAGAGCCGGCTGCGCACCGTCACGGTAGATGAGCCGGCAAGGCATCGGCGGGGTGCGTGGTCCGCTTTGCGGTTGTTCTGCGCAAGCGGGGCGCGTCGCGCGGGTGGCTCGCAACGACCCCACTCGTTCGGGAAGCTCACGCCGCTGCCTCGTGCAAGCGAGCGGCGCGCAACTCGATACGACGCGTTGGCAGTCGGTCGGAGACCGCGCGGTCGTGCGTGGCAATGACCACCGTCACCCCGGCTCGATTGAGCGATAGCAGTAAATCGGCGATCGCTGCGGCATAGTCGGGATCGAGGTTCGCTGTGGGTTCGTCGGCGAGCAAGATCGCTGGCCGGTGCACGATCGCGCGCGCGATGCACAGGCGCTGCTGTTCGCCGCCCGAAAGTGCGATCGGCGGGCTGCGGCTGCGGTCGAGCAAACCCACCTTGTCGAGCGCGGCGCTTACCCGGCCCGGAATGGTGGCTGCATCGAAGCCGACGATGCGCAGCGGCAGTGCGACATTGTCGAACACGCTACGGTCGTACAACAGCTTGTGGTCCTGGAACACGAGCCCGAACTGGCGTCGCAGGTAGGGCAGCGCGCGCGGGCGCATCCGCGACAGGTTCTCGCCGTTGACCGCGACATGCCCTACCGTCGGCAGCTCGATTCCCGCCATGAGATTGAGCAGAGTGCTCTTGCCCGCGCCCGATGGTCCGGTTACTACCACCAGCTCGCCGCGCGCGATTTCCAGGCTCACCCGCGCTAGCACCTCGATTCCCCCGGGGTAGCGCTTGCCAACGCGATCGAACCGGATCATGGAGACACCGGCGGTCACGGCGCGGGGCGTGAAAGCGAAGTGCAAGTCGGGCTGCAGATCGCGGGGGCCTCAATCGAACAAGGCGTCGACGAAAGCGCGTGCGTTGAACGCCTGCAGATCATCCATGCCTTCACCGACGCCGATGAAACGGAGTGGGATGGGTCTGTCCTTCGATCGGGCAGAGCGCGCGTGTGCGATCGCCGCGATAACGCCACCCTTGGCCGTACCGTCGAGCTTGGTCATGATGAGTCCGGTGACCCCGAGCGCGTCGTCGAATGCCTTTACCTGCGCGAGTGCGTTCTGGCCGGTATTGGCGTCGAGTACCAGCAGAATTTCGTGCGGCGCACCTGGAGCTGCACGGTCGATGACGCGCTTGACCTTGCGAATTTCCTCCATGAGATGGAGCTGCGTCGGCAGCCTGCCGGCGGTATCCGCGATCAGGATATCGCTGCCACGCGCCCGTGCTGCCTGTACCGCGTCGAAAATCACCGCGGCGGAATCGCCACCGCGCTGTGAGATGACCGCGACGTTGTTGCGCTCGCCCCAGACCGCGAGCTGCTCGCGCGCGGCCGCACGGAAAGTGTCTCCAGCTGCGAGCAATACCGTGAGCCCGGCCGCCTGACAGTGCTTCGCCAGTTTGCCGATGGAGGTCGTCTTGCCGGTGCCGTTCACGCCGACCATCATGATCACGAACGGCTTCTCATGCGATACGTCGAGCGCCTGCTCAAGCGGGGCGATCAGCTCGTACAGCACGTCCTTCAGGGTCGCGCGCAACTCACCCGCATCGGTGATACGATCGCGCCTGGCGCGATTGCGCAGCGCCTCGATCACGTGCTCGGTGGCCGCGACACCGACATCGGCCGAGATCAGCAGGGTCTCCAGCTCCTCGTACAGCGCCTCGTCGATCTGCGGATGGCGCGCGAAAAGCTCCGTAACGTCGGTATTGAGGATCTCACGCGTGCGCTGCAGACCCTGCTTCAGCCGTGCAGCCCATCCACCTTCCTCCCTGCGGTCGGATTCCTTGCGCTGCGATTTGAGGAAACCGAACATGATGCTACAGTGTCAGAGGAAGAGTCCGAAAGTGGCCGATTCTAGCATGCGGGTTTGTGCACTCCTGTGGTTCATCGTCCTTGCCGTCAACGGGTTCGCACCGGCGCTTGCCGCCGCCGCAGCGAGCCCGCCGGTGCACGAGTATCGTCTCGACAATGGCATGCGCGTGTTCGTGCGCGAAGATCACCGCGCGCCGGTCGTGGTGTCGATGGTTTGGTATGTTGTCGGCAGTGTCGACGAGCTCAACGGCACGACCGGCGTCTCGCACGCACTCGAGCACATGATGTTCAAGGGCACCGAGAGAATCCCGAACGGAGAGTTCTCCCGTCGCATCGCCCGCGCCGGCGGGCGCGACAATGCGTTTACCAGCCGCGACTACACCGCTTACTTCCAGACGCTGCATCGCGACCATCTGCCGCTCGCGCTCGAGATGGAAGCCGATCGCATGGCCAATCTCATCCTGAGCAAGGACGAGTTCGGCAAGGAGCTGCGCGTGGTGATGGAAGAGCGGCGTTGGCGTACCGATGATCGGCCGGATTCGCTCATGTACGAAGGGCTGATGGCGACCGCGCTACTCTCGCACCCTTACCGTCAACCGGTCATCGGCTGGATGAACGACCTGAAGAACATGCAGGTGGAGGATGCGCGCAACTGGTATCGGCAGTGGTACGCGCCAAACAACGCTATCCTGGTCGTGGTCGGCGACGTGGGCGGGGAGGAAGTGCACGAACTGGCACGCAAGTATTTCGGGGGCATTGCGGCGCGCGAGCTACCCGCGCGCGGTAAGTTCGCCGAATCCGAGCAGCGCGGACCGCGCCGCATCACCATCAAGGCGCCATCCGAACTGCCGAGCCTGCTGATGGCCTATCGTGTGCCGAAGCTTGAAGATCCAGAAAAGGATTGGGAGCCTTTCGCGCTCGATGTGCTGGAAGGTGTGCTTGACGGCCACGACGGTGCGCGGCTGCAGGCAGCTCTGGTGCGCGGCTCACGTCTGGCGGCGGCCGCGGGCGCCGGCTATCAGGGTGTCGGCCGCGGGCCCGGGACGTTCCTGCTGTCGGCGACACCTTCGGAAGGCAAGACCGTGGAAGAGCTTGAACAGGCACTCAAGGCCGAGGTGCGGCGCATCGCCGCCGAAGGCGTGCGCGAGGACGAGCTTGCCCGGGTGAAGGCGCAGGTGGTGGCCGCGCAAGTCTATGCGCGTGACTCGATGTTTGCGCAGGCGCGTCAGATCGGCTCGTTGGAGGCGATCGGCTTGTCCCATCGTCTGATCGATCGGCAGGTCGAGCGGTTGCGCGAAGTGACCGCCGAGCAGGTGCAGCAGGTGGCGCAACGCTATTTCAACGATGACGCATTAACGGTGGCCGTGCTGCGACCGCAGCCACTTTCGGGCAAGCGGCCGCCATCACCACCTTCAGGATTGCGTCATTGAGAGATCGTGCTTTGAATGCGCTTGTCGCCGCACTGCTTACCGTCCTGACCCTGGCGAGCGGCAGCGCGCACGCCCTGCTGCCGATCCAGGACTGGAAGACGTCTTCCGGAGCGCGTGTGCTGTTCGTCGAGAATCACGATCTGCCGATGCTCGACGTGAGCGTGGATTTCCCAGCCGGCTCCGGTTTCGACACGAAGGAAAAGGCGGGCCGCGCGGCATTCACGCAGAGACTGCTGCGGCTTGGCGCTGGCGGATTGAGCGAGAACGAGATCTCGCGTCGGATCGCCGATGTCGGTGCGCAACTCGGGGGACGGTTCGATTCCGACCGAGCGGGTGTGAATCTGCGCACGCTGTCGAATCCGGCCGAGCGTGAGCCCGCGCTTGAGGTGATGGCAAAGGTGCTGCTTGAACCCGAGTTTCCTGAAGATGTTCTGGCCCGCGAGCGGCTGCGAGCGATCGCTGGCCTGAAGGAAGCCGACACCAAACCCGACACGCTCGCCAATCGCGCCTTCAGCCGCGCCGTGTTTCCCGATCACCCGTACGGCTTGCGCGCTAGCGGCGAGGTCGCAACCGTTCGGGGGCTCGCACGAGAAGATCTGATCGGCTTCTATCGTAGCCATTACTTAGCCACCCGTGCGGTCGTCGCGATCATGGGCGATGCGACTCGCGGCGAAGCGGAGCAGATCGCAGAACGCCTGACCGCCGGGCTGCCGCGCGCCGCGAGCGAACCGGATCGCATCCCGAAGGTCGACGATCTCGCGCGCGCTGCGGATATCGACATTGCGCATCCCGCATCACAGGCGCACATCCTGATCGGCGCTCCCGGCATCCGGCGCACCGATCCCGATTATTTCGCGCTGTTCGTGGGCAACTACATCCTGGGTGGCGGCGGCTTCGAGTCGCGTCTCACCGATGAGGTGCGCTCTAAACGCGGGCTGGCTTACAGCGTGTACAGCTATTTCATGCCGCTCGAGCGTAGAGGCCCGTTCCGCATCGGGTTACAGACGCGCGGAGATCAGGCCAAGGCCGCGATCGAGGTGGTGATGCGGACCTTGCGCGAGTTCCTCGGCAATGGTCCGACCGAACAGGAGTTGGAGGACGCGAAGATGAACCTGATCGGCGGCTTCCCCTTGCGCATCGACTCCAATCGCAAGATCCACGAGTACCTGGCCGTGATCGGCTTCTACGATTTGCCACTGTCCTACCTCGAGGATTTCGTTCCGAATATCCGCAAAGTTGACGTGGCGGCCATCAAGGCGGCGTTCGCACGACACGTCCATCCATCGAAGTTGGTCACCGTGGTGGTCGGCGGCGGAGTCGCGGCTGCCGCGCAACGTTGAGCGCCAATCGCGTCCGCATCGTCGGAGGCGTTCATCGCAGCCGCGTCCTGCGCTTTCCGCGCCGGGCGACGTTGCGGCCGACCCCGGATCGGGTGCGTGAGACCTTGTTCAACTGGCTGGGCCAGGATCTGAGCGGGTGCGAGTGCCTGGATCTCTTCGCGGGCAGTGGTGCGCTCGGTTTCGAGGCCGTTTCGCGCGGAGCACGCCGTGTGGTGATGGTGGAGAACGATCCTGTAACGTGGAGGGCTCTGGAGCGCAACGCCGTCGAGCTCGGCTGTCTGCCGATCGTAGAACTGCACCGAGCCGATGCGCTAGAATTCGCAGGTACCGTCGGCGAAGCATTCGATATCGTATTTCTTGATCCGCCGTTCGATAGCGGAGTGCTTGCGCATCTCGCGGCAGCGCTGCCGCGGCTTACCCGCCGCGGCAGCATGGTCTACGTAGAGAGCGGCCGAGGTGTGGCATTCGATGGCGGCGTTTTCCGGCTGTATCGGCAGGGGCGCGCCGGGCAAGTCACCTATCAATTATTCAGCCATGGCGACCAATAGAGTCATCTATCCCGGAACGTTCGATCCCTTCACGTTCGGCCACGAGGATCTGGTGCGTCGGGCCGCGCGCTTGTTCGACGAGATCGTGGTCGCGGTAGCCGACAGTCACGCCAAGCGGCCGTGTTTCACACCCGACGAGCGGGTCGAGATCGCTCGCGAGGTACTGAAGACTTACACCAACGTGCGCGTCATTCGTTTCTCCGGGCTGCTGACGGACTTCGCGCGTGCACAGGGCGCGAACGTCATCATGCGGGGTTTGCGTGCAGTGTCGGATTTCGAATATGAGTTTCAGCTCGCGGGCATGAACCGCAACCTTCATCCCGAGATCGAAACTCTTTTCCTCACGCCCTCGGAGCAGTATCTGTTTGTCTCGGCCACGCTGGTACGCGAGATCGCATTGCTCGGAGGCGACGTGAGCAAGTTCGCCCATCCCTCGGTAGTGGCGCGATTGAAGGAGAAGGCGGCTCGTTGAGGTAGCGATCATGGCGTTGATGATCACCGACGAATGCATCAATTGCGACGTGTGCGAGCCCGAGTGCCCGAACGACGCGATTTCTCAGGGCGAGGAGATCTATCAGATCGATCCCGCGCGCTGCACTGAGTGTGTCGGCCATCACGACGAGCCGCAATGCCGCAAGCTTTGTCCGGTCGATTGCATCCCGTTGCACCCGGATCACGTGGAAAGCCGCGAGACGCTGTTTTCGAAGTATCTGCGATTGACTAAGACGGATGAGCCGGCCGGCATCGATACGCTCGAAACGACGGCGGGTCACGTTTGTGGCAACTGACTTTCAGCGCTGCTGGCACCGGGGGCAATAGTAGGTCGCGCGCTGGGCCTGGCGGATCGACCGGATCGGAGCAGCGCACACACGGCACGCTTCGGCCTCCCGCCGGTAGACAAAATAGCTTTGCTGGAAGCAGCCAAGACTGCCATCGGCATGGTGCCAGTCGCGCAGGCTGCTGCCGCCCGCTTCGATCGCCGCGCGCAGGGTTTCCTGCACGCAGCGCACGAGCAGCGCGTAGCGCGTGAGGCTGATTCTCCCCGCCGGCGTGCGCGGATGGATGCGAGCGCGAAACAGCGCTTCGCTGGCGTAGATATTGCCGACGCCGACGACGATGCGGCCGTTCATCAAGGTCTCCTTGATGCTCGCGCGTCGCCCACGCGTGATGCGATGCAAACGCTGCGGGTCGAACTCGGCCGACAATGGCTCGGGGCCGAGACGTGCAAGCAGTCTGTGCGCCTCGGGTTCGCCGCGTACGCGATGGATCGAGCCGAAGCGGCGCGGGTCGGTGAGGCGCAGCGCATGGCCCGCGTCGAGCTCGAGTTCGAAGTGATCATGCTTGCCAGCAGGCGAGCGAGCGGCCACGATGCCGAGCGCGCCCGACATACCCAGGTGTACGATCAGCGCATCGCGCTCGAGCTCGATGATGAGGTACTTTGCACGGCGCCGAAGGTCAATGATGCGCTGGCCCGTGACGGCGGCGGCAAGATCCTTGGCGACCGGCCAGCGCAAGCGGGAATCGCGCACCGCGACCGCGACGATGCGCCGTCCGACCAGATGCGGTGCCAGTCCGCGGCACGTCGTCTCCACTTCCGGAAGCTCGGGCACGCTATCGCCTCTTATCCGCCAGCGCAGCGGGCGACGCGAGCAGCACCCCGGCGAGGCGTGACGGAAAATGATACTCGAGGCGCTCGTCTTCGCGCCTCAACACGAGATCGGGTGTTGTAGCCGTGACCTGAAAGCGGATGGTGTGGCCGTCGCGCAGATCGACCTCCATCGTGTCGCGCGCGTGCGCATCGGTTTGCGGCTGGGTGATGATGCTGCTGGCCAGGCGCCACCGCTCGACCCAGCGCAGCAGATCGTCCTGCGAAGTCGCTTCGTCGCTCGGTTCGAGCTGCCAGCGGCCATCTCGTTCGCGCACGCCGAAGCGCTCGTGGCGAAACGCAACCGGCTGTTCGCCGGGGCCGAACAGCCGGTGCGCCAGGAGCTTCGAGACATCTCCCGGGAGGTTGCCCGCGTATCGTATCGCCAGCGCGAATACATGCTCGCCGCTGCGCACGTAGAGCTCCTGGGTGAGCGGGTTGCTCATCCCCAGCTCGATGACGTGATCATCAAACCGAATTCGTGCCCACGGCGCATCGAGCTCGAAGCGACCGAGGTCGGACGCCGGCATGCGCTGGTCTGACCGTGCACGCCCGATATCGAGCACGCGTGCGAGCGCGATGTCATCCAGGCGTCCCGTCACGGGGCGCTGCATGCGCCAGCGCCCACTCTCGCGTGCGAGCACGATGCGCATGCCGCTAGCACGTTCGATCTCGATACGGCGAACGGCCTCGATTGCCGTGGGCAGGATGGGAAATTGCTCGTCGCGTTTCGGCTCCGGTTCGAGATAGAGCAGTGTCCCGGCTATCGCGACCAGCGCGAGTAGACCGACATTGAGCAGCGAGCGGGAGTTGGAGCGCACGCGATTTTCATCAGGCGGCGCGTCGCCGCCACCAGATCCAGGCACCTGCCGCGACCAGTGCGAGCGGCATTACGATCAGGAACACGATCACAATCGCGGCCAACCAGCCGCGCGAAAGCGTCAGGCTCACATCGGGGGCGCTGCGCGGCTGGATCGCGATCAGTCGATCGTCTCCGGTGAGCCAGTTCACGATGTTGACGCCCAGATCGAGATTGCCGCCATTGCCGAGGTAGGTATTGGCGAGGAAGTGCGCGCTGCCGATGACCACGATGCGCTGGTTCTTCTCCTCGTGCAATCGTTCCAGCGCAAGCGCGATCGGCACCGGGCCAGGAATGTCGCGCCCGGCGTCGAACACGATCCGCCCGCCCAGGTCACCGGTTTCGATCCAGCCACGTGGCGCGACTTCGATCAGTGTCGAGTAATCCCACCCTGGCGCCGGATTGATCGCGATGGCGCGGACAAACGGGAACAGCGTGTTCAGGCGGAAGGAACGCACGATGGGATGCGAGCCGTAGCCCGCAGGCGTGGCCACCGCCATCACCGGTCTGCTTGCACGCTCGATCGCGTCCGGATCGACCACAACGCCAGGCGAAAGCACAAGCCCCAAGCGCTCGGCGAGCGGTTCCAGGCCGTGTAGCGGCTCCTGGTCGATCAGCCAGAGCAGATTACCGCCGCGTTCGATGTGACGAACGAGCTTATCCAGCTCGACTGAGCTGACCCGGGTCTGTGGGCTAGCAATCACGAGCAGCGCCGCATTGTCGGGAACATCGGGCGCGAGGGCGAGGTTGAGGCTGGAGAGCTCGATGCCCTTGCTTCGCAGTTGTTTGCCGAAGTCGCCCAGATCATGGTTCGCCGGCCCCGTGAGACTGCGCTCGCCGTGACCCTCCAACCACATGACCAGGCGCTCGTCGGCGCGCGCCAGACGTATGAGCAGGTTGGTGAAGTCGAGCTCGGACAGATTCGACAGCCGCTCGCTGCGTCCGGCGTACTCGACCACCAACTCGCCGTTGACTCGCACGCCCGCCTGTGCCGCTGCCTTGGGCTGGCTGCGCGGATCGATGAACTCGAGCAACACGTCGGGCTTCGCGCGCTGGTAGCGGGCGATGAAATCGGCGATATGCTTGCGCAGATCGCCCAGTCTGGGGTCTTGCGGCGTCGCGTAAGCCGTTACTTGCACGGGGCCGTCGAGCTTGCGCAGCGTGTCGAGCGACGCTGACGACAGAGTATTGCGTCCGGTCGTGGTCAGATCCCATGCGACGCGGTAGTGGCGTGAGAAAACTCCAAGGATGGCAGCAAGCGAAACCAGTAGCAGCACGAACACGCCGTTCTGCAGCGCGACACGCAGTTGCATCCGGCGCTGTGGGCTAACACGCATCCTGCGCCTGGCTCGGATACCCGATTTGCGCTTGGTCATGACGCGCCTCTGGCGCTGACTCCGATGCGTGTCCCGCACTCGATCCAACGCGCATCCGGGGCCGCGATCTCATGCGCCGTGGCCCACCAGGCGGTCGCGGTCAAGCCGGCGAATCGTGAGCAGGAGAAACAATACGATTGCAATTGCATGCCATGCCAGGTCGGCGCTATCGACCAGGCCGGTGTTGAAGCGCTCGAAGCGGCGCGTTACCGAAAGCAATTGCAAGACACCAGCCGAATCGGGATTGGCGAGGCTCGCAAGCCATGATGCGAGCAAGATGCCGAGCCCCAGAACCGCAGCGATGATCGGCTGACTGGTGAGGCTGGAGGCGAACAATACCACCGCGGCAAAGGTTGCCAGCAGCAGCGCCAGGCCGAGCGCGTTGGCGGCGAGCAGTCCCAGGTCGATTTCGCCACCGGCTGCCAACGCTGCGCCCATCGCGCTCACCATGCCGACCGGCAGCATGAGGAAGGCGCACAGGCCGAGAAACTTGCCGAGCACGATCTGCGTCATCGAGATGGGCGCCGACATGAGCAGCGGCATGGTGCGGTTGCGGCGCTCTTCGGCGATCAGGCGCATGCCGAAGATGGGTGTGGCCATCATCAGGATCACGGCGGCGGCGGAGAACAGGGGCGCGGTGACGATCTCGCTCGCCCCGGGCGCATCGGCAAGCTGTGCGAGCCGCGGCTGCAATTCTAGGAACGAGTCGAGCCGCATCAGGAAGACCCAGGCGAGGATGAGTTGCAGGAGTGCAGCCACGATCCACGCGAGCGGCGAGGAGAACAGACCACGCAATTCTTTTCCGGCGAGCGTAAGTATCATGCGGCCGGCTCCTCGTGCGTAAGCTGCACGAACACATCCTCCAGGCGGCTGTGCGCCGGCCCCAGTTGATAGAGCCCCCAGCCCGCTTGCACCGAACGCGTGACCAGCGCGTCAGTCGGATCGTGCTGCGGGTCGCGGTGCAGCACGAACTGCTGCTCGTCGAGCGCTTCCACGCGCATCACGCCGGTCAGGGCTGCGAGCGCCTCGACTTGCGGCGGATTGCGGAATGCCGCTTGCAGTGCGAGCCCGCGGTTGAACCGGTCGAGGCCGCCGATGGTATCGCTGAACACCACGCGGCCCTGGTGCAGGATCTCGACCCGATCGCAAACCGATTCGACCTCCGGCAGAATGTGAGTCGACAAGATCACCGACCGGTTCTCGCGCAGCTCACGGATCAAGGCGCGAATATCGCGAATTTGAATGGGATCGAGACCCACGGTCGGTTCGTCGAGCACTACCACGTCGGGGTCGTGGATAATCGCCTGGGCGATGCCGACTCGTTGCTGATAGCCTTTGGAAAGCGATCCCAGCAGTCGCCTGCCGGTGTCGCTCAAGCCGCAGCGCGCCTTGGCGCATGCAAGCGCTTGCGTTACGCGCTTGCGCGGAAGGCCGTGCAGACGAGCGGCCAGACGCAGAAACTCGTCCACGGTCAGCTCGCGGTAAAGCGGCGGATGCTCAGGAAGATAGCCGATGTGGCGCTTGGCCTCGACCGGATGATTGACCAGATCGATATCGCAGATGCAGATGCTGCCCGCGCTCGGCGCGAGCGTTCCGGTGAGCATCTGCATGGTCGTAGTCTTGCCCGCGCCGTTGGGCCCGAGCAATCCTAGAACTTCGCCACGGCGTAGGGTCAAATCGATGTTGCGTACGGCGGCGTGCGCTCCGAAGTGTCGCGACAGTTGCCGGGCGCTGACCGTGGTTGCTACGCTGGACTCGATGGGCAATTCTCCTAAGCGCGCGCTTGTTGAACCCTATGAATATACCTAAACTGTCGGAACCATTGAAGATATGACTTTGTTCCCAGCCCTTCACCGTGCGCTGGCGGCGAGTCTCGTGGCGTTGCTGGCGAGTTGCGCTCAAGTGCCGGTCGAGGGCGGGCCTCAAGCCGCCAAGTCCGGCGCGCCGGCAGCGAGCGCGCAGCCCACGCCGCAGTTGCCGCCGCAGGATCTCACGCCCGAGGTGCTCTACGAGTACCTGGTGGCGGAGATGGCAATTCATCGCAAAGAATACAACCTCGCCGCGCGTGCCTATGTCGATCTCGCACGCAAGACGCGTGACCCACGCATCGCTCGTCGTGCTACCGATATAGCCGTCTACGCGCGGCAAGCCGCACTCGCGGTGGAGGCGGCCACGATTTGGTTGCAGGCTGAGCCTGGTTCGATCCCCGCGCGTCAGACGCTCGCCTCGATCCTGATCAGCAGCGGCGCGTTGCAGGACGTTCGCCCGCACCTGGAGATGTTACTCTCCGCCGATCCGGAGCACACCGCACAAGTGTTCCTGCGCATGAATGCGATGCTCGCGCGCCATACCGACAAGCCGGCCGTCGCCAAGCTGGTGCACGAGCTCGCTCAGCTTTACCCAAAGTTGCCCGAGGCGCATCTGGCGGCCGCGCAGGCCTATTGGAATGCGAACCAGCGCGATGCCGCGTTGGCCAGCGCGAGCCAGGCGCTGAAGCTGCGTCCCGACTGGGAACTCGCGGCGCTGTTCCAGGCGCAGATGCTGCAACGACGCTCCGTCGCCGAATCGATCACATTCTCGCGCGAGTATCTTGAGACTCATCCGGCGGCCAAGGACATTCGCATGCATCTCGCACGCATGCTCGCGGCCGAGCGTCGCACCGACGAAGCGCGGCGCGAGATCGACGCCCTGGTGAGCGCGCATCCGCAGAATGCTGATATCGCACTAACTGCCGGCCTGCTCGGCATACAGATGGCAGACTGGCCGCTCGCCGAGCAGCAGCTGAAGCGGGCGCTCGAGTTGAATGCGAATGGCGCCGACACGGTGCGTTTCTACCTGGGACAGGTGAGCGAAGAGCGCAAGCAGCCCGGCGAGGCGCTGCGCTGGTACCGCGAGGTCGCGGGCGGCGAGCAATACATTCCTGCCCAGGGGCGCATCGCCGGTATCCTGACAAAGCAAGGCAAGCTCGAGGAAGCACGCGCGCTACTGCATTCGATCCAGCCGCAGACGTTGCAGCAGCGCGTGCAGCTCACGCAGGCCGAAGCAGCGATCCTGCGTGAAGCCGGCGCCTACAAGGACGCTTTCGACCTGCTCGGCGAAGCCGTGGCCAAGATGCCGAACACGCCCGATCTGCTTTACGACTACGCCATGGCCGCGGAGAAGGTTGATCGGCTGGATGTGCTCGAAACGAGCCTGCGCAAACTGATTGAGTTGCGTCCCGATCACGCGCACGCGTACAACGCGCTGGGCTACACGCTCGCCGACCGCACCGAGCGGCTGCAGGAAGCGCACGACCTGATCGCGCATGCGTTGAAGCTTTCGCCCGAGGATCCTTTCATCCAGGACAGCATGGGTTGGGTGCTGTATCGATTGGGGCGGATCGATGAGGGTCGCGCGTACCTGGAGAAAGCCTTCAAGGTAAGACCCGACCCCGAGATTGCGGCCCATCTCGGCGAAGTGCTCTGGGTCCAGGGCAAGCAGGATGAGGCGCGGCGCGTGTGGCAAAGTACGCTCCGGGATCACCCGGGCAACGAGACCTTGCAGGCAGTCATCAAGAAGTACGCGCAGTGAGCACGCGTGTGCGCAAGCAAAGCGGCGTCGGCATCGTGCTTGCGCTCGCCGCTTACCTGGGCGGCTGCGCTCAGTTGCCCTGGACGGCCGACGAGCGCGGGGCCGCCGAAGCGTTCGAAGTGCAGGGCCGGGTCTACGTGCGCTACGGGCCACGGGCATTTTCCGGGTCTCTGCGTTGGCAGCATGCGACTTGGCGCGACGAGGTCTGGCTTGGCGGGCCGTTCGGACAAACCGCAGTACACATCGTGCGTGACGAGACGGGAGCGATCCTCACCACCGCCGATCAGCAGGAGTACCGCGCCACCAGTATCGAGGCATTGACGCGCGAGGGTCTGGGCTGGAGCCTGCCGCTTTCCGATCTGAGCTATTACGTGCTTGGCCGGGTGCCGCACGAGGCAGCTGCGTCGGCCGAGCATGACGCCAACGGCCACATCCAGCGGGCAACGTATAACGGTTGGTCGGTGCGCTGGGCGGCCTTGGGTGAACACGGTTCGCTGCAACGGCCTTCGCGCATCGACCTTGCCAAGGGCGCGGTCGAAATCCGGTTCGTGATCGACCGGCTCGATCGCGCCGAGCGCCGTTGACGGCGGCTGGCGGCGCACCCGATCGCTTGCAGCAGAGCGCGGCTCACGGTGTGATGGCATCCGAGGCTTCAGCCACCGCTTATCCGGCGCCAGCCAAGCTCAATTTGTTTCTGCACGTGCTCGGGCGGCGCGCCGACGGCTATCACGAGCTGCAGACCGTGTTCCGGCTTCTCGACGTCGGCGATCGGCTCGATATCCGCGTGCGTGCCGACGGCGCCATCGTACGCGTCAACGCCGTTACCGGCCTGCCCGCGCAAGCCGATCTGTGCGTGCGCGCCGCGCGCTTGCTGCGGACCCGCGCCGGGACGTCGTTGGGCGCCGAAATCCGTCTCGACAAGCGCCTGCCGATGGGCGGGGGATTGGGTGGCGGGAGCTCGGACGCCGCTACTGTGCTGATCGCGCTCAATCGTCTTTGGGGGCTCGATCTCACGTGTAGCGAACTGATGGCCATCGCGCTCGACCTCGGCGCGGATGTACCGGTGTTCGTGTTCGGCGAAAGCGCGTGGGGCGAGGGTATCGGCGAGCGCTTGACGCCGATCACATTGCCGCACGCGTGGTATGTCGTCCTGGTGCCGCCCGTTGCGGTGTCGACGGCAGCCGTTTTCAATGACACTCAATTGACACGGAACTCGAATCGAATCAAAATGTGCGCCTTTTTCGCAGGGGACGTGCGCAACGACTTGGAGCCCGTCGTCTGTCGCCTGTACCCCGCGATACAGGATCATCTGGACTGGCTCAGGCGGCAGGCGCCCGCGCGCCTCACGGGAAGCGGCGCATGCGTGTTCGCTTCCTTCGAAGATGAGCTTACCGCGCAGCAGGTCTTTGCCGCACGCCCGCCGAACATGAGTGGCTTCGTCGCGCAGGGGCTCGATCGTCACCCCCTGCGCGACATGATTTTGGGGAGTCGCCAAGTTGGTTAAGGCACCGGATTTTGATTCCGGCATACGAGGGTTCGAATCCTTCCTCCCCAGCCCAGCCCAGGCTGCCGAATCGCCTGTACATGGCATCACCGCCGGATAGCGACTGAAGAGAGCGCCGTGGGAAGCAACCTTTTGTCGAGCGCGCAGTTCCGCGACGTCGTTGGCAGCATTTACGACCGCATGATGGTGTTCGCGGGCAACGCGAACCCGCGTCTGGCCGAGCAGGTGGTGCGGGCGCTGAACCTGCCGCTGGGACGGGCAGCCGTGGGTCGGTTCTCCGACGGCGAGGTGATGGTCGAGATTCTCGAGAACGTGCGAGGCAAGGATGTTTTCGTACTGCAATCCACCTGCACACCGACCAACGATCACCTGATGGAGTTGCTCATCATTGTCGACGCGCTGAAGCGCTCGTCAGCCGGACGCGTCACCGCGGCGATTCCCTACTACGGCTATGCGCGTCAGGACAGGCGTCCCCGCTCGGCGCGCGTGCCGATTACGGCCAAGGTCGTCGCCAATATGCTGCAAAGCGTGGGCGTGGACCGGGTGCTCACCATGGATCTGCATGCAGACCAGATCCAGGGTTTCTTCGACATCCCGGTCGATAACGTCTACGCCACGCCGATTCTGCTCGGCGATTTGTGGAAACAGGACTATCAGGATCTGGTGGTGGTCTCCCCCGATGTGGGCGGGGTGGTACGCGCACGTGCGACGGCCAAGCGCCTAGAAGCCGACCTTGCCATCATCGACAAACGCCGCCCCCGGCCGAATGTCGCCACGGTGATGAACATCATCGGCGAGGTCGAAGGCCGTACTTGCGTCATCGTCGATGACATGGTCGATACCGCCAATACGCTGTGCGAGGCGGCGCGCGCACTGAAGGAATCGGGCGCCATACGGGTGGTCGCCTATTGCACGCACCCCGTGCTCTCGGGCCAGGCGGTCGATCGAATCGGCGCATCGGTGCTCGACGAACTGGTGGTGTGCGACACCATTCCGCTGAGCGAGAGAGCGCAGGCGTGCGGGCGCATTCGGGCGCTCGGAATCGCGGAGTTGCTGGCCGAGACGATGCTGCGCATCAGCAGCGAGAACTCGGTCAGCTCGCTGTTCGCCGAATGACCCTCTCGAGCGATGGTCAACCGCGCGCAAATACCTTTCGGAGAAGCAGTATGAAGATAGAGTTCACCGCGTTCCCTCGCAACGACAACGGCACCGGACCGAGCCGACGCATGCGCCGCACCGGCAAGGTGCCGGGCGTGGTGTACGGTGCGGGCAAGGAGTCGCAGATGATCGAGCTCGACCACAGCGCGCTTTCGCGCCATCTGAGGATGGAATCGTTCCATGCGTCGATCCTCGATATGAGCTTGAGTGGTGCCCGCGAGCGCGTGCTCTTGCGCAACGTGCAGATGCATCCGTGGAAAACAGAAGTGTTGCATGTTGACTTTCAGCGCGTCTCAGCCGATCGCAAGATTCACATGAAGGTACCTCTGCATTTCGTGCATGCCGATATGTGTCCGGGCGCCAAGGAAGGTGGTGTGGTAAGCCACGTCATGAACGATCTGAACATCCAATGCCTGCCCGATGACCTGCCTGAGTTCGTCGAGGTCGATCTGTCGCAATTGCAGCTCGGTGATTCGGTGCACGCATCTGAACTGAGCCTGCCAAAGGGCGTGGAGCTGGTTTCGCGTTTGAGAATCGACAATCCGGTGGTGGCGACGGTGCAAGTGCCACGAGAAATGGTGGCCGAAGAGAGCGTAACCGAAGCGGCCGCCACGGCGGCGGACACCGAGGCGACGGCTGCCGCTCCGGAAACTGCCGGGGAGAAGAAGGAAGCGGGCAAGTAAGCTCGCGCCGGCCACGCGCCGGCATGGGGATCCAAGCCCGTCACGCGGCTGGCATGACGGGCTTTTTCGTTCGGCGCAAACGCGTTGGCGCTCGCCCGCCAACGCCACGCAGTCAGGCGCAGCGCTCTCGAATCGGTCGTAGTCATGAAGCTCGTCGCTGGTCTCGGCAATCCGGGGCGCACGTATCAGGCAACGCGTCATAACGCCGGCTTCTGGTGGGTCGAGCGACTGGCCGAGTCGGCGCGGGTCGCGCTGCGCGCCGAGGCTCGATTCCACGGGCGGATCGGGCGCCTTGCGCCTCCGCACGGGGTCGCCTGGCTGCTCATGCCGGAGACGTACATGAATCACAGCGGACGCGCGGTTGCCGCCCTGGCCAACTTCTACCGCATCGCTGCGCACGACGTCCTCGTCGTCCACGACGAACTCGATTTGCCGCCAGGTACAGTCAAGTTGAAGAAGGGCGGCGGTGCGGGCGGGCACAACGGCGTCAGCGACGTTGCCGCCTGCCTAGGCAGCAAGGACTTCTGGCGCTTGCGCATCGGCATCGGTCATCCTGGCGTGCGTGCTGCAGTGATCGATTATGTGCTCTGCCCGCCGCGTGCAGAGGAGCGTGAGCCGATCGAGTCCGCGATTACGCGTAGCGTCGAATTGTGGCCCTTGATGGCCGAGTCGAATATGGAGGCGGCTATGCTCAAGCTGCATACCAAGGAAGCGAAGACATGATGAAGTGCGGCATCGTCGGCCTGCCCAACGTCGGCAAGTCGACCTTGTTCAATGCGCTTACCAAAGCAGGCATCGCGGCGGAGAATTATCCGTTCTGCACTATCGAACCGAACGTCGGCATGGTCGAGGTGCCCGATCCGCGGCTCGCGCGCATTGCGGCGATCGTTCGACCCGAGAAGACGGTGCCCGCGATCACGCAGTTCGTCGATATCGCCGGGCTGGTCGCCGGCGCCTCAAAGGGCGAAGGCCTGGGTAATCAATTTCTTTCTCACATCCGCGAGACCGACGGCATCGCGCACGTGGTGCGCTGTTTCGTCGACGACAATGTCGTGCACGTCGCCGGTCGGATCGATCCGGTCTCCGACATCGAGGTGATCGATACCGAGCTCGGCCTCGCGGATCTCGCGACGGTGGAGAAAGCGGCCGCGCGCGTAAGCGGTCGCTCGAAGTCCGGCGACAAGGACGCCTTGCGGATGGCGGAGTTGCTGGAGCGCGTGCGCGCGCACCTCGATGCGGCCAAGCCTGCCCGCACTCTCGCGCTCGATGCGGCAGACGCGAAGCTTGTGCAGCCGCTGTGCCTAATCACCCTGAAGCCGACGATCTATGTCGCGAACGTCGATGAGCACGGTTTTGCCGACAACCTGCTGCTCGATCGCGTGCGCGAATTCGCGCGTGCGCAAGGCGCCCCGGTACTGCCGGTGTGCGCTTCGCTCGAGGCCGAGATCGCCGAGATGTCGGATGAGGACAAGCGGGCTTTCCTGGCGGACCTCGGCCTGCAGGAACCGGGGCTCGATCGGCTCGTTCGCGCTGCCTATACCCTTCTGGGACTGCAGACGTTCTTCACCGCCGGTCCCAAGGAGGCCAAGGCCTGGACTGCACCGATCGGCGCGACCGCACCCCAGGCCGCCGGCGTCATCCATACCGACTTCGAGCACGGGTTCATTCGCGCCGAGGTAATTGGTTACGACGACTACATTGCGTACGACGGCGAACAAGGCGCAAGGGAGGCAGGCAAGATGCACTTGGAAGGCAAGGACTACGTCGTGCGCGACGGGGACGTCGTTCATTTTCGCTTCAATGTCTAGGAAGCATGATGACCCTGCCTGGTGCCCCGAACTCCCCTGGTGCATAGCGCCTGGATGAGAGCGATGCTTCGACGCGAGTCATGGCAGGAGGCGTTGTTCGGTCACGGATTGCCGGCGGGCGAAGGTGCGGCCGCCGCACGCGACCGCATCGCGCGGCTCGACGACCTGTTGTACGAATGCTGGCGGTTGGGCGAGCAGGTGGTCGTGTTGTGGACAAGCGAAGGACGCACGATCTCCTTGCTACAGTTTCCGCACTTCGCTCTTGCCGAATACGTGTGCGGTGTTCGGCCCATCGCCGAGGAGATCGATGCAGGTGCTTTCATCGATGCGCTGATCTCGGGGCCCAAGCAGGCGAGCCCTGCGCATTTTGCCGCGATTGCGGCGAAGCTCGGCGTGGAGCCTGTAGTTCGCACCTTGCCGTTCGATCCTGCACGCGACCTCGATCCGGCGCTGGTCGATACGCTGGTGCGACGCTACAGCGTGACGCTGTTCCACAATCGCGCGGTCTTGTTGCTCGATATCGTCGCTTTCTCGACTTACACGCCGATCGAGCAGGCGACGCTGCTCAACAGCCTTTCGTATTCGATCAACTCGGCCTACGACAAGCTTGCTGCGTGCAGCGTGCGCGAGCGCTTCGCCCGTAGCCCCACCGGTGACGGCTTCTACGTCTGGAATCGGACCGCCGACGCGCGAGCGAACGTGATGCTCTACAAGCTCATGCTTCTGCTGCTCGCCGACAATGCGATCGCACGGGTCCGGGCGCGAACGCGCGTGGTGCCGCAGCTTCGCTGCGCGTTCCACGTCGGCGCGCACTACGAGTTCTTCCAGCCGGAGGGTTTGGCGCCATCTGCGGCAAGCTACCTCGTCGGTCAGGTCACCATCGATCTGGCGCGCATGCTGGAGAATGCCATGCCGGGGCAGATCCTGATCGGCGATTTCGCCGCCGCATCGGCCGTCTCGGATATGGCGTCCTCCATGCCGGCTGCGTCCGATTTCGTGCGGCGCATGCAGCGGGAGGTGCACGATCTCGCGGGCTTGCGCATGGCGGGTGAGATTGTGCGCGAGATTCGCTGCTATCTTACCGGTCCGCGTCGCGCGGACGACTCTTTTGCGATCTCGCGCTACGCGGTGCTCGACAAGCACGCAGTCCTGCGGCGAATGTTCAACGCCAAGATCAATATCCATCGCCGCGACGCCGCACCGATTTTTCTCGGCATTCGCGATCCTGACGTGCGCGGCTTTCAGGTCGAGCACCTGGGGGCGTGAATCCCCGTGTCCGGGCATGCGGATATCATCGTCCATCATGCGGTGCCCGGCGAGCGACAGATCGACGTCGCCAGAGCGAGCGACGTGGTGATTCGCCCGATGTCCGGGCGAGCGTTCGATACGAGAGAGTGACAATTGCCGGCAAGGTGCCTATCATCGGCCGGCCGCACGCGACAAGAGCAGGACACCGACAGAGCTGGAGTAGATATGGGACGAGGCGACGCACGCACCCGCAAGGGCAAAATCTTCAAGGGCAGCTACGGCAAGACCCGCCCGCACAAGGCGAAGAAGAGCGCCGGCACCGCTCAGCCGGCCGCCAAAGCACCCGGCCGGCGAAGCAGCTAGCTGCCAGGAGAGTCACGCCAATGCGCCCGGGTGTAGTAGTAACGGCGCCCGAGCGCGGCACACGACGTGCTGCGCGAAGGCGCTG
This sequence comes from Burkholderiaceae bacterium, assembly GCA_011525945.1. Taxonomy (GTDB): domain Bacteria; phylum Pseudomonadota; class Gammaproteobacteria; order Burkholderiales; family WYBJ01; genus WYBJ01. Next base: position 17,097 of record WYBJ01000080.1, on the reverse strand, counting down.
AATCCCCGGCCTGCCAGCGCCACAAGGGGGTAGTGCAATACCGCTCGCAGCATGCGAGGTGCGACTCGTATGCCCGGCGCGGGTGATATCGATTACTTCATCGCCGCGCCGGCCCTGTAGCCCGCGTAGAGCAGGTCGAAGATGCGGCTGGCCGCAGTGAGCAGTGCATCGTCGCTGCGCACGTTTGCTCTCGCCCCTTTCAGCATCGTCTCGAGCGCTTTCGCGTCCGCGACCGGAATTCCGCCTACATCCAGAAAGTGGACCGCGGCGCCGATCGCGGCGAGGGCAAGATCCGTTTCGAGCGAAAAGCTGGTGAGCAGCACCTCGAACGTGACGCGCTTGCTGACGTGCGTGAACTCGGCGCCGTCGAAGTCGAAGCCGACTGCCTTCTTCGGGCATTCGCTCGGGCGCGTGATCCAGGCGAATTTCGCCTCCCGGTCGATGAAGCGGCGAATGAGCCAGGCGCTGGCGAGTCGATCCACCCAAGGCGATTCGCGTGTCGCCCAGACGCGCTTGCGATAGCGCGCCGGATCGACGCGCCGAAGCGGGCGCCGCGAGAAGCGCGGCTCGCCGCCCGAGTACATCGCCTGGTACGCGGACTTGAGCGTGGCCAGCGCATTCTGTGCCTCGCCCTTCGCCTCGCCGGCGAAGAAATCGATTGCCGCGAGCTTTGGCAGCGCTTTCTCGACACGACGAACTTCGGTCTGGGCGCGGCGCGAGCCGAGGCGGGCGAGCGAGGCCTTGGCGGCGTCGATGCGTCGAGCCAGCACACCGTAGTCCGCGCCGCGGTCGAACAGTTCGCGGAACTCGCCGAGTTGCGCGTCGCCGCGGGCCTTCAGCGCGAGCCTCGTTGCGAAACCGCCGCATGCACGGATATCGGCCTCGATACCCTCCAGAGCATCCGCGTGGCTCTCGGGCAGCAGGTAGACACCGTCGCGCAGAACCCCGCAGCCGTGCTCCTTCAACGCGCGCCAGACCCGCATGCGCAGCGTCGAGTTGCGCGTCGGGAGGCTCAGGACGAGGGCCGAGAAGTTCATCACTGTCTCGTTATTGATATCACATAAAAGTGATGAAATTGACAAGAATCTGTTGTCTCTCGTCGGCATCCGCCCTAACTTGCTCCACGCGGGGATCATCTCCCTGGCTGGGTCGGTGCAGACACCCGGCATCGAGGACGCTTCGCCCCAAGCGCGGGAAGCTCGTTTTCATTCTCGGATAGGCAGATCATCTGATGGTCGAGAAAGACCCGACGGCAACAACACCCGCCTACTCGCTCTGGCAAATGGTCGGGTACATGACGAAGCTCGGCAGCGTCGGCTTCGGCGGGCCGGTGGCGCTCTGCGGTTACATGTACCGCGACCTGGTCGAGAGCAGAAAATGGATCTCGGAGGGCGACTACAAGGAGGGACTCACGCTCGCGCAGTTGATGCCGGGGCCGCTCGCGGCGCAGCTCGCGATCTACCTCGGTTTCGTCCACTACGGCAACCTCGGCGCTACGCTCGTCGGTGTGGCCTTCGTGTTGCCGTCGTTCTTCATGGTGATCGCGCTCGGCATGGCGTACGTGGCCTACGGCGGGCTCACATGGATGCAGGCGGTGTTCTACGGCGTCGGCGCGGCAGTCATCGGAATCATCGCGATCGGCGCGTACAAGCTCACGACCAAAAGCGTTGGCAAGGACAAGCTGCTGTGGGCGATCTTCGCTGCGGGATTCGTCTGGACGGTCGTCACCGAATCGGAAAGCGTCGCGCTCTTCCTCGCCGCCGGCGTCTTCGTCTGGCTGGTGAAGGTGAGACCGAAACCGTTCAGTCCGGGCCCGACGACCCTCGCGCTCGCCGCCGAGCTGCCGACCGCCGCGAGCGTCGCGTCGGTAGCAGACTTTGGCGTGCTCGCGCAGATCGCAATCTTCTTTTCGGAGGCGGGCGCGTTCGTGTTCGGCAGCGGCCTCGCGATCGTGCCGTTCCTGTACGGCGGTGTCGTGAACGACCATCAGTGGCTGAACGAGCGGCAGTTCGTCGACGCGGTCGCGGTTGCGATGATCACGCCTGGCCCCGTAGTCATCACGGTCGGCTTCATCGGCTACCTGGTAGCGGGAATCGCGGGTGCGATCGTCGCCGCGCTTGCGACCTTCCTGCCGTGCTATTTGCTCACGATCTTTCCCGCGCCCTACTTCCGCAAGCATGGCAAGCGACCCAGCATCGTGGCGTTCGTGGATGGCGTCACGGCCGCCGCGATCGGAACGATCGCGGGTGCGGTCGTGGTGCTGGGAAAGCGCTCGATCATCGACCTACCGAGCCTCGCCATCGCGCTCATCGCGACGCTGCTTCTGTGGAAGCTGAAGAAGCTGCCCGAACCCGCGGTCATTGCTGCGGCTGCGGCGGCCGGCCTGATCCTTTATCCGCTGCTGAAGGGGTGACCGAATGAACGCGATTGCCGTTTCCGAGCTGCAGTCGATCCTATCCGGCGCAGGCGCCTCGCTTGTGCTCGATGTGCGCCGCAAGCCCGCTTTCCAGGCCGCAGGCGAGACGATCGCGGGCGCGCTGAGGCGTGATCCCGAAGCGGTGCACGAGTGGGCATCGACGCTGCCGCGAGCCGCCGAGGCCGTCGTCTACTGCGTACACGGTCACGAGGTGAGCCAGCGTGTGGCGAAAACGCTCGCCGTACGCGGCATCCGCGCGCGCTACCTCGAGGGCGGAATCGAGGCGTGGAAGGCAAACGGCGGAGCGCTCGACCCGAAACCTTGCGCGGCGAGCACGCGCTGGGTGACGCGCGAGCGGCCCAAGATCGACCGAGTCGCTTGCCCCTGGCTGATTCGGCGCTTCGTCGATCGAGACGCCGAGTTCCTGTACGTGCCGCCGAAGACAGTCGGCGACGTCGCGAAGCAAAGCGACGCGGTTCCGTACGACGTGCCCGGCGTGCATTTCACGCACGACGGGGAGCTCTGCAGCTTCGATGCCTTCGTCAGGCACTACGGGCTCGGCGCCGATCCGGCACTCGAGCACCTCGCTCGCATTGTGCGCGGCGCCGATACGGGCAAGCTCGAACTTGCCGCACAGGCGCCCGGGCTTGCCGCCATCTCGCTCGGGCTATCGCGAGTGTTTCCGGACGACCGCGAGATGCTCGCGCACGGCATGGTGCTCTACGACGCGCTGCACGCGTGGTGCAAGGAGGGCGTGGACGAGGTTCACACGTGGAACACCGCCGCGTACCGCTGAACACAAGCAGTCGCCGGTTGGATAGGCCGGCGTCTATCCCGGTTTCTCGGCTGGCGACGGCTCGCGCTTGGCGCCCACAAGCCATACGCCTGCGAGTACCAGCGCGGCCCCGCACACCTGCACCAGCGTGATCGGCTCGTGCAAGACGATGGCGGCCAGCACGATCGTCGACACGGGCCCGATGGAGCTCACGATCGCCGCCTGGCTTGCGCCGATGCGTCCGATGCCTTCAGCCATCATCCAAGTCGGTAGCACGGTGCACACTAGCGCCATCGCCAATCCGTAGAGATAGACCGGCAGCGGGAGGTCGAGCGCCGCCAGGTCGCGGGTAAACGCAAATTGGGCAATCGCGAACAGGCACGCAGCGCCCGAGGCGTAGGCCGTGAAGCGCAGCGATCCGAGCCGAGGGATGATCGTGCCGCTGCCGATGAGATAGGCGGCATACGTGAGCGCGCTCACGAACACGAGCGTTCCACCGATCAGCAGCGGCTGCGTCTCCTGCGCCAGCACCAGACTGTTGCCCATCACCAGCATGATGCCGCCGTAGGTCATCGCCAGAGCGATGACGTGATGGCGGCGCACGCGCTGCTTGAACACCACCGCCGACATCAGGACGACCAGCGTGGGCGTCAAGTAGAGCAGCAAACGCTCCAGGCTTGCCGGGATGTAGACGAGCCCAAGGAACGACAGATAGCTCGACAGGTAATAGCCGATGAAGCCCAGCCCGATCAGCGTGGCGAAGTCGGCGCGTCGCATCGGCGTCGGCGACGATCCGGCAAGCAGCGCCATCAGGGCGAAGAACGGCAGGGCGAAGATCATACGCAAGGCCATGAGCGTGATCGCATCCACCCCGTAGGGATACGCGAGCTTCACCAGAACGCCCCGCGCCGAGAAGCCGACCGAGGCGGTCAGAACCAGCATAATCCCGACCCAGAAACGGCGCCCTTCGGGGCGCTCGGTCGGGACGCTCAACGGCGCCGGCTGCTGCCGCCGAGGATCGAGCCCAGCACGCCGCGCAGAATCTGACGACCCATCTCGGAGCCCATCGCGCGCGCAGCACTCTTGGCTGCTGCTTCGAGCACCCCTTCGCGCGCGCGGCCGCTCGAACGGGTGTTGCGGATGTCGTTGCCGCCGCCGAAAATTCCGCCCAACTGATCGAGCAACGAGCCGCCGCCGTCGGATTGTTCGGCTTCGGGCTGCGTTTCGGCCTTCGGTGCCGTGGCGGGTTGGCGCGCATTGAGCCGCTCGTATGCGGACTCGCGGTCGAGCCTCTGCGCATAGTGCGCACCGATCGGCGAGGCGGCTAGGGTCGCGGCGCGCTCCTGCGCCGTGGCCGGGCCGATACGGCTGCCCGGCGGCGCGATCAGGGCGCGTTCGACCACATTCGGGCGCCCCTTCTCGTCCAGCAGCGATACCAGCGCTTCGCCCACGGCAAGCTCGGTGATGACACGCTCGACGTCGAGTTTGGGATTGCGCCGCAGCGTGCTCGCCGCGGTCTTCACCGCCTTCTCGTCGCGTGGCGTGAATGCGCGCAGCGCATGCTGCACGCGGTTGCCGAGCTGCCCCAGCACCGTCTCCGGGATGTCGAGCGGATTCTGCGTCACGAAATAGACGCCCACTCCCTTGGAGCGGATGAGGCGAACGAGTTGCTCGATCTTGTCCTGCAGCGCTTGCGGGGCATCGTCGAACAGCAGGTGCGCCTCGTCGAAGAAGAACACCAACTCGGGTTTGTCCGGATCGCCCACCTCGGGCAGGTTCTCGAACAGCTCCGAGAGCAGCCACAACAGGAACACGCCGTACACCTTGGGCGCGTTGATGAGCTTGTCGGCGACCAGGACGTTGACGACGCCGCGCCCGTCGGAGTCGGTCTGCATCAGGTCGGCGATGTCGAGCGCCGGCTCACCGAAGAACGCTTCACCGCCTTGTTGCTCGAGCTCAAGCAGGCCGCGCTGGATCGCGCCGACGCTCGCGGTCGAGATGTTGCCGTAGCGGGTCTTGAACTGCGCTGCGTTGTCGCCGGCGAACGTGAGCATGGCGCGCAGGTCTTTCAGGTCGAGCAGCAGCAATCCGGAATCGTCGGCGATCTTGAATACTGCGGTGAGCACGCCTTGCTGCGTGGCGTTGAGATTGAGCATGCGGGCGATGAGCAGCGGCCCCATCTCCGAGACGGTCGCCCGCACCGGGGTGCCTTGCGTGCCGAACACGTCCCAGAACACGACCGGGCAGGCACGGTAGGGAAACGGGTCCAGGCCGAGTTGTGTTACGCGCTCGGCGATTTTGGTGGTCGGTTTGCCGGCTTGACCGATGCCCGAGAGATCTCCCTTCACGTCAGCCACGAACACCGGGACGCCGATCATGCTGAACCCCTCGGCCAAGCGTTGCAGCGTCACCGTCTTGCCGGTACCGGTCGCCCCTGCGATCAGGCCATGCCGGTTGGCGAGCGCCGGCAGCAGATGCAACTCGTGCTCGCACTTGCCGAGCAAAATCGGTTCTGGCATGGCCCGCCCTCCGTGCTAAAATTTTCATTATATCAATCGGGTAGAGGGCCTCCTCGAACGCTCGTAAACGCGCGGGTGCGGTTTGCACCGGAAATCGCGCCGGAATACTCAAACCATGGCCGGTCATAGCAAGTGGGCGAACATCAAGCACAAGAAGGCCGCGCAGGATGCAAAGCGCGGCAAGGTGTTCACCCGTCTCATCAAGGAAATCACCGTGGCGGCGAAACTGGGCGGCGCCGATCCCAACTCCAATCCGCGCCTGCGCCTTGCGATCGACAAGGCGCAGGGTGAGAACATGCCCAAGGACAACATCGAGCGCGCGATCAAGCGCGGCACGGGCGACTTAGAAGGCGTGAGCTACGAGGAGATCCGCTACGAGGGCTACGGCATCGCCGGCGCCGCGGTGATGGTCGATTGCCTCACCGACAATCGGGCCCGCACGGTGGCGGAGGTACGCCATGCCTTCAGCAAGCACGGCGGCAATCTGGGCACGGACGGATCGGTCGCCTTCCTGTTCAAGCATTGCGGGCAGTTCGTGTTCGCCCCCGGGACCAACGAAGACAAACTGATGGAAGTGGCGCTCGATGCGGGTGCCGAGGACGTCGTCAGCAACGATGACGGCAGCATCGAGGTGATCAGCGCGCCCAACGACTTCATGGCCGTGCAGGCGGCGCTGGAGCAGGGTGGCTTCAAGCCCGAGCTTGCCGAGATCACCATGAAGCCGACCAGCGAGACTGCGATCAGGGGCGAGGACGGCGCCAAGATGCAGCGCCTGCTCGATGCCCTGGAAAGCATCGACGATGTGCAAGACGTCTATACGACGGCGGCGATTGACGAGTGACGATCCGGGAGCAGCCATCACGCGTATTCTCGGCATCGATCCTGGCTTGCGAACGACCGGCTACGGCGTCCTCGACCGGGACGGCAATCGTCTTGTCTACGTCGCGAGCGGCTGCGTGCGCCCGGTCGGCGCCGAGCTGCCGTCACGGCTAAAGAGCATCCTCGAAGGCTTGAGCGAAGTGATCGCGCGCCACGGCCCGCATCAGGTCGCGATCGAGCAGGTGTTCGTCAATGTCAACCCGCAATCCACTCTGCTGCTGGGTCAGGCGCGCGGCACCGCGATCTGCGCCGCAGTCCTGTCCGGCTTGCCGGTGGCGGAGTACACCGCACTGCAGATCAAACAGGCGGTAGTCGGCGTTGGACACGCGGGCAAGGGTCAGGTGCAGGAGATGGTGCGTCGATTGCTGAATCTTGCCGCTGCACCGGGATCCGACGCCGCCGACGCGCTCGCATGCGCGATTTGCCATGCGCACGGTGGTCAGGGGCTCGGGCGCTTCGCCACCGCCGGCTACCGGTTGCGGCGCGGGCGGCTCGTGTCCCGGGGTGCCACGGCGTGATCGGGCGCTTGAGCGGCGTATTGCTGGAGAAGAATCCGCCGCAGATCCTGGTGGATGTGCGCGGTGTGGCCTACGAAATCGACGTGCCAATGAGCACGTTCTACAACCTGCCGCAGACTGGTGTGGAGGTCGTGCTCCACACGCACTTGTTGGTGCGCGAGGACGCGCAACTGCTGTTCGGGTTCGGCACCGACGCCGAGCGCGCGGCGTTTCGCCAGTTGCTGCGCATCAGCGGCATCGGCGCGCGCACCGCCCTGGCGGTGCTTTCGGGACTTTCGGTCACCGACCTACAGCAGGCCGTGAGCACGCAGGATGGCGGGCGGTTGGTGAAGATTCCGGGCATCGGCAAGAAGACGGCGGAGCGGCTGCTGCTGGAGTTGCGCGATAAGCTGCCGGCCGCGGCGGCGAGTGCGCCAGCGGGATCGGCCGCGCTCGTTCCCGGAACTGACGTCCTGAATGCCTTGCTGGCGCTCGGATACAGCGACAAGGAGGCCAGCTGGGCGGTAAGGCAGATCGAGCCCTCGGTTGCGGTCGGCGAAGCGATCCGGCAATGCCTGCGGCTGCTGTCGAAGGCGTAGACGCCGGGAGCGTCGTGCTCGGACACGGGTCGCGGGCCTACAATCGCGCATCATGCTAGAACCAGACCGGCTCATCTCGGCCGCACGCCTCACCTCACAGGAAGAAGCGCTGGAGCGTGCGCTGCGGCCGCGGCTTCTTTCCGACTATGTCGGACAGGAGAAGGTGCGCGAGCAGCTCGGCATCTTCATCGAGGCGGCACGGCGACGCAAGGAGCCGCTCGATCATGTGCTTCTGTTCGGTCCGCCGGGGCTGGGGAAGACCACGCTCGCCCACATCGTTGCGCGCGAAATGGGGGTCAATCTGCGCCAGACCTCCGGACCCGTGCTCGAGCGCGCGGGCGATCTGGCCGCGCTGCTCACCAACCTCGAGCCGATGGACGTACTGTTCATCGACGAAATCCATCGCCTGTCGCCGGTCGTGGAGGAGATACTCTACCCGGCGCTGGAGGATTTTCAGATCGACATCATGATCGGCGAGGGTCCGGCCGCGCGTTCGGTAAAGCTCGATCTGCCGCCTTTCACGCTGGTCGGCGCCACCACGCGCGCCGGAATGCTGACGAACCCGCTGCGCGACCGCTTCGGCATCGTCGCGCGACTCGAGTTCTACAATGCGCATGAGCTCACCACGATCGTGTGTCGCTCGTCGAGCCTGCTCGAGGTCGCAGTCGATGCCGACGGCGCGGCCGAGATCGCGCGTCGCTCGCGCGGTACGCCGCGTGTCGCCAACCGTCTGCTGCGGCGCGTGCGCGACTTTGCGCAGGTGAAAGCCGAAGGCGCGGTCACCCGCGAGGTGGCCGATGCGGCGCTGCGCATGCTCGATGTCGATCCGCTCGGACTGGATCTTATGGATCGCAAGCTCCTGATGGCCGTGATCGAGCGCTTTGCCGGCGGACCCGTAGGGGTGGACAACCTCGCCGCCGCGATCGGCGAGGAGCGCGACACGATCGAGGATGTGCTGGAGCCGTACCTGATCCAGCAAGGCTATATGCAGCGCACGCCTCGCGGGCGCATTGCCACCCCCAGCGCCTATCGACATTTCGGGCTGGCCGCGCCGCGGCCGAATCCGACGCCCGATCTATGGGACCAGCCGCTACGTTAGCGCGTCCGACCAGGCCTCGCGTCAACCGGCGCCGCGCGCGTGCGTTGGTGCCAGGATCGAATCCATCGACCCGATCGAGAGGCGCGTGCGTTTGAGTCAGGGATCATCGACCCGACGGGCGGTCTTGCGCGTTCCAGGCATTTGCGTGCCATGCACCGGCCGCGACGTTGCGCTGTGCCTGCTATGCATTCGCCATGATGCCTGAGCGAGCCAAAGAGGAGCCGGTATTCCACTGGCGACTGCGCACGTATTGGGAGGATACCGACGGTGCCGGCATCGTTTACTACGCGAACTACCTCAAATATCTGGAACGAGCCCGTACGGAATTGTTGCGCGCATTGGGGTGCGGACAGCAGGATCTCGCGTGTCGCGAAGGTGTGGTGTTCGTCGTGCGCGCCCTCGCGGTGGAGTTCCTGCGCCCGGCTCGCCTGGATGACGAACTGAGTGTCGCCGTCGCCCGACTGCACGCAGGCGCGAGTCGCGTCGAGATGGCGCAATACATCGCGCGCGGCGAGGAACGTCTGCTGGAAGCCAGCGTCAAATTGGCCTGTGTTAGAATCGATTCGTTCCTTCCGGTCCGTCTTCCGCGCAGCGTGCGAGAACTGCTTGCGGGCCGATCCTCGGGGCGACCATAAAGCGAATGAACGTCGCAGTCACGCAGGATCTCTCCGTAGTCAGCCTGATCGCGAATGCGAGCGTCCTGGTGCAGCTGGTGATGCTGGGGCTGCTGCTGGCATCGCTGTTCTCCTGGTACTACATTTTCCGCAAGTACTACAGCCTGCAGCGCGCGCAGCGGCAGACCGACGAGTTCGAGAAGGCGTTCTGGTCGGGTGGCAATCTGAACGAGCTCTACCAGGCGGCGGTGAACTCGCGCCACGGCTCGGGCAGCCTCGAACGCATCTTCGAGTCCGGCTATCGCGAATTCTCCAAGCTGCGCCGGCCCGGCAACGACATCACCGCGGTGATGGACGCCACGCGCCGCGCGATGCGCGCCACTTACCAGCGCGAGATGGAGCTGCTCGAAGCACATCTGTCGTTTCTCGCCTCGGTAGGTTCGGTAAGCCCCTATGTCGGGTTGTTCGGTACGGTATGGGGGATCATGAACGCGTTCCGAGGATTGGCCAACGTCGCGCAGGCAACGCTGGCGCAGGTGGCGCCGGGAATCGCCGAGGCGCTGATCGCCACCGCCATGGGGCTTTTCGCCGCGATCCCGGCCGTGGTGGCCTACAACCGCTTCGCGGGCGATGTGAACCGGCTCGCCACGCGCTTCGAAAGCTTCATGGAAGAGTTCTCCAACATCCTGCAGCGCCAGGCGGCCGCCTGAGCCGAGACCTTCCATGCTGATCGAGCGCCGCAGCGGCCGCCGGCTCATGAACCAGATCAACGTCGTGCCCTATATCGACGTCATGCTGGTGCTGCTGGTGATCTTCATGGTGACGGCGCCACTGGTGAACCCAAGCCAGGTCGACCTGCCATCGGTAGCGAAGTCGAGCACGCCGTCCGTCGCCCCTATGGAAGTGAACATCCGTGCCGACGAGAGCATATGGTTGCGCGATCGTAGCCGCCAGGGCGCGGACGAGGTCCGCATGGACCGAGCCCGGCTGCTGCAGGCAATCCGCCAGAAGCAACAGAAGAACCCCGAGCAGGCCGTGGTCATCGCCGCCGACAAGAGCGTACGCTACGAAGCGGTCCTGAACGTGATGGATATGCTGCAGCAGAACCAGGTCAACAAGGTCGGGCTGCTCGCGAAGCCACGCTGATGAACTGGACGGCAGACCGCGACGAACCGGGGAAGCTAGCCTCCGGGGTGCTGGCGGTGGCGGTGCATATCGCCTTCTTCGCGCTTCTCGTGCTCGGCGTGAGCTGGCAGCATCATGCGCCCGGCCCCGTCGAAGTTGACCTCTGGAGCAACCTGCCGCCGCTGCCGCAGATAAAACCGCCTCCGCCGCCACCGAAGATCGAGCCCAAACCGGAAGTGAAGCCACCGCCACCGCCGCCGCAGCCCAAGGTCGAAGCGAAGCCTAAGCCCGCGCCGGAACCGAAGCCCGTCGCGAAGCCCGATATCGCGCTGGAAAAGGAAAAGCAGGAGAAGGCGCGACGGGAACGCGAAGAGCGCGAGAAGCTCGAGGCGGTCAAGCGCGAGCAGGTCGCGAGAGCAGAGGAGAAGAAGCGCGAAGAGGCCAAGCGGCTCGAAGAGGCAAAGAAGCGCGAACAGGCGGAGCAGCAGAAGCTCGCCGCGTTGGAACGCGAGCGGCGCGAGAAGCAGGAGCAGATCGAAAGACTCAGGCGGGAGCAGGAAGAAGCCGTGGCACGCCTGCGCCAGCAACAGGCATCTGCGCAGGCGAAGATGGTGGACGAGTACAAGCGACGCATCAGCGACAAGATCCGGCGCTACGTGGTGAAGGACCCGTGCGCCGCGCTCGGCAACCCGGAGATCGTGTTCGAGGCGGTCTTGTTGCCCGACGGCAACACACTGCAACCGCCGCGCATCAAGCGCTCGAGCGGCAGCGCTGCATGTGATGACGCCGTATTGCGGGCAGTGATCCGGGCGCAGCCGCTGCCGTTGCCGCCGGACCCCGTGTTGATGGCGCAGTTTCGTGAACTCAATCTGAATTTTCGACCGAATGAATGATCGATACCATGGTGAAACGTCGATGAACGCCGTTGCGCGGCAGCAGCGCCGGGCTGCGTCCAACCCGATCCGCACCGTTGCGCTCGGTCGTTTGCGGCCGGCGGCGTGGGCATGGAGGGTGTGCGGTCTGCTGCTTCTGCTGCTCGGATTGGCGCTGCAACCGGCCGGCGCCGCGCTGACGATCGAGATCGTAGGCAGCGGCGAGCGCCAGATTCCGGTCGCCATCGCGCCGCTCGCGAGCGAAGGGACGCTGCCACACAACATTTCCGAGATCGTTGCCGCCGATCTCACCCGCAGCGGGCTCTTTCGCGTGATCGATGCCAGCGGCATCACGCCGATACCCGTGGAGCCGGGCGATATCCGTTACTCCGACTGGAGCGCGCGCGGCGCGGAGTCGATCGTCATTGGCGCGGTCGCGCCGGTGGCCGGCGGTCGTTATGAGGTGCGCTTTCGCCTGATGGACGTTCTCAAGCAGGCCCAGCTCGCGGGCTTCAGTTACACCATCTCGGCGACGCAGACGCGCAATACCGCCCACCGCATCGCCGACGTCATCTACGAAAAGCTCATCGGCGTGCCGGGCGCGTTCGCAACGCGCATCACCTACGTTGTGAAGCGCGGTTCGCGTTACGAGTTGCAGATCGCCGATGCCGACGGCTTCAACGAGCAGACGATCCTCGCCTCCAACGAGCCCATCATCTCACCCGCCTGGTCGCCCGACGCAAGTCGCATTGCGTACGTCTCCTTCGAGCAGAAAAAGCCCGTCGTCTATGTGCAGACGCTCGCCACCAGCCAGCGGCGTGCGCTCGCCAATTTCCGCGGCTCCAACAGCTCCCCGGCGTGGTCGCCCGACGGGCGGCAGCTCGCCGTTGTGCTTACGCGCGACGGTAACTCGCAGATCTACAGCATCGGCGCCGACGGTGGCGCGCCGAGGCGGCTGACCAGCAGCAGCGCCATCGACACCGAGCCGAATTTCTCCCCCGACGGCCGATGGATCCTGTTCACCTCCGACCGCGGCGGCAGTCCGCAGATCTATCGGATGCCGGCGAGCGGTGGCGCGGCAGAACGCATGACGTTCAACGGCACGTACAATGTATCGCCGCGCTACAGCCCGGATGGAAAAAGCTTCGCGTTCGTGCAACGCGAAGGCGGGCGCTTCAGCATCATGTTGCAGGAGATCGGCAGCGGGCAGGTGATACCGCTCACCAATGGCGGCATCGACGAATCGCCCAGTTTTGCACCGAATGGACGCATGCTGCTGTACGCATCGATTCGGGGGGGGCGTGGTATATTAGCCGCCGTATCCAATGACGGGCGGATCAAACAACGGGTTACGGCATCATCGGGGGATGTGCGCGAGCCCGCCTGGGGTCCGATGCAGAAGGGATTCTGATTGGCGAGAGTCGCTGGTCAGAAAGAGGGATTCTGATGATCCCGGCCGGCGCGTCGGCCGCGGAACGAAGCGCGGCGAGGTCGGTCCATTCCAATTATTTCAACAACGGGAACGCGCTATGACTCGAATCCTGGTTAGTGCAGCACTCGCCATTCTCCTTGTCGGTTGCGGCACCACCGATGTCAAAGAAGAAGGCGCGCCGGTCGAATCGAGGAGCCCGACGACCACGACTGCACCCCCGGTGACGCAGACGCCTGCGTCGAAGAAACCGACCGCGGGCTCGATCAAGACCGAGTCGGTTGCCGCCAATCCGCTCAAGGACCCCGGGAATATCCTCTCCAAGCGCACTATCTACTTCGACTACGACAGCTCGGTGGTGAAGGATGAATACAAGCCTCTGGTGACTGCGCACGCGCGCTACCTTACGGACCACCGCGGGCGTCGGGTCGTGATCCAGGGCAACACCGATGAGCGCGGCAGCCGCGAATACAATCTCGCGCTCGGCCAACGCCGTGCCGACAGCGTGAAGAAGATGATGATGTTGCTCGGGGCCAGCGACAATCAGATCGAGACGGTGAGCTTCGGTGAAGAGAAACCCGTGGCGACAGGGAGTACCGAGGCCGACTGGGCGAAGAACCGCCGCGCCGAAATCGTGTATGACAACGACTAGCTGGCGCGCGCGCGCCGCCATCGTTCTGTTTCTTCTCACTGCGCCACCTGCCAGTGCGGCTTTGTTCGGCGACGACGAAGCGCGCCAGGCGATCGCGGCCGAGCGCAAGCGCGTAGACACCGTGTCGGCGCAGGTCGACTCACAGGGCCGGCAACTGGAAGCGATCAATGCCCGCCTCGGCAAGTTGGAAGAGGGGTCGGGCAAGAATCAGGCAGTGCTGGATCTCTTTCGCGAGATCGAGAACATGCGGCAGGATCTCGCCCGCATGCGCGGCCAGCTGGAAGTGCTCTCCAACGGCATCGAGCAGGCACAGAAGCGCCAGCAGGATTTCTACGTCGACCTTGATACGCGCCTGCGCCGGCTGGAAAGCGCGCCTGCGTCGCCTGCAATCGGGGGGCTACCGTCGGGCTCCGGCGACATCGCGCCGGGCGGCAAGCTGGGCGCCGCATCATCCGCGCATGCGTCAGGCGCAACCGGCAGCGCCGAGACGCGCGCGTACGAAGCCGCGCAGAATCTGCGCCGCATCGGCAATTACCAGGGCGCCATCGTCGCCTTTCAAAACTTCCTGAAGCAGTATCCAAAGAGCCCGCTCGCACCAAGTGCACAGTACTGGATCGGAGATTCCTACTTCAACATGCGGGATTTCCGTCTGTCGATCTCCAGCCAGCGCCTGCTGATCGCGTCCTATCCGGAAAGTACCAAAGTGCCGGACGCGCTGCTGAACATCGCCAGCTCGCAGACCGAGCTGGGCGAAACCGCCGCCGCCCGCAAGACGATGGACGAGCTGGTCGCCAAGCATCCTGCCAGCGACGCGGCCGACAAGGCCCGACGGCGGATGGCGAACGTGCGTTAGGAAGGGTTCGGCGCGGGAGGCGGGCCTCTGTCATGGATCTCACGGTTCATCAGCAGGTCCTCGGGGCGGCCTTTCTCGTTGCCCTTGCCGTTGGCGCGGTGGCGAACAAGACCAGTTTCTGCACCATGGGTGCGGTGTCCGATTGGATCAATATCGGCGATACCGGTCGAATGCGTGCTTGGCTGCTGGCCATGTCCGTGGCGATCGCCGGCGTTCTGCTGCTTCAATCAGCTGGCAAGGCAAGCATTCCGATCGATACGTTTCCGCCTTATCGCACGCCGAATTTCGCCTGGCTGCGCTATCTCATCGGTGGTTTCGCGTTCGGAGTGGGCATGACACTCGGCTCCGGATGCGGCAGCAAGACGCTCATCCGCGTCGGCAGCGGCAATCTTAAGTCCGTCGTCGTGCTCATCGCAGCGGCTGTTTTCGCCTATCTGATGGTATGGACGGACTTCTATACAGTCGCGTTCAATTCGTGGCTTGCACCGACGACCCTGAATCTAACGTTGCACGGGATACGGACGCAGGCGCTCGGCGACGTGCTAGCCCGGCTTGCAGGCAGCGGCGATGGCGCGCAATGGAACGTCTGGCTCGGCTGGGCGCTGGCGGCCGGAATTGCCGCGTTCGTATTTGCGTCGCGCGAGTTTCGGGCGAGCTTCGACAACATCCTTGGCGGTATCGTGGTCGGGCTGGCAGTGGTGGCAGGCTGGTACATCACCGCGGGGGCGCTCGGCCAGGAGTGGAAGGAGTTCACCGAGATGTCCGCAGCGCCGCCGTCACGCGTCGCGGTGCAATCGTTCACCTTTATCAGTCCGATGGCCGACAGCCTGCACTACCTCGGTAGCCCGACCAATCTCGGGCTCATCAACTTCGGCATCATGGCTTTCGTCGGCGTGATCGCGGGCTCGGCGCTGTATGCGGCGCTGAGCCGCACGTTTCGTCTCGAATGGTTCGCCAATCGCGGCGACTTCTTCAACCACGTCGCGGGCGGCGCGTTGATGGGTATCGGCGGCGTGCTCGCGATGGGCTGTACAGTCGGCCAGGCGATCACAGGCGTCTCGACGCTCGCGCTCGGCTCGATCATGACCTTCGGTGCGATCGTAGCGGGCTCCGCCGCCACGATGAAGTTTCAGTACTGGCGGATGATGCGCGAAGACTGAGTAGCGGCGAGGTCGCACTCAGCGCCTGTTTGCCGCTGGACTCATCTCTAACGACTGAAAGCCTGAGTGGACGCCGGTGGTTCGCCCCAACCTCGCTTGCTATAATCCGCCGCCTCCGGGGGTCGTTAGCTCAGTTGGTAGAGCAGCGGACTTTTAATCCGTTGGTCGCTGGTTCGAGCCCAGCACGGCCTACCAAGACATCAAGGGGTTAGCTTAAGAGCTCGCCCCTTTCGTTCTGGTAACGTGGGGAAATCGTGACGTAAAAATTACGTTTCCATCGACCTTCAACACTGAATTGCTCTTTCGTTTCTTACTCCGCGGTGCATCCGCAACCGCGTTACCAGGCATCGACGGGTACGGCGTTGTCTCGATTCGGGACGCCGCGGTTGCCAAATGCTCCGTCCCGAACTTCGCGTAACGATCGACCATCACACGGGACTTCCAACCGCCGAGATCCTTCAGCTCGTCGCAACTCGTGCCGCTTTGCCGATGCCAGGACGCCCAGGTATGCCGCAGGTCGTGGAATCGAAGATTTGTGAGCTTGGCTTTTTCGCACGCAGTTTTCCAAGCTGAGTTGGTGAGCTCATACCGAATCGGCCTCCCGTAGTACGTGAAGCAATACTGCGGGTGCTTTCCCACCTGAGATTCCAACACTGCAACGGCATCGCGATTCAAGGGCAAGCCTCTCGGCGTACCGTTCTTGGTCTGGTCGAGCCATGCGGTGCTGCGCGCAAGATCGACTCGGTTCCATTCCAATCCCACGATCTCCCGCGCGCGGCATCCCGTCGAGAGCGCAAATCGCACGATCGCGGCAAGATGCGGCGGACACGCTGATACCAGCCGTGCTGCCTCCTCACGCGTCAACCAACGATCACGCTCCACCTACCCCCGAAGCATCCGGATCTTCGGCATGCTATCGATCCACTGCCACTCGTCCCGCGCCATACGAAGCAAACCACGGGTGAGCGCGAGATAGCGGTTGATCGTCGCCGCCTTGCGTTGACGTTGCACGCCGTTCTCGATGATTTTGTGAATCACATCGCCGTTGATCTGGTCGAGTGTGAGCTCACCGAGGATCGGATCGAGCTTGCGGCAAATCGTGCGCACGTCTCTGATGCTCCGAAGGTTCGATTTCAACGCGAGGTAGCGAACCACCGCTTCTTTCCACGAACGCTTGGCCTTGATGCCAAGATGCGCTGCCTTGAAGACCTCGCCTTTCAGCTTGGCGACGAGGGCTTCGGCTTCTTCCCTTTTTGCAGTCTTAGCGCTTTGGCGTAGGCGTCTGCCGTCCGGTAAAACGACATCGATCCACCAGTAGGGGGAGTCTCCCCTACGGTAGATTCCTCTTGCACGGGCCATTTGGTTAACTCCTTTCCGGCCCGCCCTCGGCTCTTATGCTCATCGAGCCAGCGGTCCAAGTCAATGACATCCCAGACGGAGCGGCGGCCGACCTTGATGGGGGGCGGACCAAGGGCGAGGAGTAGCGTCACGCCGATGGCGAGATACTCCGCGGCTTGCTCCTTGGTGAGGCAGCGGCGAACGGGGAGCGGTAGCCGCTCATCGGGATTAGGTGGCTGCGTCACAAGCAATACCGGCGTTTTCCACCGC